>JAHBWF010000261.1 GCA_019637105.1 Labilithrix sp.
CCGATCTCCTACGATCCGCCCGCCGTCTGCCCCGCCGCGATCGCGCTCGGCGCGCCGGCGCTCCTGCCGTGCTCCACGGCCGCCGACGACGTCGGCTTGTCGGTCACGCTCGACGGCCGCTCGGCCGCGTGGACCACCGAGGACGGCGGCGTGGTCACGGTGCACTACGTCGATCGCGCGGACGTCGCGGACGCCTTCGGTCCGGAGCGGACCACGTCCGGCGCGTTCCGGCTCGGCCGCGTGGCGCTCCAGGAAGACGGGCTCGGCCTCGCGATCGTCGACGCCGACGGCCTCGGCTTCTCGCTCCTCGCGCGCGGCGATCGCGGCGAGGCGTTCGGGCCTCCGGCCGCCGGCCCCTTCGAGACGCTGAACGCCCAGGGGCTCGACGAGCTCGGGCCCGCGGGCGAGCGGTTCGCCGACCCCGTCTTCGCGCGCGGCGACACGTTCATCCTCTACACGCGCGTCGGCGCGGGCTCGGCGCGCACGTTCGTGAGCACGCGCTTCCGGACGACCGCTCCGTTCGCCGGCGGCGCTCCCTTCGCCGAGGCCGCGCTCGGCGGCGAGGCCGGCCGAAGGCGCGCGGTCACCGGCGTCAGCGCCGACGTGCGGACGCTCTTCGTGTGGGACGAGCCGACGGCCCGGAGCCGCGTCGTGACGCTGACCGCGTCGGGCCTCGTCGCGAGCGACGTCGAGCTCGGGCCGATGCGCGACGTGCAACCTTCGGCCGACTGCAGGACGTTCTGGTTCACCGCGGACGGAGACGTCTTCGCGGCCTCCGCGCCGTAGGCGGCCGATCCGCGCGGGCGGACGCCTTGGGCGAGCCCGGCCGGGCGGCGCCCGCGCGGCGCGCCGAGCGCGCGTCGGTCAGTTCACCGGCGGGGGCAGCGCGTCGTTGATCGGACGGCTGCCCTGCCCGCCCGCGTAGCCGTAGCTCGCGAACTGGTCGACGCCCCAGACGGTGACGGAGAACGGACCCTCGCTCCGCGCCTCGTGGCGGCCGTAGCCGCACGTCCCCTCGGCGAGCTTCGCGGGGACGAAGCCCTTGGTGAGGCGGACCCACGTGTACTCGTAGTCGCCGGACGCGCCGAGCGCCGCCCACCCGGTCACCACGCCGCCGCACTCGAGCTCGACCGGCATGAACCCCTGCGCCGTCTTGCGGCGGACGAGCGTGAGCGACGTGTCGGCGTACGTGTAGTCCGCGAAGAACACGTAGCGATCGAGGAACTGATCCGACGGGACGACGTTCACGAAGTCCGGATCGCCCGTCGAGTCCGGACGCATCGGGCCGAACGGGCCGCTCGCCGGCTGCCCGGTGCCCCCGTTGAACTTCGAGCCCGTCATGTAGACCGCGGCGTGGAAGGGGTGAGCGGCGTCCTGGCTCTTCACGACGACGAGGGCGTCGGTGAAGAAGGTGGCCACCTCGCCGGCGGCGAGCGTCTCGGGCGCGCCGAGCGGGCGCTCGGGGTCGTAGGTGAGCACCGTGCCGTCGACCGCGCCGACGAGGCCCCACGGGACCGTCTCGCGCACGGTCGTCGACAGGCTCTCGACGCGCGGCGCGAAGGGCACGAGCGCGTACTCGCTGCCCCACTGCGCGAACGGCGCGATCTGCTGCTGGGTGAGGTCGCAGAACTCGAGCTCGCCGGGGAGGAACGCGCAGGTCGCGCCCCCGAAGAGCCCGACCGGCTTGCTCGACGCGATGGCGCTTCCGCTCAACGCGTCGCGCTGCGTGATCTGGAGCACCTCCCCGCGCGAGAGCGTCCACGAGCCGGTCTCGCCCTGGAAGACCGAGTCGACGTCGATCCCCTGGACGAGCCCCGCGTTCGGCCGCATCTCGACCTTCGTGTCGTCCTCGGCCGCGACGATCTGCAGCGTGCGCGGCTCGCTCCCCGGCCGCCCGAAGCGCGAGAGGTTCGCGGTGCTCACCGCCACGTAGCTCTTGTCCCACGACGACTCGGGCAAGAGGAGCGTCGCCGTCGGGTAGAACGAGCGCGATCCGCCGTACGGGAAGATCGAGTACGCCGACGCCGGCGCGTCCGTGACGATGTGGAACGCGCGCGTCCGCGCCGTGCCGTGCGCGATCGGATCGGCGGCGAGCGCGGGGGTGACCCCGTCGGGGCAGCGCGTGAAGTCCCGGCTCTCCGGCTTGTCCTCCTGCGAGAGGAAGACGAGCGCGACCTCCCCGGGCGGGAGGCGCCCGGAGAGCGGCGTATACGTGGTCTCGTCGCCGCTCTTCGTGGCGACGTAGACCGACCTCGAGATGTCGAGCGCCTCGCCGCCGAGCTCCGCGCGGATCGAGATCGCGCGCGGCCAGGTGTTCGCGATCATCGCGACGAAGCACGCGCCGCGCCCGAAGTAGTCGTCGTCGGGCGGCAACGTCCAGAACGAGCAGCCCGCCGAGCCCTTCGAGAGGCGCGCGCTCTCGCAGGCGTCGACGCACGCGCCGTTGCCGCAGCCCTTGTCGTCGGCGCACCGCTCGACGATCGCCTCTCCGGCGTCGGGGCAGGCGTCGATCACGCTGCGGAGGTCGCGCGAGCACTTGCGGTCGCCGCAGGGCGCCTCCGCGTCGGCGGGGTCGAACGGCGGCGTGGTGCCGTCGTCGAAGCCGCTCCGCGAGCTGCACGCGGCGACGATCGCGAAGACGCCGGTCGCAGAGGCGAGGATGAACGAGCTCGGTACGGTGCGGGCGATCGTCATGGCTGCCGTCTCTCTCAGAACGTGATCTTCGCGGCCGAGGGGTGCGCGTCGTCGTCCCTCGAGCCCAGGCCGAGCTCGCCGTGCGCGTTGCCTCCCCAGCAGGACACCGTCCCGCCCTGCAGGAGCGCGCAGACCGTCTCCTTCGCGACCGCGACCTGCACGGCCCGGCCGGAGAGCGTGGTCGCCGCGGTGAACGAGCTCGCGAACGGACCGACGGCGCCGTTGCCGAGCTGGCCGCGCGCGTTCTCGCCCGTGCACGCGACGTTGCCGTCGGTGAGGCGGACGCACGTGGTCTCGCCGCCCGCGGCGATCTGCTGCGCGTACGCGCGCGTGCCGAGGCGCGCGAGCGTGGGCAGCGGGACGACGGGATCCGGCAGGCCGCTCCCGAGGGCGCCGCGCTCGCTCTTGCCCCAGCAGTAGGCGTCGCCGTTCATCACCGCGCACGCGTGCTGGTTCGGCGGGGGCGGCGGCTCCCAGGGGAGCGCGTCCGGCGGGATCGCTCCGGGCGTCGTGCCCGACACCGCGAAGCTCGTGACGTTCGTGAGGCGCTGCACGGAGCTCGGCAGCGGCGTGGGCGTCACCGACGAGACGCGCCCCGCGAGGACGCCGGCGGGCCCGGCGACCGCGCCCCAGGTGAGCAGCGCGCCGTCGGTCGTCAGCGCGAACCCGGTGTCGACCCCCGCGCCCGTCCGCTTCGCCGTGACGCCGAGCGCCGCCGGCCCGGGAGCTCCCGGCTCGAGCTGCGGCTCGCCGCGCGCGAGCTGCGCGCTCTCGTCGTTGCCCCAGCAGTAGACGGCTCCGGCCGACGTCGTCGCGCAGACGCTCCGCGGTCCGACGTCGACGCGCGCCGCGGCGTCGATCGCGACGCGCTCGGGGATCGGGTGCGCCTCGTCGTCGAACGGCGGATCGAGGTCGCGCCCGAGCTCGCCGTTCGCGTTGCCGCCCCAGCAGAAGACGCCGCCGTCGTCGACGCGCGCGCACGTCGTCGCGCCGGCGGCGCTGATCTGCGTGACGCCCTGGACGTCCGCCGCGCGCGAGGGGCCCGCTCCGGCGTCGGCCTCCTCCGGCCGCCCGAGCTGCCCCAGGGCGTCGTCGCCCCAGCAACGGACCGTGCCGTCGGCGATGCGCGCGCAGAAGTGGCCGTCGCCGGCGACGATCTGCGTGACGCAGGGCGAGGCGTCGCACGTGACGGCTTCGTCGCGCGGATCGAACGGGCCGCGCGCGTCGACGACCGCCCCGTCCGTCGGCGCGCCCGCCTCCGGGAGCGACGGGGCGGGAGCGGCGTCCTCCTCGAACGGCGTACGCGGGCTCTCGCCGTCGTCGGAGCACGCGAGGAGGGCCGCCGCGGCGGCGAGCGCGCCGCCCGCGAGCGCGGCGAGGTACGAGAGCGAGCGCAGCCGAGCGCGCGTTCCTGTCGAGTCCACGATCACGGCCCCTTCCTGGGCATGCGGTGCATCGCGACGTCGCGGCCCACGACCCAGAAGTCGTCGGCCTTCGTCCCCCACATCGCGTAGAGGGGCTCGATGACCGGGAAGTCCGCGATCATGATCGCCGCCTGCGTCCATTTCGTCCCCGACGAGCTGCGGAGCCTCCCGTAGTCGCCGGCGAGCCAGGTCGCGCCGCCGTCGATCCCCCAGACCGCGCGCAGCGGGATGTCGTTCGGATCGCGCGCCTCGTAGGTCCACGCGCCGGCGTCGACGCCGACCTCGGAGCCGTACCAGAACGAAGGGGTCGCGCTCAGCGTGCGGCCGATCAAGACGACGCGGCCGTCGGCGCCCGTGCCGGCGCCGGTGAACGCGCCCGGGCCGCCTTGCGCCGGTCCCTCGTCCTCGTTGTAGGCCGAGACCGCGACCGGCGCGAAGTCGTCGGCCCCCGCCGCGCGGAGGTAGACGCCGCTCGTCTGCGAGTGCTCCGTGCCGTCGTCGCCGGCGATCCAGACGCCGCCCGCGCGGTCGCCCCAGACGCGCGAGAACGCGAAGGGCTCGGACGAGAGCGGATCGAGCGCCCACGCCCCGCCGTGCCGGTGGAGGACCCGCGAGCGCGGCGACCACGTCTCGTCGTCGACGTCGCCTCCGACGGCCCAGACGTCGCCGGCGCCGGCGCCCCAGATCGACGCGATCGGGATCGCCTCGTCGCCCGGCGTCGTCACCGGCTCGAACGTGACGGCCTGAGAGCTCGCGCCCACGCCGTGGAAGAGCCCGCCCTCTCCGCCGATCCAGATGTCCGCCTCGCCCGCGCCCCAGATCGCGTAGAGCGCGCCGAGCTGAGACGCGTGAACGCTCCAGGCCGCGCCGTCCCAGCGGAGCACGTCGCCCTGCTCGCTGACGGCCCACACGATCTCTCCGTGCCCCCACACGCCCCGGAGCGTCGCCGCGACGGGGAGCGCCGTGTGGCAGAAGTTCTCGTCGGAGCAGGCGCGCGGCGCGGCGTCGGCGTCGGCGGCGTCTCCGCCGGCGTCGGACGACGCGTCGTTGGTCGACGCCTCGGCGGCGTCTCCGCCGTCGGGTCCGGGAGGCGCCGCGGCGTCGTCGTCGCTCGAGCAGGCGGCGACGGCGAACCCGACGCCCTGGAGCGCCGCGACCACCACGAGCACCTTGCGCAGGCTCTCTCTCATCGGCCCGCCTTCTTTCCGGTGAAATGCAGCGCGAAGGCGTCACCGACGACCCACACGTCGTTCGGCCCGCTCCCCCACACGGCCTTGAGGTCCGGCTTCTTGCCCAGCGGGAACGCGGCGGTGGCCTCGGACCAGGCGGCGCCGTCGAAATGCAGGATGGTGCCGGAGTCGCCGACGACCCACACGTCGTTCGGCCCGCTCCCCCACACGCCGTGGAGCGCCTCCGTCGTGGGGACGCCGTCGACGATCGCGAAGCTCGCGCCGCCGGTGAAGCGGCGCACGATGCCGCCGCCGCCGACCGCCCAGACGTCCTTCGCGCCCGAGCCCCAGATCGACTCGAGCGGCGCCGTGGATTTGCTGTCGACCGCGGTCCAGGTCAGCGGATCGCCCGCAGCGCTCGCGGTGCCGTGCGCGATCGTGCCGCGCGCCCACGGCTCCGCGTTGCCGTTGTCGAGCGCGATCCAGACGTCGCGCGCCGAGCTCCCCCAGATCGCGCGGGCGGTCGCGTCGTGCCACCGCCCGTCGAGGCCGCTCAGCACCTCCCAGCCGGCGCCGCCGCCCGCGTCGGCGGACGCGCGACGCAGGAGGTTGCCCGAGATCATCCCGTCGGGCGTGTCGGCGCCGAACGGAGCGCCGCCGACGCGCACGTCGGCCGCGTTCGCGCCCCAGACGGCGTGGACGCGGCCGGGGTAGACGTAGTCGACCTCCTCGGCGGAGAAGGCCGGCGCGGGCGTCCACGCGCCGCCGCCGCCGGAGTACCCCGCGCCGTGGAGGAGCGTCACCGACGAGCCGGCGACCCAGACGTCGCTCGCGCTCGATCCCCAGACCGCGTGGAACGTGTCGGTCGTGCTCGAAGGCACGAGCTTCCACGCCGCGCCGTCCCAGTGCGTGATCGTCCCGCCGGAGCCGACCGCCCAGACGTCCTTCGCGCCCGAGCCCCAGACCGCGGTGAGCACGTAGCGCCGGTCGACGGCGGACGGCACGGGGCAGAAGTCGGCCTCCTCGCAGGTGAGGAGCTTCGAGACGCAGCCGGGATCGCCGGCGTCGCAAGAGGGCCCCGCGTCGGACGCGTCGGAGGCCGACGCGTCGACGTCGGGCGGCTGGATGATCGAGGACGCGTCCTCTTCGGACGGCCTCGCGTCGTCGGTCTCGGCGCAGCTCGCCATGACGAACGGGACGAGCGGCGCGAGGAGCATCGACGGCAACGCGGCGGCGGCGATCTTCGCGCGGCTCATTTCGTCTCCGGATCTTCGCAAGGAGCGACGAGGCACCGGCCCTCGACGCAGGGTTGGCCGAGCGCGAGGTCGCAGGTGACGCCGCACGCCCCGCAGTTCGCGGGGTGCGAGCGGAGATCCGTCTCGCACCCGTCGGAGGGATCGCCGTTGCAGTCGCCGAAGCCTTCGGCGCACGCGACGACGCAGACCCCCTTGTCGCACGCGCGCTGCTGCCGGGGACCGGCGAAGGGGCAGTAGAGCCCGCAGCCGCCGCAGTTCTCGGGATCGTTCAGGAGGTCGGCGCAAAAGCCGCCGGGGCACGACACCTTGCCGCTCGCCTCGCAGCTCGGCCGGCAGTCGATGACGCCGTTCTCCTCGCGGCACTCCTCGCCGGCCTTGCACGTTCGGCCGCAGGCCCCGCAGTTGGTCGGCTCGAAGAGCGAGGTCTCGCACCCGTTCGAGGCGCAGCCGAGCGCGAGGTCGCCGTCGCAGTCGTCGGAGCCGAACCCGCACTTCAGCTCGCCGCACGTGCTCGCGACGCAGCCGTAGCCGGCGTTCTCCGGCATCGGCTCGCACGGCGTGTCGGGGTACTCGCAGAAGGTCCCGCACGCCCCGCAGTTCAGGTCGTCGCTCGTGAGGTCGACGCAGAAGCCGTTGCAGTCGGTGAGGCCGCTCGGGCACCCGCACTGGCCGCGGAAGCAGCGCGTGCCGGCGGCGCACGCGTTGCCGCAGGCCCCGCAGTTGGACCGGTCGGAGAGGAGGTCCACCTCGCAGCCGTCGTCGAGCAGGCCGTTGCAGTTCTCGTATTTGGTCGGCTCCTCGCCGTCGGGGAAGACGTACCGCGGGAGGCTGAGGCACTCGAGCGCGCACGCGCCCTCGACGCAGCGCGAGGTCATGTGGATCGGCTCGAACGAGAGGCACTCGTTGCCGCAAGCGCCGCAGTGCTTCGCGTCGCGCCGCGGATCGACCGCGCACTTGTACGTCGGCCCGAAATCGGACGGGCACGTCGTGTACGGAGCGGGGCACTCGGTGGCGGCGCACATCAGCGTCGCGACGCCGTCGACGTCGCCGTCGACCTCGGCGGACGCGTCGGCCTCCGGCGTGAGGCGCGGCCCCTCCGGCGCGTCCCCGAGCCACGCGTCCGTCGTCGCGCAGCTCCAGAGGACGGCGCCGGCGAGCGCCACGGACACGGCTCGAGGCCCGAGGCCGCGCTGCGGGTGAGGGGACTCTGCGCGCTGGTCGTTCATCGGCGAACCCATGGAAGATCGATCCTCGCGCTCGGCCGGACGGCGCGAGCGGTGAGCCTCGTCGCGATCAACGAGGTGACGTCTGCGTTCTGGTCTTGTCCCCGCCCTCGGCGGCGAGGGCGGCGCGGATGCGCTTGGCGTGGACGTTGTCCGGGTGCCGCCGGAGGAGCTCCTCGCCGAGCGCGACGGCGCCCGCGCGATCGCCCTTCGCGAGCAACAGACGGATCCGGAGGAAGCCCGCCTCCTGCTTCATCGCCCCCTGCCCGAACTCGGCGTCGTACGCGTCGAGCGCGCGCTCGGCCTCGTCCGACAGGCCCGCGCGGAGCCCGCGCTTCACCGCGTCGAGCAGCTCGACCTCGCGCTGGAGCGA
>JAHBWF010000262.1 GCA_019637105.1 Labilithrix sp.
CAGGTGCTGCCGATCGTCCTCGAGGAGCCGAGCGCGCCGCCGCCGATGTCGCAAGAAGCGCCGCCGACGACGCCGAGCGACGCGCCCTGAGGTCTCCATGCGACGGCCGCCGTTCATGCGCACCGCGGCGTTCGTCGCCGTCGCGATGGGCGGCGTCGGGTTCCTCCCGCTCTTCGGCGGGCCGGGCTACGAGCACGCGCTCGCGACCGGCCTGATCGTCCCGAGCGCGTGCGCGATCGCGACCGCGCTCGACGCGGCGCGCGCCGAGGGCGACGAGCGCGCGCCGCTCGCGTCGCTCGGTCGCGGCGTGGTCCTCGGCCTCGCGCGCGCGACGGTCTCGATGATCACCGCGCTCCTCCACGTCTTGCGCGTCGGCCTCTGCGAGCTCTGGGGCGCGCTCCTCTACTTCGTGCTCACCGCCGCGATCGGCGCGGTGATGGGCGGCGCCTGGGGGGCCGCCGCGGGCGAGCTCACCGGCGCGCTCGCGGCGCGCGGGCGCGTGCGGCGGACGCGGCTCGTCGCGGCGACGCTCGCGCTCGCGGCGCCGATCGCGGGCGTCGTCGTCAGCGTCTACCGCTTCCGTTCGTCCCCGATGATCTTCGCCTTCGATCCGTTCGTCGGCTACTTCAGCGGGACGCTCTACGACACCGTGATCGACGCCGGAGCGTCGCTCCTCACGTACCGGCTGGGCTCGCTCGCGACGCTCGCGGCCGCGCTGCTCGGCGCGTCGGTCCTCGAGCGCGACGACGCGCGCCCGTTCGGCCTCGTGCTCGATCTCCGGTCGAACGCGACGCGCGCGCGCGCGGCGCTCGCGCTCGCGGCCGGAGCGGCGAGCGTCGCGGTCACGCTCTCCGGCGCGGCGCTCGGGCACCACAGCACGACCGCGTCGATCGTCCGGGACCTCGGCGCCGAGAAGCACGGGGCGCGCTGCGACGTCGTGTACCCGTCGACCACGCGCGAGCAGGAGGCGAGGCTCCTCTTGAAGGACTGCGAGGAGCAGCTCGCCGCGGTCGAGCAGCGCCTCGGCGCGAGGGGACCGGCGCGCGTCCGCGCGTTCTTCTTCCGCGACGACGCCGACAAGAAGCGGCTCATGGGCGCCGCGCACACGTACATCGCGAAGCCGTGGCGTGAGGAGGTCTACCTCCAGCTCGGCGGCTACCCGCACGCGGTGCTCGGTCACGAGCTCGCGCACGTCGTCGCGGGGAGCTTCGGCCGCGGCGCCTTCCGGATCGCGGGCGATCTCGGCGGCTACCTGCCCAACCCCGGGCTCATCGAGGGCGTCGCGGTCTTCGCCGCGCCCGACGACGAGGACCTGACCGACGCGCAGTGGGCGCGCGCGATGATGCAGATCGGGATCCTGCCGCCGATGCAGCGCGTGTTCTCGCTCGGCTTCCTCGGGGACGCCTCGGCGAAGAGCTACACGCTCGCGGGCGCGTTCATCTCGTGGATGGGCGAGCGCTGGGGCACGGAGGTCGTCCGCGCCTGGTACGGCGGCGGCGACGTCGTGGCGCTCACCGGAAAGACGTGGTCCGAGCTCGACGCGGCGTTCCGCGAGCACCTCGGGACCGTGGACCTCCCGGAGGAGGCCGAGAGCTTCGCGCGCGCGAAGTTCTCGCGCCCCGGCGTCTTCGGGCGGAAGTGTCCGCACCTCGTCGACGCGACCCGCCGCGACGCCGACGTGTGTCGCGACACGCAGCGCTACGACGAGGCGATCCGCCTCTACGACGAGGTGCTCGCGAAGGACGCGCTCGACCACGCGTCGCGCCACTGGCGCGCCCAGACGATGCGCCGGCACGGCGACCGCGAGAAGGGACGGAGCGAGCTCGAGGCGCTCGCGTCGCGCGAGGACGTCCCGCGGACGTGGCGGGACCGCGCGGAGGAGGCGCTCGCCGACGCCGACTTCATCGACGGGGAGCTCGAGGGAGCACGGCGGCGCTACGAGGCGCTCGCCGCGCGTTCTCTCGACGAGGACAACGCGCGGACGTTCGAGGTGAAGCGGCTCGCGACCGCGGATCCGCCCGCGCGCGAGGCGATCCAGGCGCTCCTGCTCGGCGACGACAAACGCGGTCCGGACGTGTTCCTCGCGGGGACGGCGCTCGGGCGTTGGCCGGCCGCGACGCCGGAGGGGCGCTCGCCGCTCGCGAGCTACCTCGTCGGCCGGAACCTCGTCCAGCGCGGCTTCTACGAGAAGGGCGCCGCGACGCTCGAGGACGCGCTCGCCGGACCGCTCCCGACGCCGCGGATCGTGCGCGAGACGTTGCGGCAGCGCGCGGTGGCCGCGTGCGCGCTCGACGATCGGGCCGCGCTCGCGCGGCTGAGGAGCGTCATCGAGGGGCCCGACGATCCGTTCCGGGGCGCCTCCGGCGGCCGTCGCGCGTCGACGCTCCGGATGATCGGGCGCTGCCTGCGCTAGGGGGTGCGCCTCCGGGAGCGGGCCGGGCCGCGCGCGTCCGTTCGTTTCTTGATCCGACGGGCCCTCGAGTCATGCGACGCTGGCTCGCGATGATGATCGAAACCAGGAAGAACGTGCGAATCAGGGCGGGCCACGCGGTCCTCGTCGTCGTGTCGGCCGCGGCCGCGGCCGTGGCGTGCGGCTCCGAGCCGAAGAGGGAGCCGACGGTCGCGACGGTGCCGACCGACACCGCGCCGGCGTCGCCCCAGGCGACCCCCGAGGTCGAAGCCGACGCCGGCGGGCCGGCCAAGCCCGACAAGCAGGCCGAGTGCGACGCCCTCCTCGACGAGGCGAACGCGGAGCTCGACGCCGAGCGCATCGCCGTCGACAAGCTTTGCAAGAAGGACGCGGATTGCACGCCCATCAAGGGTCGCGCGTGCGGCTTCGCCTGCGTGACCGGCGCGATCCCGAAGTCCGAGGAGAAGGAGTGGAACGACACCGTCCAGAAGGTGACGGACACGCAGTGCAAGAAGTGGAACGAGCAGGACTGCGCGTCGCTGAGGACGAAGCCGCCGCCGACGTGTCAGGAGCGCAAGGTCTGGTGTGACAAGGGGCACTGCGCGCTGAAGGAGAAGTAGCCTCCGCGCGCTCGTGAGCGCGGCCGCGGCCGCGCCCGCGCGGGCTCCCGGGTCGTCGCGGACGCGCCTCACGTGGTAAAGGTTCCCGCGATGCGTGAACTGTGCCTCGCGGCGGCCGTGACCGTCGCGCTCGCGGGTTGTGACGGTTGCTCGAAGCCGGAGGCGCGGAGCGAGGTCCAGGCCGACGCCGCCGCGTCGCCGCCGCCGGCGGACAAGGAGGCCGACAAGTCCGCCGGCGCGTCGCCCGACGCGGGAGCGTCGTCCGGCGACGTCCTCGCGCGCGGGCCGTGGAACGTCCTGCTCGTCACGATCGACAGCCTCCGCGCCGACATGCCGTGGGCCGGCTACCCGAAGCCGATCGCGCCGCGCCTGGCGGCGCTCCACGCGCGCTCGATCTCGTACACGAACGGCTACTCGACCTCGTCGTTCACGTCCAAGAGCGTGCCCGGGATGCTCACCGGCCGCTACCCGTCGGAGCTCGTGCGAACAGGCTCGTTCTTCACCCGGTACCTCTCGCGCGATCAATTCGTCTGCACGCACCTCGACGCCGAGGGGATCCCGTGCGTCGCGGGGCACGCCCACATGTATTTCGGCCCCGGTCAGTCGGGCTTCGAGAGCGGCTTCAAGAGCTGGAAGATCGTCCCGGGGATCACGTTCGACTACCAGACGGATCCGTACGTCACGAGCCACAAGCTGACGCCGCTCGCGATCGAGACGCTCACGGAGGTCGCGCGCGACGACGGCCGGCCGTTCTTCGCGTGGTTTCACTACATGGACCCGCACGACGAGTACAAGGCGCACGCCGAGAGCGCGCACCTCCGGCCGGACGCGCGCAGCCGCGCGCGCGACCTCTACGACGAGGAGGTGTTCTTCACCGATCTCTGGATCGGAAAGCTCCTCGACTTCGTCGAGGGCCAGCCGTGGGCGAACAAGACCGTCATCGTCGTCACCGCCGACCACGGCGAGGCCTTCGGCGAGCACGGGATCACGCGCCACGCGCACGAGGTCTGGGAGGAGCTCGTCCACGTGCCGTTCTTCTTCTACGTCCCGGGCGCGGCGCCCCGCGCGATCGACGCGCCGCGCGGGCACGCCGATCTCGCGCCGACGATCGTCGAGCTGCTCGGCGCCAAGAAGGTCCCCGCGCTGCCGGGGACGAGCCTGGCCGCCGAGCTCGGCGGCGCCGAGCCGGCTCCGCGCGACGTCATCGTCGACCTCCCCGAAGACGACTACAACGAGCGGCGGCGCGCGCTGATCCACGGCCGCACGAAGCTCATCGCCTTCGGCAACGACGTCCGCTTCTCGCTCTACGACCTCGACGCCGACCCTCGCGAGGCCGAGGACCTCATCCTCAAGAGGCCGGAGCTCGCGGCGGAGATGCGCGGCCGCTACAAGGAGGCGAGCAAGAAGCTCGAGGACGTGGCCCCGCGGGGCGGGATCCCGAAGAAGGACAACGCGAAGAAGTGACGTCGAGCGTCGAGGCGCGCTGGGTCCTCGGCGTCGACGTCGCGCGCGTCGACGCGCGCTTCGGCGCGGACGTCGTCGCCGACGCCCTCGCCGGTGCGCGGGTCTACGCGCGGCCGCCGGCGCTCGACGCCGCGTCGCGGCTCGTCGCCACGGTCGTCGTCGCTCCGGGGGGCGCGCGCCTCTCGACGCCGATCGACGTGTCGGTCCGCGTCCGCGACGACGACGTGCTCGACGTCTCCTGCCGCTGCGGACAACCGCGCGTCTGCCTCCACGTGATCGGCCTCCTCGTCGACGTCGCCTTCCACGAGCCGCTGCGGTCCGCGCTGGCGGCCGGCGCTCCCACCGCGGCGTTCGCGGCGGAGCTGCCCGGCGTCCGCGCCCGAGCGCTCGAGGAGCGCACGCTCGACGAGCGCCTCGCGGCGTGGCTCCCTCCGCGCGCGATCGACGACGCGTGGGAGCTCGACGTCGAGATCGTCGCCGTCTCGACGGCGGCGGCCGCCGAGCCGAGGGCCGCGCTCCTCCTCCGCCACCGGAGGCCGGCGCAGCGCGGGCTCGTCGCGGCGAAGGACGTGCTCGGCGCGCGCCTCGCGTCGCGCCACCGCAGGCTCGTCGAGCTCACCGCGCCGTATCACCTCGACAAGAACGTGCTCGTCGCGACGCGGGGGCAGGCGTCGATCCTCGCGCACCTCCTGCGCGACGAGATCGGCGTCTACGCCGATCGCTTCAAGGCGCGTGTTCGCTTCGGGAGCGAGGTCGTTCGTCCCCGCGTCGAGCGCGACGCCGACCGTCTCGTGGCGCGGTGGTACGCCGAGGGCGGGGCGCTCGTCGGCGACGCCGGCGGGACGTCCCTCCTCGCGGGGCCGTTCCCGTACCTGTGGGCGCCGTCCGAGCGCGCGTTCCATCCGATCGCCCCGGAGGTCGATCTCGACGCGGCCCTCGGCATGGCGCGCGTCCCGTCGCTGCCGCTCGGCGGCGAGAACGCCGCGCGCGTCGGTCGGGCGTTGCTCGTCCGCGGACACGGGCTCGGCGTGGCGCTCCCCGCGCCCGAGGTGTTCGGCCTCCCGCCGCTCGAGCGACCGTCCTTCGAGCTGCGGCTGACGGGGACGCCGCTCGACGTGCGCGCGGAGCTCTCCGCGGTCTACCCGATCGGCAAGGTCCCGGTCGGCGCGGGCGCGGACGACGGCGACGGTCGCGATCGCGCCGCCGAGTCGGAGGCGCTGGCGCGGCTCCGAGAGGCGGGGCTCGTCGAGACCGATCGCGGGCTCTTCGCGTCGGAGGACGACGCCGTCGCGCTCTGGCGGAACGGCCTCGCGCTCCTCCGCGGCTCGTCCTCGCCGCGCTTCGAGGTGTTCGTCGCCGAGTCGCTCGCGAGCGTGAAGGTCGGGCCGCCGGTCGAGCTGGACGTCCGCGTCGGCGCCGAGGTCGGCTGGCTCGACACGGAGCTCGAGTTCCGCGCGGGAGCCCTCCGCGTGGAGCTCGAGCGGATGCACCGCGCGCTCGTCGAGGGCCGTCGCTGGGTCGCGCTCACGGACGGCTCGCTCGCGCGGATCGCGGACGACGTCGCGACGCTCGTCGACGAGGCTCGCGCCCTCGGCGCGACGGGCGGGGGGAGGGGAGCGCTTCGCGTCCCGCCGCACCAGTTCGGGCGGATCGCGCGGTGGATCGAGCTCGCCGACCGCCCCGACGCGTGCGTCGCCGTTCGGATCGATCCGCGCGCGTCGGCGCTGCGTGATCGCCTGCGCGACCTGGCGAAGGATCCTCGTCCAGCGCTCCCCGCGAGGCTCGAGGCGACGCTGCGCCCCTACCAGGCGGCCGGCGTCGCCTGGCTTCAGCTGCTCCGAGAGCTCGGCGCCGGCGGCGTGCTCGCGGACGACATGGGCCTCGGCAAGACGCTCATGACGCTGGCGTTCCTCGCGCGGTGGGCCGAGGACGAGGGCAGGGCGCCGGCGCTCGTCGTGGCGCCGACGTCGGTCGTCGGCAACTGGGTGCGCGAGGCGGGCCGCTTCACGCCCGGGCTGCGCGCGACGGCGTGGACGGGGGCCGCGGCGAGAGCGCGCGGCGCGTCGCTCGCGGCGTCGCTCGAGGAGCACGACCTGATCGTGACGACGTACGGGTTCCTCCGTCGAGAGGCGGCGCGGCTCGGGAGGGCGCGCCTGCGCTGCGTCGTCCTCGACGAGGCGCAGAACGTGAAGAACCCGGCGTCGGCGACGGCGCGGGCCGCCCGCCGCCTCGACGCGGAGATGCGCGTCGCGCTGACGGGCACGCCGGTCGAGAACCGCCTCTCGGAGCTGTGGTCGCTGATGACGTTCGCGAACCCCGGGATGCTCGGCACCGCGGCGGAGTTCGACGCCCGCTACGAGCGTCCGATCGGGACGCGGCCGGACGGCGACGTCGCCGCGGAGCTGCGCGCGACGGTGCGTCCGTTCATCCTCCGGCGGACGAAGGCGCAGGTGCTCGTCGACCTCCCGTCGAAGACGGAGATCGATCGCGAGTGCGTCTTCGGGCTCCGGCAGAGGCGCGCCTACGACGCCCTGGCGCTCGCGGTGCGCGAGGCGATCCGCCGGGACCCGAAGCGGCGCGAGCGCGCGCGGACGCAGCTCGCCGTCCTGACGGCGATCCTCCGTCTCCGCCAGATGGCCTGCGATCCGCGGCTCGTCGACCCGGCCGCGCGGCCCGAGGACAGCGCCAAGCGCGCGAGCTTCCTCGATCTCGTTCGCGAGCTCGTCTCCGAGGACCGACGCGCGCTCGTGTTCTCGCAGTTCGTCGAGCTCCTGACGCTCTGGCGCGAAGATCTCGACCGCGCGAAGGTCGCGTACGAGTACCTCGACGGATCGACGAGGGATCGCGACGCGGCCGTCGCGCGCTTCCAGAGCGGGACGGCGCCGCTGTTCTTGATCTCGCTCAAGGCCGGCGGCGCGGGGTTGAACCTCACCGCGGCCGACACGGTCATCCACTGCGATCCATGGTGGAATCCGGCGGCCGAGGACCAAGCGACCGATCGCGCTCACCGCATCGGCCAGCGGCGCGCGGTCACCGTCGTGCGCCTCGTGGCGCGCGGGACGATCGAGGACAAGATCGCGCTCCTCAAGCGTCAGAAGCAGGAGCTCGCCGCGGCGATCGTCGGCGGCGAGGCGAGCGCCCTCTCGGGAGCGCTGGCGGACGAGGACATCGATCTCCTCCTCGGCGACGTCGATGGGGAGATCGCCGACGAGGACCCGCGCGACACCGACGCGCTCCACGGCGACGGCTAA
>JAHBWF010000263.1 GCA_019637105.1 Labilithrix sp.
CCGGCCGCGTCGGCGGCCGGCGCCGCGCCGTTGGCGGGGGCCGTCGCCGGAGCGTTCGGACCGGTCTGCGTCGTCGCCGCGGGGGCGGGCTGCGCGAGCGCCGGACGCGCGCTGAGCACGCCGGCGAGCGCGCCGGCGACCGAGAGACCTAGCGTGAACGAGCCGAGCCTGGAGAGTGACGAGCGCATCGAGCGAGCTCCACGAGAGAGAACGAGAGACGGTGGCAAGGACGAGGACGAGGAACGCGCCGCGACTACTGCGGGTTCTCGTCGAGAACGGTGCGCGGGAAGACGCACGCTTTGTCGGAAGGAAGAGGGGTCGCGTTGAGATCGACGACGATGTCGTCCTTGCAACGAGCCTCGATGGTGAACTGCGAGCCACCCGAGAAGAAGTGGAGGGTGCCGGTGAACGCCTTGAGCGGCTTGCCCTTCATCTCGAGCGGCTTGAACTCGGCGGACGCCGTGGCGTCGGCCTGGATGGCGGCGGCGGTGCCGTTCGCGTCGGTGAGCGTGAGGCGGAAGGTGCTGCGCGCCACGAAGTTCGAGTACTCCGTGCACTCGGGGTCCGACGTGCACGCGTCGGAGCAGCGCTGCTCGGGCACGCCGGTCGTGAAGTCGATGCGGCCGTCCCGGTTGAGGTCGCAGTTCGTCGCGTCCGGCTGGGGGACGAAGACGCCGCCCTGCTCGGGCACGAAGCCGGGCCCGAACTTCGGCGTCACCATCACGCTGAGCGCGTCACCCGAGGAGACGGCCCGGACGAGGCTCGCCGAGAGCGGCAGCAGCGTGGCGGACGTGATATCGATCGGCTCGAGGACGCGCGGCTCGGGCACGAGGCACGGGCGCTGTTGCGGGTCCCACTCCTCGAGCGTCCACGTGGGGTACGAGATCTGCGTGAGGCCGAAGAACTCGGTCGCGGTGCCGGCGAACGTCCGGAGGCGGTCGCAGACGCGCATCCGCGGCGGCGCGTTGAAGTTGAAGGAGAAGACGCTGTTGAAGCCGCCGCGCTCGTCCTTGATGTCGGTCACGTAGAACCCGTCGGACGAGATCCGCGTGACGACCATGTCGAAGTCGAACTCCTGCGAGCCGTCGGGCTTCTCGTGGAAGCCCGTGTCGAGCAGGATCTGCTCCTTCGGGTAGGGCGTCTTGCCGCTGCCCGAGCACGTGCTCGTGTCCGCCGGATCGGTGCACTTGAGCCCGCGGACGTCGGCGACGCGCGGGAGGTGATAGAAGATCGGCGGGCTCGCGCCCTGGGCGTAGCTGCCGCCGGTCTCGCTGTCGTCGTTCGCGAAGGCGCAGCCCGGATCGGCGGGGAAGTCGATCAAGCCGTCGCCGTCGTCGTCGATGCCGTTGGAGCACGCGGGCGGCGGGTCCCCGAGCGCGTCGACCGGCGCGTAGCCGAGGTCGTCGGCCAGGATGTAGGTCGTCCCGTAGGCGTTGGTCACGGAGACGGTGGTCTCCGGCGACACGCCGTCGGTCAGCCTGAGGCTGCGGCCCTCGGCGTCCGGCGAGTCGATGCGCTCGATCGCGCCCGGCTTCGACGAGATGCGCACGTACCCGTTGAAGCCGGCGTCGACGTTGCCGGACGCGTCGAAGGCGCGGACGACGATGCGAAACGGCTGCGGCTGGTCGATCGAGAGGGCGAGCGGGCGGAGGCGCGTGCCGACGACGTCGGGGTCGTCGGCGCCGACGAGCTCGACGGCGAGGCGCGTACCTCCGCGCGGCGAGGCGAACCCCTGGGTGTCGCAGGCGCCCTGGGTGCACGCGACGGCGAGGACCGAGGCGCCGAGCAGGAGGCGAGCGCCGCCGAGCGAGGGGGCGCGACGGGGAGACGAGGAGCGCTTCATCGACCGATCATCTCCACGCGGCCGTCGGTCACGCTGCCGATCGACGGATCGATGCACGCGAGGATCTTGCACTCCTCGCCGGCGATCGCGCAGGCGTTGACCGGCGTCTTGCACGCGGTCAGGTCGGGGGCGTCGGTGCAGCGCCGGAGGTGGAACTGCGCGACCTCGTCGCGGCAGGTGCGCCGGACGCAGCGGCCGTTGCCGGTCGCGCAGTCGCCCTCGGTCCGGCACCCGGGCCCGTCCTCGACGGCGTGCCCGGCGCAGGCGCAGACCTGGGCGTCGTCGCCGCAGTCGCCGTCCGTCGTGCACGCCTTGAGGCCGTCGGGCGTCGCGTTCGCCGCGTCCCAGCCGCACGGGCGCCCCGCGCGGAGGTAGTCGATCAGCGCGTCGCGCTGCTGGATCTTCGTGTCGAACTGGGTGGTGTTGCGCTGCAGGACGCGGAAGCCGGAGCCGCCGGTCGCGAGGTAGTTGCTCGTCGCGAGCTCGTAGAGGTTGGTCGGCTTGATCGCGGAGAGGCAGAGCCCGTTCGCCTTGCCCTCGGCCCTCTGGCACGAGCCGGGCAGCGGCTTGGTCGGATCGTCGGAGCACTCCGCGTCCTCCCTGCAGACCTTGCCCGTGGTGCCGATGTAGACCTGCTCGGCGCACGAGTCGACCTCGCACTCGCCCTTCTCGAGGTTGCAGATGCTGCCCTTGAGGCGGAGCGCGCAGGTGGCCTCGGTGCCGGCCGCGCACTTGACGACGCAGCGGTTCGTCTGGAGATCGCAGACGTCGCGTCCGACGGCGACGCACTCGCCGTCTTCGGTGCACGGGATCGCGAGGCGCTCGCAGCCGCTGCAGTTGAGGCGGACGCGCGCGCCGGCGATCTGGATCTGCGTGCTGCACCCGCGGCGAGCCGAGCGGCGGGCGGTGAAGTCGAAGAGCTCCTGCACCTCGGTGCCGGAGAGCTGCATCTTCGTGATCGAGTTGTCGAACGGGAAGATGTTGAACATCTGCTCGATCGTGACCGGACCGGGGTTCAGATCGGCGCGGATGCCCGTCGAGTTCGTGAGCGAGAAGTCGGTCTGGATGCCGAGGCGCAGCCAGATCGCGTTGCCGACGACGTTGCCGAGCGGGGAGTCGCCGCCGCTCGTCGAGAAGCGACGAGACCCGAGCGGGCTGTAGCCGACGAGGATGTCGAGGTCGACGAGGCTGTCGAGCGCGCGCTGATACGGGAGCAGCATCTGCACCATGACGGGGTCCTCGGGGACCGTGACCTCGATGGGGAACGCCTGGTAGCGGATGGTCTGGATCTCGAAGCCGTTGACCGGGTCGTAGTCGGCCGGATCGGCGGTCGGCGACGCGCGGGTCGGCTCGTTGGTGACCACGAGATCGAGGCGGCCGACGTACTTGGCGAAGGCCCCGGAGTGGGCGATGACCACGCGGCGCGGCTTGCACGGCCGCTTGAACGCCCACGGGTGGTTCACCGGATCGTAGTTGCCCGCCGGCCCCTTGAGCTCCGGCTCGGGATCGTCCGGCGGCGCGACCGCCGGATCGATCGACGCGTTCGGGTCGACCGTCCAGACGAACCCGGGGTTGTTCGGGTCGGCGGAGCAGTCGCGGATCTCCTGGGGCGGGTTGATCACGACGTGGTTGTGACCGCCCATGATGAAGTCGAGGCCGGTCGTCCCGCGGATCGCGCGCTGATCGACCTCGAGGCCCATGTGCGAGACGCCGCCGATGAGGTCCACGTACGGACGGAGCAGGTCGATGTAGAACTGCAGCATCTCGACGGTGTTGAGCGGCGTGATGCCGGACCGGTTCGGCTGGTCGAAGATCGACGTGAGGCTCGAGAAGTTCGCCATCCCGATGACGGCGATCTTCAGGCCGCCGACGTTGAGGATGGTGAACGGACGCGCGACGGTGCCGATGCGGCCGAGCGTGGCGTTGGCGCCGTCTTGCGACGAGTTCTCGTATTTGTAGTTGGCGCTGAGGAGGGCGAAGCTCGACCAGCGCTGAAACTGCGTGGCGAGGTTCTGCGCGCCGAAGTCGAACTCGTGGTTGCCGACGACCGCGGCGTCCACGCCGAGCTGGCTCATCGCGCGGACCTCGGGCTCGCCGCGGAAGAAGTTGAAGACCGGCGCGCCCTGGAAGCAGTCGCCGGAGTCGAGGTGGATCACGCGCCCGGCGCGCGCGCGCTCGCGGTTCAGGACGTAGGCCATCCGCGCCACGCCGCCGATGTTGGCGACCGTCCCGATCTCGCCGAGGCCGAGCGTGGCGTCGGCCTGGGTGATGACCTGCTCGTACGGGAAGAGGCGGGAGTGGATGTCCGACGTGTGCAGGATCGTGAGACTCACGTCGCACGTCTGGCCCGGAGGACACGGGCTCTCGACCCGGTCTTCGTTCGACGAGCAAGCGGGCTGGGATCCCGCGAGGAGGCCGACCCCGCCGATCGCGAGGAGAGCCGCGGTGATGCGCGCAGCGATGGCACCCATGAGGCGGCGCGAACCCTAACACGCCTCCGCGCCTTCGCGGATAGCTTCCGACGAGCGCCGGTCGAGGGACGCTCGGGGCGGTGGGGCACGCCGCTCGAGGAGCGCCGGCGACCGTTCGACCGCGTGGCGGTCCGTTCACGCGACCGTTCCGTTGCGGACACCGAGCCGCGCCGTATCGAAGAGAAAGGGACGCGGGACGTGGCCGTCCGTCGACGGCCGTGACGACTTACGACTCTCTGCGTCACGCGCCGCGCCGGAAGAAAAATGGTGTCGATCCGATGAGCATGTCGAAGTCCAGCGAGGGCGAAGGCCGCGGGACCCTCCGGGGCGCGCGCCCCGGCGTCGTGGCGCTGGTCCGCGCCGCGTCGTGGTTGGCGGTCCTCCCTTACGTCCTCGTCGTCCTCCTCGTGGGGACCGGCTCGCCGACGTGGTCGGCCGTGGCGTACCTCGCCGGGGCGGGCGTCCTCTTGTGGGGGCTGACGACGCTCCCGGGGCGGGCCGAGGTCCCGGCGCGGTCGGGCCGCCTCCGCCCGCGCGGCCTGGCGCGAGGCGGCGCTGCAGCGCTCGTCGCGGTCGCCGCGATCCGCGGGTGCACCGCGCGCGCGGGCGAGACGATGTCGTTCGCGCCGGGGCCCCGGATCGTGGCGCGCCTCTTCGACGAGCAGGACATCGCGGTGGCGGGGACGCGCGTGCTCGTCGGTGGCGGGCTCCTCCGCGACGACGCCGACGAGCTGCCGGCGGCGATGCGGGCGGCCTACGCGCGGATGCGCGCGGAGGAGGGGGACGCGCCGTCGCCGGTGCTCGCGACGTACCTCGGGATGCAGTCGCCGTCCGAGTTCGATCTCGTCGTCGTCGAGCCCGGATCCGAGGCGCGCCCCGGCGACGCCGTCGTCTTCCTCCACGGCTACGCCGGCAACTTCGCGCTCCCGTGCTGGCAGATGGCCCGCGCCGTGGCGCCGCTCGGCGTGCTGACGGCGTGTCCGTCGACGCGTTGGATCGGAGACTGGTGGTCACCGGACGGCGAGGCGACCGTCCGGCGCACCGTCGAGGCGCTGCGCGCGCGGGGCGTCACGCGCATCGTCCTGGCGGGGCTCTCGAACGGCGGATACGGCGCGTCCCGGCTCGCCCCGCGACTGCGCAGCTCGCTCGCCGGCCTCGTGCTCATCTCGGGAGCCGCGCCCGACGCGCCGCCGTCGGGGCTGCCCACGCTCGTCGTCCACGGCCGGCGCGACTCGATGGCGAGCTTCTCGAGCGCGACGGCCTACGCCGCGCGCTCGGGAGCGCGGGTCGTCGCGCTGGACGCGGGGCACTTCTCGATGCTGGTGCGCGCCGACGCCAACGACGCCGCCGTGCGGGCCTTCGTCGCCTCGGTGCTCGGCAGGCGCGTGGCGCGCGCGGACGGCGCCGCGCGCTAGCGATTCACGGAGCGAGCTGGCAGTCGTTCGCGAGCGCGGCGAACGTCCCGTCGAGCTTCGCGCCCGCGGCGTCGTAAAAGACGCTGCTGGCGCGCCCCGCGCCGGCCTTGCCGTCGGCGAGCGGGACGCACCAGATCTGGATGTCCGAGGCCGCCTCGCCGGTGGTCAGGTCGTAGTCGAGCGGACCGGAGGCGCCGGCGAAGTCGATGCTCTGGCCGGCGGCGAGCGCCTGGAACGCGGCGTTGATCTGCTGCGCGCCGACGGCGAGCAGCGGCGCGGGCGGGACCAGCTTGGCGAAGCCGTCCTTGAGGTTCGCGCCCGTGAGGGGCCTGTCGCCGATCGCGACCGCGGCGTAGGCGAGGTTGTAGAGCGCGTCGTAGCCGTTCGCGGTCCCGCCGATGTCGGGCGACGTGCCGTCGGTGACGCGCGACTGGTAGAGGATGCGGAACGTCTTGAACGCCTGCGAGCTCGTCCCCGGCACGGTCCCGAGGATGCGCTCGCGGAGGGTCCCGGTCGGCTCGGCGGCGTTGATGAGGTCGGTCACCTCGGAGACCAGCGCGCCGTCGGCGAGGAGGTAGAACGGCCGGTGAGGCGCGGCCCACTGGGCCTCGACGCCCTTCATCATCTGCGTGATCGTCTCGGTCGTGCCGAACAGGTACACGACGTGCGGCGCGCGCGCGACGACGCCGCTGATCGCGGTGGCGTAGTCCGGCGGCTTCGTCGTGTCGTCGGGGTCGCCGTAGTTGAAGACCTTGAAGTAGGGCTCGTTGCCGATGTCGATGGCCGGCTCGCCGTTCATCGTGAGCTTGGTCGTGAGCGTCTGCGCGAGGCCGGAGCCGTAGGCGTCGCCCTTGTGGGCGATGGCGACGTTGATCTTCCCGGGGCCGCCGGTCGCTTCCTTGATGTGCTTCTCGACGAGCGGGAAGAGCGCGGCGTGGGCGTCCGCCTGGATGACGTCCGACGGCGACGTCCTCCAGACGAGGCCGTCGTCGGCGAGCTGGGTGATCGCCACGCTGGTGGCGGAGGGCGAGATCAAGAGGACGCCCGAGGGGATCGTCACCTCGTTGGCCACGGCGATGGTGATGCCGCTGAACGCGGCGCCGATGATCGCGGGGACCCCGACCTCGTTCGCGAGGTGGCGCGCGGCGCGGATCGCCGTCTCGTTCTCGCTGTTGTCGTTGCAGCCGACGAGCACCAGCGGACGCCGCGCGGTCGACCCCGGCCGCGGCGCGACGTTGCCGACGGAGCGAAAGTCCTCGATGGCGAGCTCGATCGAGTTCTGGATCGGGAGCCCGCTCGACTGATCGGGCCCGGCGGTCGGGAGGAGCGAGCCGATGAGGATCGCGTTGTCGTCCTTGTAGTCGCCGACGACGCGCGCGCAGTCGGGCGAGAGCAGCGAGACGCACCTGCCGTCGGACTTGCGGCAGACGTTGTACTCGCCCTTCGCGGCGCAGTCGGCGTTCGCCGCGCACTCGGCGGCGTCGGGCCCGCCGTCGTCGCCGGACGCGGCGGCGACCTTGTACGACGAGACGTCCAGGATCGCGTCGCAGGCGACGATCCCGCCGAGCGCGAGCGCCGCCCCGACTCCGCACACGATCTTCTTCGTCCACGCCGCCATCAGAACGACCCTCCGACGCTCACGGACCCGAGCCCGACGGAGACCGCCGGACGCCTCAAAGACGCGGCGGCCGGCTTGGTCGACGGCGCGAAGAAGAGCAGCGCGGCGCCGCCGACGACGCCGACGGCGCCGACCGTGAACCCGATGGTCGACACGAGGCTCTCGCGCTGGAGCCGATCGATGCGTCCCTCCTGGTCGGACGGGCACGCGCCGCGGTTCGCGCCGCAAGCGTCGTCGAGGCTCGACTTCGTCCCGAGCGCGAGCCCGCCGGCGACGCCGCCCGTGACGAGGCCCGCCGCGCCGACGCCGAGGAGCACCCAGCCCACGGTCCGCGACGCGCTCGACGCC
>JAHBWF010000264.1 GCA_019637105.1 Labilithrix sp.
GTCCTTGCCGTCGGAATCGGAGTAGACGCCGACCGCGAAGCTCGGCCGCAGCACGACACGGCGTCCGAGAAAGACGTCGACGAAGACGCCGCCATAACCGTAGAGGCCGCCGTCGGCGTTGATGAAACCGCCCGCCATGGGCGTGAGGATGAGATCCTTCCAGGCCGAGCGGTACTCCACGCCGAACATGCCGGTGGTCATGTCGTCGTTGACGTCGAAGCCGCCGACCCGGAAGGCCAGATATTCCGGGTCGTCCTGAGCGGCGGCCGGAGGGACCTGCCAGGCCATGGCCAGCGCCAGCGTCGCCGCGATCACGATATGCTTCACGTGGCACCCCCTCGAATCCGTGGCGGCATCCTAGATCAGGTCGGTCCCGGTCCGGAACAGGCAAGAGCGACGGGTGCCGGCCGGACGCGATCCGATCTAGACTGGTGGGATGTTGCCGCGTCTTCTCGTCATGGCGGCCTTGTGTGCGGGCAGCACTGCCATGGCTGACACCGTTCCCGCGATCTTCGATGTCGGGCCACGCGCCCTGGTGGTCGCGATCACCGATGGCGACACCGTCACGCTCGACGACGGCAGCGAGGTGCGCCTGGTCGGCATCATGGCACCCAAGCTGTCCCTGGGCCGGGCCCATGTCGAGGACCAGCCGCTGGCCGAGGAGGCCAGGACCGCCCTGGAGGCGCTGGTGCTGGATCGCCCGGTCACCCTGGCCTGGGGCGGCGCCCGCATGGACCGCCACGGCCGCCACCTCGCGCACCTGTTCCTCGACGATGGCACCTGGGTGCAGGGGCGGATGCTGGAGGCGGGCCTGGCCCGCGTCTACAGCTTCGCCGACAACAGGACCGCGCTGGCCGACATGCTGGCCCTGGAAGAGGCCGCGCGCGACGCCGGCCTGGGGCTCTGGGCGCATCCCTTCTTTGCGGTGCGCGATGCCGCGCGCCCCGGCGACGTGCCGATCGACGCCTTCGTGCTGGTGGAAGGGGTGGTGCTCGACACCGCAGAAATCAACCGGCGCGTGTTTCTCAACTTCGGCGAGGACTGGAAAACCGACGTGACGGCCACGATTTCGCCTTCCGACCGGGCGATCTTCCGTGCAGCACACATGGACCCATTGGCGTTGGAAGGGCAACGGGTGCGCCTGAGGGGCTGGACCGGCTGGCGCAACGGCCCGAACATCGACATCGACCACCCAGAGCAGATCGAGGTTCTCGACTAGGCCATGACCCGTACCCTGCGTTCCCTGCTTGCCGCCATCGCCTTCGCCGCCGCCCTGCCGGTCATCGCAGGCTGCACGACCAATCCCGCGACGGGCCAGTCCAACTTCACGCCCTTCATGACGCCTGCCCAGGAGGTGGCAATCGGGCGCCAGGAGCATCCCAAGGTCATCCGGGAGTTCGGCGTCTACGATGAGAAGCCCGAGCTCAACGCCTATGTCGCCGAGATCGCCTTCCGGCTGCACAGCGTCTCGGAGATGTCCGACCAGCCCTTCACCTTCACGCTGCTCGACAGCGACATGGCGAACGCCTTCGCCATCCCCGGCGGCTACGTCTACATCACCCGCGGCCTGATGGCGCTCGCCAACAACGAGGCCGAGCTCGCCGGCGTCATCGGACACGAGATCGGCCACGTCACGGGGCGGCACTCGGCGCAGCGCTCGACGCAGCAGATCTTCGCCGGCCTCGGCGCGGCGGCGGTCGGCGTGGCGCTCGGCAACCAGGCCGCCGCGCAGGTCGCCAACATGGGCGCGCTCGCCTGGGTCCAGGGCTACAGCCGCTCCCAGGAGATGGAGGCCGATCAGCTCGGCATCCGCTACCTGACCCGGGCCGGCTACGATCCCATGGCCATGGCGTCCTTCCTCGAGCAGCTCGGCCGCGAGACGGCACTGTCGCGCCGGCTGCTCTTCCAGGAGGGCCAGGCGACCCCGGCCGACAGCTGGTTCTCCACCCACCCGCGCACCGAGGACCGCGTGGTCGCGGCCGCGCAGAGCGCACGCGCCACGGTGAGCAACCCCCGCGTGGGGCGCGACGACTACCTGCGGCGCATCGACGGCATGATCTACGGCGACAGCCCGCAGCAGGGCTACGTGCGCGGCCGCACCTTCGCCCACCCGACCCTGCGCCTGGCCTTCGAGGTGCCCCAGGGCTTCCGCATGATCAACGGCAACACCAACGTGATCGCGATCGACGAGCGCGGCGCCCAGATCGTGTTCGACGGCGACCAGGCGCCGCAGGGCATGGCGATGACCGATTACATCGTCAACCGCTGGCTCGAGGGACGACGGCCGGACGGGCTCGAGCGCATCGACGTCAACGGCATGCAGGGCGCCACCGGCAACCTCCGCCTGGATGGCCGCAACGGTCCGGTGGACGTGCGCTTTGTGGCCGTGCGCTGGGACGGGGAGACCGTCTATCGCTTCCTGTTCGTGACGCCGGCCAACATCACGGCCAGCTATTCCGAGCCCTTCCGCCGCACCTCCTACAGCCTGCGCCGGCTGTCGACGGGCGAGGCGCAGGCGCTGCGCCCCCTGCGCCTCTCGATCGTCGAGGTGCGGGCGGGCGACACCGTCGAGAGCCTGTCCCGACGCATGGCCTTCGACGACTTCCGCCGCGAGCGCTTCATGGTGCTCAACGGTCTCGACAGCGAGGGCCAGCTTCGGCCCGGCATGCTGGTGAAGATCGTGGTGGAGGGCTGACGCCTCCCGGGATCTGTCACCCTGCCGCGGTCGCGCGGTCGAGCATGGCGTGGAGCAGGACGTTGCAGCCGGCCTCCAGGTGCTCGGGCTTCGCGTCCTCGATCTCGTTGTGGCTGATGCCGTCCTTGCACGGGACGAAGATCATGCCGGCGGGGGCGAGGCGCGCCATGTAGACCGCGTCGTGCCCCGCGCCCGAGACCGCGTTCATGTAGGAGTAGCCGAGCTCCTTCGCGCCGCGCTCGACGGCGTCGACGCAGCCCTTCTCGAAGGGACACGGCGGGAAGTACGAGACCTGCTCGAGCGTGATCGTCAGCCCCGACTCGACCGCGGTCTTTTCGACGAAGGCGCGGATCTCGCGGTCCATCGTGTCGAGGCGCTCGCCGTCGACGTTGCGCAGATCGATCGAGAACGAGACGCGCCCGGGGATGACGTTGCGGCTGTTCGGGAAGTTCTGGACGAACCCGACGGTGCCGCGCCCGTAGGGCGGGTAGCGGTGCGCGATGGCGACGGTCTCCTGCATGATCCGCGTCGCGACCTGGAGCGCGTCCTTGCGGAGCGCCATCGGCGTCGGCCCCGCGTGGGCCTCCATGCCGGTGACCACGCAGTCGTACCAGCGGAGGCCGAGCACGCCCGTGACGACGCCGATCGTGACGTCCGCGTCCTCGAGCACGGGGCCCTGCTCGATGTGCGCCTCGAAGTACGCGCCGAGCGGGTGCGCGCCGGGCTCCTCGTCGCCGACGTACCCGATGCGCTCGAGCTCCTCCTTCACGGTCTTGCCGTCGACGTCCTTCGCCGCGTAGACGGACTCGAGGCTGAACGCGCCGGCGAAGACGCCCGAGCCCATCATGACCGGCACGAAGCGCGATCCCTCTTCGTTCGTCCAGAAGACGACCTCGATCGGCGCGTCGGTCTCGATCCCGTGATCGTTCAGTGTGCGGACCACCTCCAGCCCGGCGAGCACGCCGTAGTTGCCGTCGAACTTCCCGCCCGTCGGCTGCGTGTCGATGTGGCTCCCGCACGCGACGGGCGGCCGCTTCGGATCTCTGCCGGCGCGCCGCATGAAGACGTTGCCGATCTTGTCGACCGTCACGCTCATCCCCGCCGCCTTCGCCCACGCGACGACGAGGTCGCGCCCCTGCCGATCGAGGTCGGTGAGCGCGAGGCGGCAGACGCCGCCCTTCGCCGTGCCGCCGATGCGCGCGAGCTCCATCAGCGAGGTCCAGAGGCGATCGCCGTTGACGACGAGCTTCGAAGGCGAGGGGGCCGTGCTCATCCCTCGACAGTACCGCAAACGCGGCCCGCCCAGGCCGGCGTCGCCGCTCCGCGCGCACGATGCCCGCCGGATCGCCGCCGGCCGCGCTCGAGGCGGCGCCGCCCACGACGTGGCGCGCGCCGAGCCGTCGATCGCGGCGCGCGCCGGGCATCGTGGGGCAGGTTGCGCTAGCCGCTGGGCGGCGACGGTTGTAAGGCGTGTGGACCGTGCCTTCGAAGAACGCGAGCGCCAGCAAGAACGCTCCCCGCCCGGGCCCCGCGCGATCGGGCAAGGGCGGCGCGAGCCCCGGCAAGCCCGCGCTCTCGAAGCCGGGGAAGGGCCGACCGCGCGCCGGCAAGCCCGCGCCCGCGACGCCCGGGAGGGGCGAGGGGGGCGTGCGCGTCGCCGAGGCGGAGTTCGCCGCCGGCGCCGCGCGGCGCGATCAGGTCCCGGCGACGCGCCTCTTCGACGAGGCCCCCGAGATCGCCTTCGCGGGCCGCTCGAACGTCGGCAAGTCGAGCCTGCTCAATATGATGCTCTCGCGCAAGGGGCTCGCCCGCACGAGCAACACGCCCGGCTGCACGCGGCAGATCAACTTCTTCGACATCCACCTCGCCGCGAACGAATCCTTCGAGGTCCCGCCGCGCCTCGTCTTCGTCGACCTGCCCGGCTACGGATACGCGAAGGTCTCGAAGAGCGAGGCGGCGGCGTGGAAGCAGCTCCTCGAAGGCTACCTCCACGAGCGGCCGACCCTGCGCGCCGTGGTGATCCTCGTCGACGTCCGGCGCGGCCTCGAGGACGAAGAGGCCGACCTCGTCGCGTTCCTCGCCGAGCGCCCGGGGATCCGCGTCATCGTCGCGGCCACGAAGATCGACAAGCTCTCCCTCTCGGCGCAGAAGCCGGCGCTGGCCCGGCTGGCGCGGGGGCCGGACGGCGAGCGCCTCGCGGTCGTCGGCACGAGCGCCGAGACCGGCGCGGGACGTGAGGTGCTCTGGGCGCGCGTCCTCGACGCGTGTCGCGCGGACGAGGTCGTGCCGCCCGAGGAGGTCGTGTAGACTGATGAAGATGATGCGGGGGCCGCACGCCACTGTCGTCGCCGTCGCGGGAGCCGCTGCGCTCGCCGCCGTGGCCGGCTGCAAGGGATCCACGGCCGACGGGAGGCCGCCGACCTTGTCGCACGCCGGCGAGACGTGGTGCCCGGATCGCTTCGAGGCCGGGCCCTCCGACACCTGCTTCGCGATCCCCGAGCACCCGAGCAAGGAGACGCCGGTCCTCGTCTACCTCCACGGCATGTACCAGGGCCACGGCTCGCCGGAGGAGTGGGCGGCCGTGAGCGTCGCGCTCGAGCGCGGGTTCGCCGTCGTCATCCCCCGCGGCAAGCGGGGCCTCTGCGCGTGGCGCGCGGAGCTGAAGGATCACTACTGCTGGCCGCAGGACGCCGAGGACACGCCCACGATGAAGGGCGTCGTCGCCGAGTGGGAGCGCGTCCTCTGGCAGGTCGACGCGCTGCTCGAAGGCGGGACGCACAAGCGTTACGTCCTCGGGTCGTCGAACGGCGGCTTCTTCGCGGCCTACCTCGCGACGCACCGCATCTTCCCCGGCGAGGCGTACGCTGTCGTGAACGGCGGCCCGCTCGGCGCGCCCTCGCCGAAGGCCGACGCCCGCCCGGTCCTCCTCGTCGCGGGGCAGGACGCGCCCGAGGCCTCGGCGAAGACGAAGGCCCTGCACGACGCCCTCGCGCAGGCCAGCTGGGCGCACGGCTACTGCCCGCGCGGCGGCGGCGCCTCGCTGACCGCGAGCGACGTCGAGGCGGCCGTTCGCTTCTTCCAGCAAGACGCCCGCGGCACCCTCAAGGCGCAGAGCGGCGTCTACCCCTGCGACGGCGCGCCCGCGCGCCGTTGACGTCCGCCCACGCGTCCACGCGCCGGCGTCGCCACGCGGGAGCCGCCGCCTCTTCTCGTGCTTGAAAGACCGCGGAGCCTGCGCTATTCGTGAGCGCTCTCGATCGGGCGCATAACTCAGCGGTAGAGTGCGACCTTCACACGGTTGAAGTCGGGGGTTCAAGTCCCTCTGCGCCCACAAAAGCTCCGGGAAAACGCGGCGTTTCAGAGACGATCGGACGGTCTTCGGACGACTCGACGAGGTGCTCGGGGAGGGAAGACCTCCCCGGAGCTCCGCGTGACGGAGCGCGAGAGCGTTCCAGCCTTGCCGGTCATCGAGCGCTTCCAACCACGGTCGTGCCCGCGGCGCTCCTCCTGAAGCCGCTGCACCGACTCGCTGTCCGAAGCGGAGCGCGCGCGAAGGAAGACGGAGACGCGCGCGCGGCATGCTCGATCGCGCGAGGTCCCAGGTGACGGCGCGACATCGCAGGCGAGTCGGCGTAGTCCGAAGTTCACGTGCCGCTCGCGCGCTCGCGGGATCGGCGGGGTTCGAGGCGGCACACGTGTTGCCCCTGCATCGGGCAGGAGAGGGGATGGAGGTCCCCGATGTCACGTTCGCTTCGCTTCGCTTCGTTCGTCCTGTCGTCGTCGATGGTCGCCCTCTTCGCTTGCAGCAGCGACGCCGACGAACGCTCGGCCGCCGAGGAGGCGTTCTTCGAGGCGTACGCTCACGCGGTCTGCGACGACGCGGCCCCGTGCTGCGCTCAGGTCGACGCGGCTCACGACGCCGCCGCTTGCCGCGCGCTCGTGGCCGCGGGCATGCGAGAGAGCCTCGGGCATCGAAAGGGGACGTTCGTCCCCGAGGTGGGTGAACGGCTCGTATCCGCGGTCCGCGAGGATGTCGCCGCGTGCGCGGAGTTTCCGTTCAACTCGCCGCGGATGGGCGAGCTCCGCGCCGACTTCGGCCGTCTGTACGAGCCGAACGGTGGGGGGGCTCCAGGCGCGGCGTGCGAAGAGGCCGGCGACTGCGCACCCTCGGCCGTCGGGCGCGTCGCCTGCCTCGTGAGGATCGCGTGGCCGTCGGACGTGGACGAGCCGGTCGTCTCGGGGAAGTGCGTCGTCCTCCTGCCCGCCGCCGAGGGCATGACCTGCGACGGCTCCAGCAGCGACGAGATCGGCGACTGCGGCTCCGACAACACGTTCGACGAGCTCAACGCGGCGTTCTACTGCGACTCGTCCGACAAGCGATGTCACGCTCGCGCCGCCATCGGCGAGAGCTGCTGGGGCTCGCCGGCGTGCGTGCGCGGCGCTCGGTGCGTCGACGGGACGTGCGCGAGCCCGAGCGCCCTCGACGCGCCGTGCGGGTCGGATTTCGACTGCGCGGAGGGGCTTTATTGCGACCGCGACGCGCAGCGCTGCGCGACCTTGAAGCGAGGAGGCGAGGCGTGCAGCTCACCGGACGAGTGCCTCTCGACGCGCTGCGACGAGGGAAGATGCCGCGTGCTCTCGTACCTCACGGCAGACACCTGCGGGGGGCGCTAGCTAGCCTAGCCCTCCGCCGCGCGCTCTTCCCCGAAGCGCTCGGTGGCGGGCGCCGTAGCGGGCTCAGCGTTGCCGCCGCCTCATCCTCCTCCTCGACCTCGCCTTCGGCGGTCGACTTGGCGGTCTCGTCCGAGCGCATGGCGCGGCCTTCGGGGGTCGGAGCGGAGCGGCGGCCTCGCATCGTTCGTCCGCCGGCTCG
>JAHBWF010000265.1 GCA_019637105.1 Labilithrix sp.
AGCGCCGCCAAGACCAGGGCGGCCACCAAGAAGAGCGCCGCCACGACGACGGCCACCAAGAAGAGCGCCGCCACGACGAAGAAGAGCGCCGCCACGACGAAGGCGGCCAAGAACAAGAAGAAGAGGACCACCGCGAAAACGAGCACTGCGCAGAAGAGCTCCGCCAAGGCGCCCGCCATCACGAAGCGCTCCCCAAAGACGACGGCGGCGAAGAAGCCGGCGGCCACGACGTCCGCCAAGGCGACGGCGAAGAAGAAGCCGGCGGCCACGACGTCCGCCAAGGCGACGGCGAAGAAGAAGCCAGCGGCCACGACGTCCGCCAAGGCGACGGCGAAGAAGAAGCCAGCGGCCGCCGCCAAGGCGACGGCGACGAAGAGCACGCGCAGGAGGGGCGCCGCCAAGAAACCCGCAGCGAGGAGCAGCGCCGCGAAGCGATGAGGCGCAACCCGGCGGGCGGGCGGCCGAGAGGGAGAACGGCCCTCCCGAGCGCGACCGTCCCCCCCTCCGCGCGCGGCCGCGGCGCGCGCGCCCTCGTCCACCGACGTCGCGCGGCGTGACCTCTCAGCGACCGGCGGAACGAGCCCGAGATGAGCGACAAGACCGAAGAGCCGACCCCGAAGCGGATCCGGAAGGCGCGAGAGGAGGGCAACAGCCCGCTCAGCGCCTTCGCGAGCCAGTCGGTCGCCTTCGTCTGCGCCGTCGCGATCGCCCCCGCCGCCGTCCTCGCGCTCGCCACGCGGACCGGCGGAGACCTCCGCGCGGCGATCGCGCGCGCGGGCGATCCATCTCCGGCGCTCGATTTCGAGCCGATGGCGGTCGCGGGCGCGGTGATCGCCCTCTCGACGCCGATCCTCGTCGCGGCCGCGGTCAGCGGCGCCGTCACGTCCGTCGTGCAGACCGGCGGCGGGATCGCCGCCAAGAAGCTCACGCCCGACCTCGGGAGGTTGAACCCCGTCGAAGGCTTCAAGCAGCTCTTCTCCGGCCAGCGCCTCCTCGCCGTCCTCCGCGCGGCCCTCTTCGCGGCGGCGGTCGCCTGGATCGTCCACGGCGCGATCCGCGCGAACGCCGCGGACCTCGCGCGCAGCGCCGGGAGGGTCGGCGCGGCGGTCGCGCTCGCCGGCGCGCTCGCGATGGACGTCGCGAGGCGCGCCGCCGTGGTCGGCCTCTTCCTCGCAGCGCTCGACGTCGTCGTCACCCGCCGCGCCTGGCGCGAGAAGCTGAGGATGTCGAAGGACGAGATCAAGCGCGAGCACAAGGAGAGCGAGGGAGATCCAGAGCTGAAAGCCGCCCGCGAGCGGGCCCATCACGAGATGCTCGCGGCGGCCGTGATCGGGAACGTCGCGAGCGCGAGCGTCGTCGTCGTGAACCCGACCCACATCGCCTGCGCGCTCCGCTACGACGACCCGGACCGCGGGGGCAGCGACGAGGCGCCCGTCCTGGTCGCGTCCGGCCACGGCGATCTCGCGAAGCGCATCGTCGAGGCGGCGCACCAGTACGGCGTCCCCGTCCTCCGCGACGTCCCGATCGCCCGCGCGCTCGTCGAGCTCGAGATCGGCGACGAGATCCCCGAGGCCCTCTACGAGGCGGTCGCCGAGATCCTGCGAGAGGCGTGGGAGGAGAGCCCACCCGAGCCGCGCGAGCCCTGAGAGCGAGCTGCCGTGACGACCGAGCGGATCCATCGCGGAGACCTCTTCTGGATCGCCCCCGACGACGCCGGGGACGCGGTCGCGACGTACGCCCACCCGCACGTCGTCGTGCAGGACGACCTCTTCAACCACTCGCGCGTCACGAGCGTGATCGTCTGCGCGCTCACGTCGAATTTGCGCCGCGCGACCGAGCCCGGGAACGTCTTGCTCGACGCCGGCGAGGGGGACCTCCCGAAGCAGAGCGTCGTGGTCGTCTCGCAGATCTCCGCCGTCGCCAAGGCGCGACTCGGTCGACGGATCGGCTCGCTCTCGAGCGCGCGCGTCGACCAGATCCTCGCGGGCCTCCGCTTCCAGCAGGCTTCGTTCTTCGCGCGGACCTGAACCTGCCGGCGCTCAGGCCGATCCGTCGCGGAGCAGCGTCGCCTCGGCCTCGCGCGACACGGACGTGTAGAGCTTCGCGAGGAACGCGAGGCACGCCTTCGCGCCGCGTTCGTCCGCGGTCTGCCGCGCTCGGGCGAGCGCGTCCATGGCCTCGAGGAGCGCCTCCTCCGGGCGACCGGCGACGCTCAGCGCGACCCCGAGCGCGAGCGACGCCTGACAGCGGCGCCGATGGTCCTTCGGATCGAGCTCGGCGCGCGACCGACGGAGGACGCGGAGCGCGTCGCCGATGTCTCCGCGACCGAGCCGCGCCATCGCGCGCATGCGCTCGGTGTACGCCGGGCTCTCGCCGGCGGCGCGCAGACCGTCGACCCACCGCTCGAGCGACGCGTCGTCCGCCGCGAGGAGCGCCTCCTTCGCGAGCTCGCCGAGGCGGCGGGCGATCTGACTGCCCGGCGCGCTCGACGGCGGCGGCGCCGAGGCGAAGCCGCCGTCGACGCTCGGATCGACCGCGGCCGATCGCGCCTCTCCGCGCTCCTCCGCGGCGCGCTCGCCCAGCCCCGAGTCGAGCGTCGTCTCCGGCGGCTGGCTCTCGGGGGACGGCGCGAGCTCCTCGTTCGCCATCGTCGGCGGCTCGCTGTCCGAGGCGTGGTCCGCGAGCGCGTCCTCGTCGCCCGCCGGCTCGCTCGCGCGAGGTCCGGCGTCTCGCCGCTCCGGGGCGGCGGGCGCGGCCCGCTCGGCTGCGGCCGGCTCGACGACCGAGTCGGGCGCCTCCGGCGGCACGATCAACGCGCGCTCGACCATCGAGTCGGGCTCGTCCGCGTCGACCGGCGGCGACGACGCGACTCCCGCCGGCGGCGACGACGCGACTCCCGCCGGCGGCGGGGGGACGGGACGCGGCGCGACCACCGGAGGAGGCGCGGCCGACGCCTTGTGCCGGGTGGGCGGCACCGAGGCGATCGCGGCGATGCGCGCCGGCCCCGTCCGCGGCGGCACCGACGGGCGCGACGCCGGGATCGACGCGTGCGACGTCGACGGCGCCCCCGAGCTCGGCGCAGACCTCGCGGAGGGAGGCGCCGAGCGCGTCGTGGCCGGCGGGAGCGAGACCGGCGCGTGGCTCGGCGCGCGCTCCAGCGCGTCGGCGAGCAGCTCGAGCGCCGCCTCTTCGCACGAAGGGTCCGCGCGGCGCGCGAACGCGATGAGCTGCGTGCAGCTCGCCTCGAACCGCGCCTCCGCGGCCGCGCGCGCCCCCTCGAGCAGCGCCGCCGAGGCGCGAGCGCCCTCCCCCGCCTGCGCCGCGTGCCACGCGCCCTCGACGCGACCGAACGCGCCCTCCTCCTGCTCGATCACCCGCGAGATCGCGAGGTGGAGCTTCTTGCGGGCGTCGTCCTCGAGCGTGTTGAACAGCGCCTTGTGGTGCGTGCGCGCCGGGAACGCGACGCCGCGCTCGCCGCCGCCCTCGGGCTCCTCGGCCACGAGCCAGCGAGCGCGCTCGAGCTGCGTGACCGTGCCGATGACGTCCATCCTGAGGCCCGCCGCCTCGAGCACCCGCGAGAGGAACCCGACCTTCGCCTGGCCGCCCACCACCGCGAGGAGCGACAGGAGCGCGCGCGCGGGCGCGCTCTCCGCGTTGGCGCGCTGGCGGATCCACTTGGCCGCCGGCTTGACCGCGCCGCGGCCGGCCGCGCGCGACCGCGGCGAGGCGCGGTCGCCCGACCACGTGATGTCGCCGCTGGCGATCCCGAGCGTGACCGCTTCGACGATCGCCAGCGGATTGCCTCCGCCGAGGCGCGCCCAACGCCCGCGCGCGAGCGCGTCGAGCGCGCCGCCGGCGGCGCCCACCGCGATGTCCTCGGCGCCCTCGCGCGAGACGAGCGGCAGCTCGTGCTCCGCCGCCTTGGGCAGCGACGCGAGGACCGACGGGAGCGAGCTCGTGGCGTCGAGCCGCGCGACGAGCCCGAACGACGGGTTTCGACGGACGGCGTGGACGCACGCCTCGAGCGTCGCGGGATCGACGGCCTTGGCGTCGTCGACGGCGAGCACGCTGGTCGTGCCGGACTGCTTCGGCCAGAGGTACGCGGTCACGAGCCGCGCGGCCATGTCGAGGCTCGTGCCCTTGCCCGCGAGCAGCGCCTCGAGCGGCCCGGCCAGCTCGACGAGGTGCGGGTTGATCTCGCGGCCGATCGTCCGGCTGAACGCCCGCCGGAGCGCCCCGAGCGGCTCGAAGCCCGATCCGACCGGCGAGACGACGAGGGCCCGCGCCGCGCGCGACGCGACCTCACGGAGCAGGCGCGTGCCGCCGACGCCGGGATCGGCGCGGACGAGGACGAGCGCCCCGGGCGCCGCCGTCACGTCCGGGAAATGCCCGCGGAGGAGGCGCGGCTCGGTCATGCGGCTCAGGTTCTCGGCCGCGGTCCGCCGCCAGGGCTGCCGCCGATCGATCCGCGCGCCGCGCACGCGGAGCGTCCCGTCGCGCGCGATGCGCAGGCCCGAGGTCACGAGCTCGCCGGCGCGGAGCGCGGGCACGGTCTGCGCGCAGAGGATCTCCCCCGGACGCGCGAGGCCGGCGAGCGCGGAGGCCGCGACGATCGGCGGCCCCCACCAGAGCAAGCCGCTCTCCAGGAGCTCCGAGCCCTCCGCCTGCACGGTGCGTATGTCGCCCTGCGCGACGCCGACCGCCCAGAGCGGCTCCTCGCCCTGCGTCTCCGGCCCCGGCGTCGTCGCGACCTCGATCACCGCCGGAAGCTTCGAGGCGTCGAACGCGAAGGTGATCTTCAGCACGTCCCAGCCGACGTGCACCGCGCCGAGCGGCGCGAGGCGCGTCATGAGCGAGCGCGCCCGCTCGAGGAAGGCGCGGCCCGGGCCCCCGACGGCGCGGAAGCTCGAGACGACGCGCCCCTCGAGGACCGACGGCACGCGGGCTCGATCCCTCAGACCCGGATCCGCTTCTTCAGCGCCGCGAGCTCGTCCTCGATCTCCGCGTCCTTCTTCGTGCCGGAGCCGCCCGTGAGCCCGCGCTCGAGATCGCGGAACTTGTCCTCCAGATCGCGCTTGTCCGCGGTCCCGAGCGCGTCCTCGATCTCGGCCATCGCCAGGCTCTCCTGCTCCCGGCCCTCGATCTTCTCTTCCATCTTGCGGAAGTTGTCGAACGCGCTCGAGCCGCCGCGCGCCCCGAGCGATTCGCTCCCGCCGCCCGCGCGCGCCTGGGACGCGCGCGCGGCGATGGTGCCCTTTCGCATCTTGAGCTCGTCGAGCTTCTGCTCCATGCGCTCGAGCTCTTCCTTCATCTTGAGCGCGGTGTCGCGCTGATCGAGCCGCGCCTTCTCGACGGTCTCGTGCTCCTGCTCGGCGCGCTTCTTCTGCTTGAGCGCCTCGCGCGCGAGCGCCTCGTCCTCGCTCTTGAGCGCGAGCTCGGCGCGCTTCTCCCACTTCTCGACGTCCGCCTTGAGGTCGTCCGCCTTCTTGCGGAGCTGCTTCTCGGCCGCGACCGCGGCGATGACGTCCTGGCGCCCCGCCTTGAGCTGTTCGGCCATCTCCTCCAGGTTGAGCTCGAGCAGCTTCTTGTCGTCCTCGGCCTTGTCGAGCAACGAGTTCAAATTGCTCGAGATGACCTTGCCCATACGATCGAAGATGCCCATCGCTCATGCCTCCGGAGCCGCACCAAGATCCGCCGCGCGAAATTGGCGCCGCGCGGAGATCGTCGCCGGCTATGATAACGCGCGCCGACCGACATCCAACCGGGGTTCGGCCGGGTCCAGTCAAGATAGGTTCGACCCGGCGAGAGCGCCGCGAAAAAACGGCGCCCCCGCGCCGAGGGAGGAAGCGATGCCCACCTGCAAGGGTTGCGACGACGAGGTCGAGACGCTCGTCTCCGTGAAGGTCGACGGGAAGACCAAGAAGCTCTGCGAGGACTGCGCCGATCGGGCCCGTGAGAGCGACGAGATCGCCGAGCAGAGCGAAGCCGTCGTCCAGCAGATGATGGGCTTCAAGGGCCGCCGCTAAATGACCCGAGCATGATTCGGGATCATGCTCGGCTCCTCGTCATCACGGGGCGACACGCGCCGCCCGCCCCGAAAAAACGCGATTTTCGGGGCCCCACGCGGCGCTCGCTTGGCGAGCTGAGTCTTTGATCGAGCTTCACGCTCGTTGATTTCGAGCGCCTTTCACGACCCGTTGCAGGCCGAGCTCAGGCTCGCCTCGCCCGCCAGAGCGGGCCCGGTACGGCGCCCCGAGGAGGGCGCGAGGCGCTCTGGGGGCGAAGCGACGCTACTTCTGCTCGCGGTTCAGGATGTGGATCGCGTGGCCGAGGCCGTTCATCGCGGCCTCCATGAAGCCCTCGCCCAGCGTCGGGTGCGGATGGATGGTGAGGCCGATGTCCTCGAGGAACGCGTGCATCTCGAGGGCGAGCGCGCCCTCGCTGATGAGATCGCTGGCCTCGGCGCCGACGATGTGGACGCCGAGCAGCTCGTTCGTCTTCTTGTTCGCGACGACCTTGAAGAAGCCCTCGGTCTCGTTCACGGCCATCGCGCGGCCGAGCGCGGCGAACGGGAACTTGCCCACGCGGACCTCGTAGCCCTTCTCCTTCGCCTGCGCCTCGGTCAGGCCGGCGACCGCGATCTCGGGATCGGTGAAGATCGCCGCCGGGATCGCGACCCAGTCCTTCGCCGCCTTGTGACCGGCGATGACCTCGGCGACGACCTCGCCCTCCTTCGTCGCCTTGTGCGCGAGCATCGGGTGCCCGCTCACGTCGCCGATGGCGTAGACGCCGTCGACGTTCGTCTTGCCGAGCGGATCGGTCGGGACGAAGCCGCGCTCGACCTTCACGCCGATCTCCTCGAGGCCGAGGCCGGCGCCGTTCGGGCGCATGCCGACCGCGACGAGCACCATGTCCGTGACGAGCGTGTCGTGCTTGCCGCCGCCGAGGTCGACCTTCACCGCGAGCGAGCCGTCGGCGTTCTTCTCGTAGCCGGTCGCCTTGGCGTTCTTGAGGATCTTCGCGCCGCGCTTGACGAGCTTCTTCTCGACGACCGCCGTGCAGTCCGGATCGACGCCCGGGAGCAGGCCCGCCGTCGCCTCGACGACGGTGAGCTCGGAGCCGAACTTCTGGTAGACCATGCCGAGCTCGAGGCCGATCACGCCGCCGCCGATGACGAGCAGG
>JAHBWF010000266.1 GCA_019637105.1 Labilithrix sp.
GTTTCGACGTGTGTCGCGCGCGGCCGGCGCGCCCGACCGCAGCGGGACGCCGGGGGACGCCGGGCGCTCAGCGGCTGCTTCGGCCGCGGAGCATCTGGAAGTAGCGGCGCGCGATGCCGCTCGCGGCGGCGGCGCGGCCGACGTGGCCGCCGTGGCGGGCGAGGACGCGCGCGACGTAGCGGCGCTCGAACTCCGCGAGCGCCGCCGCGCGCGCCCGCGAGAACGGCATGTCCGATTCGAGGATCGTCTCGAGCGCGGCGTGGAGCGAAGGATCGGAGAGCTCGGCCTTCGGAGACGCGAGGGCGCCGTCGTCGCCGCTCGCGAAGCGGCGCGCGACGACGTTCGCGAGCTCGCGCACGTTCCCGGGCCAGACGTACGTCTCGAGGCGCGCCGAGAAGTCCGCGGGGAGGTTGTCCCCGCCGCCGATCACGCGCCAGAAGTGGCGCGCGAGCAGGCCGACGTCGCCCTGACGTCTCCGGAGCGGAGGCAGCTCGATCCGCGCCGACTCGGCCAGGCACCGGAGCACGTCCTCGCGGAAGCGGCCCGCCTGGACCTCGGCGTCGAGGTCGCGCCGCGAGGCGACGAGGATCCGGACGTCGATCGGGGTCCACGCGGAGGCGCCCTCGCGGAGGACCCGCCGCTGCCCGAGCGCGTCGAGCAGGCCCGCCTGCGCCTCCGCGTCGAGCTCGGCGACCTCGTCGAGGAGGATCGTGCCGCCGCGCGCCTGTTCGAACGCGCCGGGCGCGCCGCCGTCGACGCCGAACAGGGACGCGAGCGCGGCCGAGCCGGAGACCGAGGCGCAGTCGAACACGACGAACGGGCCGGCCGCGCGCGGCCCCTTCTCGTGGAGCGACTCGGCGAGGAGCTCCTTCCCCGTGCCGGTCTCGCCCTCGATCAGCACCGGGACGTCCGACCGCGCGAGCTCCTGGCAGAGCGGGTAGAGGCGGCGCATCTCGAGGCTCGCGCCGACGACGCGGCCGAACGCCATCGCGCTCGTCGCCTTCGTCGACGTCACCTTCGCCAGGCGCTCCACCCGGAGCATCGTCGAGCCGACGCGGACGACCTCGCCGCCGGCGAGGAGCGCGTCGGCGACGCGCAGCCCGTTGACGACGGTGCCGTTCTTCGAGCCGAGGTCCTGGACGCGGAGCCCGTCGAGCTCGACCTCGAGCGCCGCGTGGCGCCGCGAGACGAGCGGATCGGTCAGGCGCACCGTGCACGCGGGCGAGCCTCCGACGAGCGCGCGCGACGCCTGACCGCCGTCGAGCTCGAAGACCATCCCGCGATCGGCCCCCGACACCACGGTCACGAGGAAGGACGGCCGCGCGGCGTCCGGATCGCGCGGCGCCTTGTTGACGAGGCTCCGGGTCTCTTCGTCCTGCCTCATCGGCAGACCTTGAACCTGCCGCCGGCGACGCTGCCGGTGCAGCTCCCGCTCCGACACCCCGACGCGTCGTTGCACACGATCGATCCGCCGGCGCAGTCGCTCGCGCACCGCGCGTTCACGCCGTCCTGGTCCTCTTGCTCGCGGAAGCAACACGACTGGCCCGGCTCGCAGTCCTCGTGGCCGTCGCAGAGGAACGCCTTGCCCGAGCCGAGGCCCTGGATCTTGCAGTTCTTGGGGTTGCTGATCCCGACGACGTCCTGGCACTGGGGTCCGTCGACGGTCGTGCAGCAGAACTGCGCCGGGATCGGACAGCGCCCGCCGTCGCTGACGCAGACGATCTCGCGCGGGAGCGCCGCGTCGGGCGTCGGCTCGCTGCTCCCGTCGTCGGGCGAGCCCGAGCTCCCCGAGGTGCCCGACGAGCCCGACTCCGGCGCGCCGGCCGCGCCGTCACGCTCGCCCCGCCCCTCGCCCGCCGCTCCGCCCTCGAACTTGTCGAAGCCGGGGAAGAGGCACCCCACGAACACGATCGCCGCCGCCGTCGCCGCCACGAGCTTCCGCGGAGGAGAGAGGAGCGGGAGGGCCATCCCCCGAGGATAGCGCCTGGGCGCCGCCGGGATCCTGAATCCGCCTCGGCGTCAGCGGGGCGCGCGATCGAGGACGACGCGCATGCGCGCGCGGCCCTCGCGCACCCGCGCGACCGCGTCGTTGACCGAGTCGGCCGAGGAGAGCGGCGTCCGCTCGACGATCGGCGCGATCCGGCGCTCCGCCGCGAACGCCAGCATCCGTCGCATCGTCTTCGTGCTCCCGACGACGCTGCCGGTGATCCGCTTCTGCTCGTCGAGCAGCGGATCGGCCGACAGCGTCAGCGGGACGCCGGGGACGCCGACGAGGCACAGCGTGCCCTCGAGGTCGAGCACCCCCATCCACGCGTTCCAGTCGAGCGGCGCGTGCGTCGTCACGAGGAGGAGGTCGACGACGCCCCGCGGGAGCGGCCCGCGCGCGTCGGCGAGCTCGCCGGCGCCGAGCGCGAGCGCGAGCCGTCGCTTCGACGTGTCGGGATCGAACGCGATCACCGACGCCCCGAGGGCCGACGCGAAGCGCACCGCGAGGTGGCCGAGGCCGCCCACGCCGACGACGCCGACGCGCGCCCCGCCCCGGACGCCGAAGCGCTCGAGCGGCGAGAACACGGTCAGGCCGGCGCACAGCAGCGGCGCCGCCGTGGTCGGATCGAGGCCGTCCGGCAGCTCGAAGCAGAACCGCGCGTCGGCGCGCACCCGCGGAGCGAACCCGCCCCACCGCGTCGCCGCTCCGCGCGACGCGGTCGGCCCGGTGCTCGCCGCGGTCGTGCAGGTCCGGACCTTGCCGCCCGTGCAGAGGTGCTCGCGCTCGGAGCGGCACGCGGCGCACGCGCCGCACGCCCCGGCCTGCCAGCCGAGGCCGACGACCGCGCCTTCTGAAATGTTCGCCGACGCGCCGGCGCGGACGACGCGCCCCACGATCTCGTGGCCGGGGACGAGCGGGCGCGCCACGTCCCCCCAGTCGCCGTCCAGCAAGTGCACGTCGCTGTGGCACACCGAGCAATGATCGACGGCGATCTCGACCTCGCCGTCGCCGAGCGGACCGGCGTCCGGCAGAGCGAGCGCCTCGAGCGGACGGCCTGGGGCGGTCTGCCCGAACGCGCGCGACGTCGCGGAGCTCATGGCAGGCGCATGCCTCAACCTCCGACCGGGCGCAACGTGGCGTGCTCATCCGTTGATGCTATACACGCCCCTACCTCTCCGCCTGGAGCCCCACATCATGTTCGTCAAATCCTCGCGCAAGTCCGGTCCCCGCACCATCGTCTCGAAATCCTTGGCGGACGAGTGCGCGGCCAAGGAGCTCACGCGCCGTCAGATGGTGCAGGCGGTGATGCTCGGCACGGTCGGGGCGTGGCTCGGCGCCGCCGGGCTCGCCGGCTGCACGACCAAGACCGTGGTCAAGAACGCGGGCGCCGGCGAGGACCCCGCCGCGGACGGCGGCGCGCCGGAGACGACCAAGCACCTCGTCGGCATGGGCTACCACGAGACCGACCGCGACGCCGCGCTCGAGGCGGCGCTCGCCGAGACCGTCGGGCTCGGGATGATCAAGCCCGGCGACTCGGTCTACCTCCGCGTCAACAGCAACTCGGGCGACGTCTACCCGTACTCCACCGCGCCGGAGACCATCATCGCGATCGGCGGCATGCTGCGCGACCTCGGCGTCACCGACATCCGCGTGGGAGACCGCTCCTTCTGGGGCGACCCCAACACGACCGGAAACCTGACGAAGAACGGCATCGCGGGCGCGGCGAAGAAGATCGGCACGAGCGCGCTCGCCTACGACGACAACGTCGACTGGATCACGCTGCCGAAGGGCTCGACCCCGAACTGGGTCGACACCGTGCGCCTCCCCGAGCCGGTGATGACGGCCGACCACCAGATCATCCTCTCCTGCGTGAAGACGCACTTCATCTCGCAGTTCACGATGGCGCTGAAGATCGGCCTCGGCCTCGTCCACGCCGAGGACCGCATGCGCGAAGGCAACCTCAAGACCCACGACACGCGGATCCTCTACAAGCAGATCGCGCAGATCAACCAGGCGTTCACCCCGTCGCTCGTCGTGATGGACGGCTACTCCGCGATCATCTCCGGCGGTCCGACGAAGAGCGACCGCCCCTCCGGCGCCCCGTCGTCGTTCACGGGCGGCGTCGTCGGCGAGCCGAAGGTCTTCATCGTCAGCACCGACCGCGTCGCGGCCGACGTCGCCGGCGTCGCGGTGCTCCAGACCTTGAGCCCCGACTACGAGGCGATCCACGACACGAAGCCGTTCGCGAACCCGCAGATCAAGGCCGCCGTCGCCGCCGATCTCGGGATCGCGAGCGCGTCGGCGTTCGATCTGTCGGGCCCGACCGTGCCGGAGCTCGAGCAGTACCTCGCCAAGGTCACGGGCTGAGCTGAGCGCGTCCGCGGCGCCCCGACGCGCCCGGTCCGTCGGCGCGGGCGCGGATCGACGCGACCTCGAATAGACTCCGCCGGCGTCCGTCCATCTCGGCCGGTGTGGCCTGTCCTCTCGCGCCTCGGCGCGGTCGGTCGGGGCGCCCGCTTTCTTGGCGGCCTCGCCCGCCGGGCAAGCCTGCTGCCTGTGGGGTCGGGGCCGCGTGAGACGACGGCCCGCCGAAGGGGTCGTCATGCCGCTGCTCTCCCGCCCGGCCTTGGCCGCGTGCTCGTTTTCCATCGTCTTGTCGGCGGCTCAGGTCGCGCGCGCCGGCGTCGACGCCTCGTCGTCCGAGGCGGTCGCGGCGCCGGGGGCAGAAGCGCCCGCCACAGCGAAGGCGCGCGACGTCCCGCGCGCCTCGCCCGACGCCGACGCGCCGCAGGCGCCGCGGCCGTCGCGCCAGGACGCCAAGCGCTTCGTGGTCGCGCGCGACTTCGGGCTCACCGTCCCCGTCGGGCCGCTCGCCGACGAGGCCGCGCCGATGTACGGCCCCCTCGTGCGCCTCGGCTTCCACCTCAGCGACAGCGTCGAGGTCGGCCTCCGCGCCGCCTACCAGCGCGGGTTCGACAAGTCCGTCGCGGGCGTCGAGGGCTCGCTCTCGTCGGTGCCGTTCAACGCGAGCGTGCGCTGGTTCGTCCTCGGCGATCGCTCCGGGCCGTACGCCGGCGCCGAAGCCGGCGCGAACGTCCTCCGCTACCGCGCCGCGCCGCGGACCTCCTTCTTCGACGTCGGCGCGGACTCGACGTGGGTGCGCCCGTGCGCGGGCGTCGGCGTCGGCTTCGTGTGGAGCCGCGCGTTCCCGCTCGACGTCCGAGCCCAGCTCGCTTCGCTCGACCTCGTGTCGAAGGGCGGCCCCGCGCGCGCGCTCGCCGTCGGCGCGACGGCCGGCTACTCGTTCTTCTTCTGAGCGCCCCCGCGGGTGAGCGCGGCGCCTCCCGGCGAGCGCTCCTCCCGCGACGCGCCGATCGGCGCGCGCCGATCGGGGTCAGGCGAGGTCGAAGACGAGCACCTCGCCGCCGTCCACGCCCTCGATCCGGACGGCGGGCTCGCCGGAGAGCGCCGCCGCGTCGCCGGCCGAGAGCTCGCGCCCGTTCACGCGGACCTTCCCGCGCGCGACGTGCACCCACGCGTGCCGGTCCGACGCGAGCGCGAGCGCGGCGGCCTCGCCGGCGCCGAAGAGGCCGGCGTGGACGAAGGCGTCCGCGTGGAGCGTGACGCTCCCGTCGCGGCCGTCCGGCGACGCGACGACGCGGAGCTTGCCGCGCTTGTCCTCCGCGGCGAACGTCTTCTGCTCGTAGCTCGGCGCGACGCCGCGCTCCGACGGGACGATCCAGATCTGGAGGAAGTGCACCGCGTCGGTCTTCGACGCGTTGAACTCGCTGTGCACGACGCCGGTGCCGGCGCTCATGCGCTGGACGTCGCCGGGGTGGATGATCGATCCCGTCCCCATCGAGTCCTCGTGCTCGAGCCCGCCCTCGCGGACGTACGAGAGGATCTCCATGTCCCGGTGCGGGTGCGCGCCGAAGCCCTGCCCGGGCGCGACGCGGTCCTCGTTGATCACGCGGACGCGGCCGGGGCGCGCCCCCGGCGACGGGCGGCCCGCGCGAAGCGGAGACGCGCGCGATGAGCGCGCGCCGGCGTCAGGGCGAGGCGCGGAGGCTGGCGCGCCGGCAGGGCTGGCCGCTCGGCGCGAGCGCCGCGGCGATCGCGGTCGGGCTCGGCGGGACGCGCCGCGCGGGGACGACGACGCGCGCGGGCATGGCGATCCCGCCGGTCTGGGGGACCTTGTACGGCTTGCCGACCCGGAGCGTGTCCTTCTTGAGCGCGTTGGCCTTCTTGATCGCGTCGATCGCCACCTTGTAGCGGAGCGCCAGGTGGCTCAGCGTCTCGCCGGGCTTCACCGTGTGGGTGATGAACAGCGTGGGCGGCGCGATCAGGCGGCGGGACACGAGGAGGCGGTAGGCCCGACGCCCGAGCTCCTGCGCCGCCGGGCAGTAGAAGCGCACGTGGAGGTGCGACGCGTGGCCCTTCGCGTGGAAGATCAGCGGCCGCGAGCTCTTGCCGCCGGCCTGGAAGATCTGGTCGAGCCACGCCGGGTCCTCGCCGATCTCGAGGGCGTAGGCCTTGAGGAGGCGCTGCACCTCCAGGTCGACGAGGATCAAGTCGACGTCGCTGTCGGCGATCAGCGTGCGCACGAAGTGCCAGGTGCGGGCGCGGTCGAGGTTGCTCGCGTTGGCCGTCGCGTACCAGCGGTGCCCTTCGGTCAGGTAGTAGCTGACGTCGACGTCGCGCCCGGATTGATGGCTGACGTGGGGCGGCTGGTGACCGCCGCGGCGAGCGCTGATGTCGCCGATGAAGGCCTTCGGCGTGTTCGGGAAGCGCGCGGCCACGGACTCGATCGCGTGCGCGAGCGCGTCGACGGTCTCCTGCGTCCCCCACGCGTGCCCGGGGCTCAGGAGCTCCCAGCTCTCGCCCTCCGGCATCCGCACGCCGGCGACGAGGACGCCGCTGTGCGCGCGCCCGATCGACATCGGACCGAGCGCGCCGATGTCGGCGCGGAGGCGCGCGGCGATCTCGGCGTCCGTGAGCTCGGCGAAGGGAGCCGGCGAGGCGCCGTCGGGAGCCGCCGGCGCCTCGGGCGGCTCGAGCCCGTCGTCGAGCGTCGCGTGGTCGCCCTCGGCGCCTTCGTCGGCGCTCCCCGCGGCCGCGGCGGACGCGCCGACG
>JAHBWF010000267.1 GCA_019637105.1 Labilithrix sp.
TCGACCCGCTGGATCCCGCCGCCCGGCAGGCGGCCCAGCTCGCGCCGCCGGCGGCCTCCGCGCCGAGCCCTTGGCCCCTCGCGGTCGCCGCGGACGCCGAGATCGCGCCGCGCGCCCGGGTCTCCATGGAGGAGCTGCTCCCGCAGCTCGTGAAGCGCGTCGCGTGGGCGGGCGATCGGCGCCGCGGCTCGGTCCAGCTCGAGCTCGGCGCGGGGCGTCACGCGGGCACGACCGTGACGGTGCACGCGGACGCGGGCCGCGTCCGCGTCGAGCTCGACGGCGTCGGCGCCGACGCCCTGCGCGAGCGGATCCGGACGCGCCTCGCGCGGCAGGGCCTCGACGTCGAGAGCGTGACCTGAGCGCTCGCGGCGCTGCGCGCTCGGTCACGGCGCGACGCGCCGCGGGCGGGTCACGGCGCGCTCGGGTCGTGGCCCGCGGGCTTCGGGAGCGAGCGCTTCGCGAAGGCCGCCGCGACGGCGCCGGGCGCGACGCGGACGCCGCGCGACCACGCGAGCGTGTCCGTCGTACGCTCGCGCGTGAGCATCGACGCGCCGTGGACGAAGTCGGTCACGCGCGCGGTCTCCCCGATCTCGACCCGCCACGGGAGCGCGCCGGTCGCCCACGCGACGCGCGCCGTCGCCTCGGGCTGCGCGTCGTAGACGGTCCCGTCCAGCGTGGCCGCCCCGTCCGACGTGACGACGCGGCCTGGATCGACGGGCTCGACGAGGCTCCAGTGTCCGGCCACGACGACGAGCCATCGCAGCCCGAGCTCGGGCGCGTAGAGCAGGTACTCGTCCCAGGCGACGCGCGCCTCCGCGACGAGGCGGCGGCTCAGCGCGCCGGCCACCCGGAAGCGGACGCCGTCGAGGACCCCTTCGTCGCCGACGTCGAGCCACGTCTCCACGCCGCGCGGGCGCGAGACGTCCGGCGCCGCGACGAGCCACGGCGGCTCGCGCGCGGTCACGGAGAGCCCCAGCGCGGCGAGCGTCACGCGGCGGCCGACGTAGACGCGCGGCCGCTCGCTCGCGCCGGCGCCGTCCGTGAGCGCGCGGGCGGCGCTCCCGGCGCCCGAAGCTCCTGCCACGCCGGCCAGGGCGCCCTCCGCGACCGGGCCGAAATCGATCGCGGCCACGGCGCCGGAGCGCGAGGACAGATCGGCGTAGGCGTAGCGCGCCGGCGCGGCGTCGGCCTCGCCCCACGTCGCGACGCGGCGCGCCTCGCCGCGCTCGACCACGACGAAGCCCGTGTCGAGCGGATCGCCGACGGTGAGCTCGCCGAACCCGGGCGCGAGCGAGCCCTCTTCGTAGACGGTGAACGTCCCGGTCGACTCGACGAGGAAGCGCGGCCGCGGGTCGCCGAAGCGCATGCGCCACTCGTTCCAGATCGTCCCGCGCCCGCCCTCGATGCACGTGCGCCCCGTCAGCGTGAACGGCGCGCCGTCGAGCCGGCCGCGCGCGCCGAGCTCGAGGACGGTCGAGCGCTCGTGGGTGGCGCGCATCCCGGGCTCAGGCCTCGTCGAGGACGCGCATGACGTTGCCGCGGAGGATCTTGCCGACGGCCGCACGCGAGAAGCCCGCCTCGAGCAGCGCGTCGGTGAGCAGCGGCAGGCCGCGCGGGTCCTTGAGCGGCCGCGTCGGCACGATGAAGCCGTCCCAGTCGCTGCCGAGCGCGGGGGCGTCCTCGCCGACGACGTCGACGATGTGCTTGAGGTGCTGGACGACGGGCTCGAGGCCGTCGCCGCCGACGAACTGCGGGCAGAAGATGACGCCGACGACGCCGCCTCGGTCCGCGACGGCGCGGAGCTGCTCGTCGTCGATGTTGCGCCAGTGCTCGAACGCGCCGAGGACGCCGGTGTGGCTCACGATCGGCGGCTTCTTGGCGATGCTGCAGGCGTCGAGGAAGCCGCGCTTGTTGATGTGCGCGAGGTCGACGAGCACGCCCTCGGACTCGCAGCGCTCGACGAGCTCGAAGCCCCAGCCGGTGAGGCCGTCGCCGTCCCGGCGGCCGCGCCCGTACGCCGGGTAGCCCGCCTCGTTCGAGCTGAAGTGGAGCAAGCCGATGTAGCGCACCCCGCGGCGCGCGAACGTCGTCACGTTGTCGAGCGAGCCCTCGAGCGCGTGGGCCCCCTCGATGCCGAGCAGCGCGCCCATCGCGCCCTCGGCCCTGCACGCCTCGATCTCGGCCGCCTTGCGGACGAGGCGGAGCGCGCCCGGCCGGTGCGCCATCTGCCGCTCGAGCGCGTCGATCTGCTCGTGCACCGTACGCGCCATGCCGCGCGGCCTGTCGGCGAGGGGGAGCGAGACGAGCCCGAAGAACTGCGCGCCCATCCCGCCCTCGCGCATGCGAGGGAGGTCGACGTGACCGCCGAGGGCGGCGAACGGGAGCGGCGGCTCGTGCGCCTTGTGGAGGTCGTAGCCGATCCAGCGCGACCACATGAGCGTGTCCGCGTGCAGGTCGATCGCGGGGTGCTCGGCGTGGATCGCGCGCGCGGTGTCGGAGGCCAGCGGCACGGCGGACATGCCTCGCAGTCTGCTCACGCTTCCCGCGAGGCGTCGAGCCCGTCCCGCCGGGGCGCCCCAGCGCCCGGACACGCGGCCGCCTGACGCCTTGAAATAGCGGCGAAATGGGCGAGCGCTCGAGGTACTTGAGTTTTCCGATGCGACAATTAGATTGTCGGGCGTGCTCCGCCTGTCGAACCGCGGCCGCTACGCCCTCAAGGCGGTCTTCGATCTGGCCGTCCACGGGGACGCGCCGGTCCAGGTGCGCGACGTCGCGACGCGCCAGCGCATCCCGCTGCGGTTCCTCGAGCAGATCTTCCAGCTCCTCAAGCGCGGCGGCCTCGTCGAGTCGAAGCGCGGGCCGCGCGGCGGCTTCACGCTCGCGCGCGAGCCGGACGAGGTGAAGCTCGGCGACGTGCTCCGCGCCGTGGAGGGACCGGTCGTGCTCACCGGGTCGCCGGCCGGCCGGCGCGTCCGGAGAGGCGCGGCGGGGGAGGGCGAGCCGCGCGACGTCACCGAGGCCGTGCTGGCGGACCTCTCGCGCTCGGTCGAGCAGTGCTTCGACGGCATCACCGTCCAGGACCTCTGCGCGCGCGGCGAACGGGCGGCGATCGCGCGCCGGGCCCGCGCCGCGAGCGCCCCTTACGTCATCTGAGGAGAACGCCGCGATGATCGCCCACTCGATGCTCGATCTCGTCGGACACACCCCGCTCGTGCGCGTGCGCGCCGACTGGGCGGAGCCGGGCGCCCCGTCCGGTCCGCGGGCGGCCATCTGGGCCAAGATGGAGAACCTGAACCCCGGCGGGAGCGTGAAGGACCGCATCTGCTCGGCGATGATCGAAGACGCCGAGGCGCGCGGGGTCCTCGTCCCGCCCGGGCCGGTGATCGAGCCGACGAGCGGCAACACGGGGATCGGGCTCGCGCTGGTGTGCTCGGTGAAGGGCTATCGCCTCGTCCTCACGATGCCCGAGAGCATGAGCCTCGAGCGTCGCCAGCTCCTCGAGGCCTACGGCGCGGAGATCGTGCTGACCCCGGCGGAGGCGCAGATGGAGGGCGCGATCGCCGAGGCCCGCGAGATCGTGGCGCGGACGCCGGGCGCGTTCATGCCGCAGCAGTTCGAGAACGAGGCGAACCCGTCGGTGCACGCGCGCACGACGACGTTCGAGCTGCTCCAGGCGATGGAGGGGCTCTCGATCGACGCGTTCGTCGCCACCGTCGGCACCGGCGGGACCGTCAGCGGCGTCGGCCGCGAGCTCCGCAAGGTGTTCCCGGACGCGCGGGTGATCGCGGTCGAGCCCGACGCGTGCGCGACGATCTCGCGCGGCGAGCGCGGACCGACGAAGATCCAGGGGCTCGCGGCCGGCTTCGTCCCCAAGAACTACGACGCCTCCGTCGTCAGCGAGGTCCGCACCGTCTCGGACGACGACGCCTGGCGCGCGAAGGCGCGCCTGGCGAAGCACGAGGGCTTGCTCGTCGGGATCAGCTCCGGGGCCGCGGTGCACGTCGCGCGCGAGGTGGCGCGCGAGCTCGGCGATCCGACGAAGAACGTCGTCACCGTGCTCGCCGACACGGGCGAGCGCTACTTCAGCCTCGAGGAGTACTTCCCGCACCTCGCCGAGGCCCCATGACCGCGCCGTGGTCGTCCGCGCGCGTCCTCGTCGTGGGCGTCGGTGGGCTCGGCTGCCCGGCGACGATCGCGCTCGCGCGCGCGGGGGTGGGCACGCTCGGGCTCGCCGACGACGACGAGGTGGACGTCTCGAACCTCCACCGGCAGATCCTCTTCGACGACGCCGACGTCGGCCGGCCGAAGGTGCCCGCCGCCGCCGCGCGTCTCCGGGAGATCGCGCCGTCGGTCGAGCTCGAGCTCCACGCGACGCGGCTCTTGCCGTCGAACGCCGTGGAGCTCGTCGCGCGCTACGACCTCGTGATCGAGGGGAGCGACAACTTCGCCACGAAGTTCCTCGCGGCCGACGCCTGCGCCATCGCGGGCAAGCCCGTCGTCCACGCGGCCGCCGTCCGGTGGCACGGCACGGCGCTCGCGGTCGGGCCGCGCGGCGGCCCCTGCTACCGCTGCCTCTTCGAGGACGTCCCGCTCGAGGACGTCCCGAACTGCGCGGAGGCCGGCGTGGTCGGACCGATGGTCGGCGTGGTCGGGGCGGCGCAGGCCGACCTCGCGCTCTCCGCGCTCGCCGGAGAGGACGTCTTCGGCGAGCTGTTCACGTTCGACGGCACGGCGCTCGCCTCGCGGCGACGGCGCGTCGCCCGCCGTCGCGGCTGCCCGCTCTGCGGGGACGTCGCGCGCATCCAGGACATCGAACCCCGGCGGTACGTCGAAGGCGTCTGCCAGGCATCGTGAACCCCCCAACCAGGACCACGGCGCGGCGAACGGCCGCGCCGCGCTCAACCGAGAGAAACGCGAAGGAGAAGCCATGGACACGATCGTGAGGATCCCCGCCGCCCTGAGGACGCTCACCGGCGGCGCAGACGAGGTGACGGCCGCGGGCGCGACCGTGGGCGACGTGATCGAGGACCTCGACAAGCGTCACCCGGGCTTGAAGGACCGCCTGCTCGACGAGAAGGGCGTGCGCCGCTTCATCAACATCTACGTCGGCGAAGAGGACGTCCGCTTCACCGGCGGCCTCGCCACGGAGTTGAAGGCGGGAGACCAGCTCAGCATCATCCCCGCGATCGCCGGCGGATGAGCCCGCCCGCGGAGCAGACGCGGCGCTACAGCCGCCAGACGCGCCTCGCCGAGATCGGGCCGAGCGGGCAGGCGAGGCTCGCCGCCGCGCGAGTGAGCCTCGGCGGCGCGGGCTTCGCCGGAGAGATCGAGCGCCGCTACGTCGTCGCGGCCGGGATGCAGGTCGCGTCGGGCGATCCGACGATCGATCCGGCCGCGCGGGGCCGCGCGGGCGACGTCACGGCGCTCGGGCTCCGCCACGAGGCCGCGCGCGAGGTCGCCGCGGGCGCGCTGCGGGCGCTCGGCGCGATCCGCTCGGCGCTCGCGGAGGCGCCGACGTGAGCGGCTGGCTCCGCGCGCGCCGGATCGAGTCCGTCGTCGAGGCCGTCGGCGACACGCCCCTGCTCCGCCTGCGCAACGTCACGAAGCGGGCGTCGGACGTCCCGGTGTACGCCAAGCTCGAGTTCGAGAACCCGGGCGGCAGCGTGAAGGACCGCGCCGCGCTCCGGATGATCCAGGACGCCCAGAAGGACGGCCGCCTCACCCGGGACAAGATCCTCATCGACTCGACGAGCGGGAACACGGGCGTCGCGTACTCGCTCTTCGGCGCGGCGCTCGGGATCAAGGTGCGCCTCGTGATGCCGTCGAACGTCTCGAAGGCGCGAAAGGACATCGCGCGGGCGTTCGGCACGGAGATCGTCTACTCCGATCCGCTCGAGGGCTCCGACGGCGCGATCCGGCTCGCGAAGAAGATCGTCGACGAAGACCCGGGACGCTACTTTTACCCCGACCAGTACGCGAACCCCTCGAACCCGCTCGCGCACTACCACGGCACCGGGCCGGAGATCCTCCGCGACCTCGGCGACCGGATCACGCACTTCGTCGCCGGGCTCGGGACGAGCGGCACGATGATGGGCACGGCGCGGCGGCTCAAGGAGCACCACCGCGCGATCCGATGCGTCGCGGTCGAGCCGGACTCGGCGCTCCACGGGCTCGAGGGCCTGAAGCACATGGCGTCGAGCCTCGTGCCGCCGATCTACGACCCGAGGGCGCACGACGAGGTGTTCCCGGTGTCGACCGAGGACGGCTGGGACATGGCCGACCGGGTCGCGCGCGAGGAGGGGCTCCACGTCGGGCACTCGTCCGGCGCGAACCTGTTCGCCGCCGTGCGCATCGCGGAGGAGCTGCAGGCCGAGGGCAAGCCGGGCTGCGTCGTCGGGATCGTCTGCGACCGCGGCGATCGCTATTTCTCGCCGCTCCGCTGGGAGAAGAAGTACGTCTGGTGACACGAGGAAGACGAGGAAGGATCGAGCCGTGAGCGACGAAGCGAGACACCCGTGGATCCGAGGCGACCTCCGCGTCGCGCGCGCCGTCATCGAGCGCGTGGACGGCGAAGCCGTGGCCGCGTACGGCCGCGACGAAGAGAGCTGCGGGCTGCTCCTCGGACCGGAGGCGGACGCGCTCTTCGTGGACGAGATCGTCCCGATGGAGAACCGCGCGAACAAGCTCCACGCGCTCGATCCGGAGACGTACCCGCGGACGGGCCGCATGTACTTCGACATCGACCCGATGAAGTTCGAGCGTTCGGTGCGGGCGGGGGAGACGAACGGCCGGCCGGTGAAGGTGCTCTACCACTCGCACCTCGACGTCGGCGCGTACTTCTCGGAGACGGACGCCGCCGCCGCGACCATGGGCGGGGACGCGCCCGCGTACGACCTCGCGTACCTCGTGACGTCGGTGCGCGGCGGCGCCGTCGACGACCGCAAGCTCTTCGTCTGGGACGGCGCGGCGCGGCGCTTCGTCGAGGCGCCGCTCACGATCGTCTGACGCCCCGCGGCTCGGTGGAAGGCGCCGCCGGCGGCCGGAGAGGGCCGCGCTCGCGCCGCCGGCCGACGGAGCTGCCTG
>JAHBWF010000268.1 GCA_019637105.1 Labilithrix sp.
GTGAAGGTCACCCTCGGTCCCAAGGGCCGCAACGTCGTCATCGAGAAGAGCTTCGGCGCGCCGGTCGTCACGAAAGACGGCGTCACGGTCGCGAAGGAGATCGAGCTCCACGACAAGTTCGAGAACATGGGCGCCCAGATGGTCCGCGAGGTCGCGAGCAAGACGAGCGACAAGGCGGGCGACGGCACGACCACCGCGACGGTGCTCGCGCAGGCGATCTACACCCAGGGCCTCATGCTCGTCGAGGCGGGCCACAACCCGATGGAGCTCAAGCGCGGCATCGACCAGGCCGTCCAGGCGATGGTCGGCGAGATCAAGAAGCTCGCGACGCCCACGAAGGACAAGGAGCACATCGCCCAGGTCGGCACGATCAGCGCCAACGGCGACCGCAGCATCGGCGAGATGCTCGCGAGCGCGATGGAGAAGGTCGGCAAGGAAGGCGTCATCACCGTCGAAGAGGCGAAGGGCATGGAGTCCTCGCTCGAGGTGGTCGAGGGCATGCAGTTCGACCGCGGCTACCTCTCTCCGTACTTCGTCACGAACACGGAGAAGATGACGGCCGAGCTCGAGAACCCGTACATCCTCATCAGCGAGAAGAAGGTCAGCGCGATGGCCGACCTCATCCCGCTGCTCGAGCAGATCGCCCGCGAGGGCCGCCCGCTCGTCATCATCGCCGAGGACGTCGAGGGCGAGGCGCTCGCGACGCTCGTCGTCAACAAGCTCCGCGGCGCGCTCAAGGTCTGCGCCGTCAAGGCGCCGGGCTTCGGCGACCGCCGCAAGGAGATGCTCAAGGACATCGCGACGCTGACCGGCGGTCAGGTCGTCAGCGAGGACCTCGGCGTCAAGCTCGAGTCGTTCACGACCAAGGAGCTCGGCCAGGCCAAGCGCGTCTCCGTCGACAAGGACAACACCACCATCGTCGACGGCGTCGGGGATCCGAAGGAGATCAAGGGCCGCATCGAGACGATCCGCAAGCAGATCGAGAACACCACGAGCGACTACGATCGCGAGAAGCTCCAGGAGCGCCTCGCGAAGCTCGCGGGCGGCGTCGCGGTCATCAAGGTCGGCGCGGCCACCGAGACCGAGATGAAGGAGAAGAAGGCCCGCGTCGAGGACGCGCTCCACGCCACCCGCGCGGCGGTCGAGGAGGGCATCGTCCCCGGCGGCGGCGTCGCGCTCCTCCGCGGCGCGGCGGCGCTCGACTCGCTCAAGCTCGAGGGCGAGCAGGCGTTCGGCGTCACCCTCGTCAAGCGCGCGCTCCAGGAGCCGCTCCGCCAGATCGCGAAGAACGCGGGCCAGGACGGCTCGGTCGTCGTCGAGAAGGTCCGCGAGGGCAAGGGCTCGTTCGGCTTCAACGCCGCGACCGAGACCTACGAGGACCTCGTCAAGGCCGGCGTCATCGACCCCGCGAAGGTCGTCCGCTCCGCGCTCGAGTTCGCCGCCAGCGTCTCGGGCATGATGCTCACCACCGAGGCGCTCATCGCCGACAAGCCGGAGAAGAAGAAGGCCGGCGGCGCCGGCGGCGGCATGGGTGGAATGGGCGGCATGGGTGGAATGGGCGGCATGGGCGGCATGGGCGGCGACTTCGACATGGATTGATCCCACGTCGGCGCCCGCGCCCGCAGGCCCGAAACGCGAAGCCCCGGTCCCGTCTCGCGACGGCGCCGGGGCTTCGGCGTGTTGGAGAGCTTCACGCAAAAACCCCGGGCGGCGTCCTTCGACGACCGCGCCGGGGCTCTCACGTGGAGGGTCGGGCAGGGGCCGACCGCGGAGCGAGGCTCAGAGGAGGGACTTGATCTCCTTCTCGAGCTCCTTCTCCTCGCCGTCGTGGTAGCCGTTGTGCACGAACTTGACGACGCCGTTCTTGTCGATGACGTACGCCGACGGCATGTTCGGCGGCTTGTAGCAGTCGGCGATCTTGTGGCCCTCGTCCCAACCCACGGGGAACTTCGCGCCGTAGGTCTTGATGAAGTCCGGGATCTCCTTCTTCTCGTCGTCGACCGAGATCGCGAGGATCTCGAGGCCGCTCGCCTTGTACTTGACGTAGAGCTCTTGGTACTTCGGGAAGGACTTCTTGCAGGGCTCGCACCAGGTCGCCCAGAAGTCGATGATGGTGACCTTGCCCTTCTCGACCCCCATCTTGGTGCCGCCGTTGACGGACGAGAGCGAGAAGCTCGAGGCGTTCTTGCCGACCTCGGGCTTGCCTTTGCAGCTGATCTCGCTCTTGCCGCCGCCGCCGCCGCCGTTGTCCCCGTCGCTGTCGCCCGCCTTGCTGTCGGCCTCCTTCGTGTTCACCGATGAAGGGTCCTTGGCCGGCGGGTCTTCGCCGCACGCCGACAGCGCTACGAGCGCCGTCGCCATCAACGAAAGAACAGTTCGCATTCGCATGCGGCCGAGTCTACTTGGTACTTTCGGTCTTGCGAAGAGCATCGAGCGCGGACGGAGCTCGCGCGGGTCCCCGGGCCCCTCCGGGTCGCCTCCGAGGTGTCCCACCCGCCGCCACATTCACGGGAGACGCCCCGCGGCGGGCGAGCGTTTTTGACTCACCGGAATTCGAGGCGATAAGCTCGTCTCTGCCGATGAAGCGCCACACCGTTCAGACGATCTGGCTCCCGGCTGTCCGGATGGAACCGTGCAGCTACGTGTAGTCGGCTGCCACGGAGGCGAAACTCCGAAGCATCGCACCTGCGCGTTCCTGCTCGACGAGCGTCTGGCGATCGACGCCGGCTCGCTCACGAGCGGCCTCGACCTGCCCCTGCAGTGCAAGCTCGAGGCGGTGCTGGTCAGCCATTCGCACCTCGACCACATCCGTGACCTCGCGACCATCGCCGACAACCGGGCGCAGCTCGGTTGCCCGCCGCTCCAGGTGGTCGGGACGAAGCCGACGCTCGACGTCTTGCGGAGGCACTTCTTCAACGATCTCCTCTGGCCGGACTTCACGGCCATCCCGTCGAAGAAGGAGCCGACCATCGTCTACACGACGCTCAGGCCGGAGGTCCGCGCCGAGATCGCCGGCTTCGGCGTCCGGGCGATCAGCGTGAGCCACACGATCGACACGAGCGCGTTCGTCGTCGACAAGAACGGCGCCGCGGTCGCGTACAGCGGCGACACGGGGCCGACCGAGCGGCTCTGGCAGGTGCTCAACGAGCAGAAGGATCTCCGGGCGCTCCTCATGGAGGTGAGCTTCCCGAACGAGTCGCAGCGACTCGCCACGCTCAGCGGGCACCACACCCCGCAGACGCTGCTCAAGGACCTCCAGAAATACGCGCGTCCGAAGGACTTGCCGACGCTGCTCTACCACATCAAGCCGGCCTTCCAGCGCGAGGTGGAGAAGCAGTGCGCGAAGCTCAAGGGCGTCGAGCTCACCGTGCTCGAGCTCGGCGACCAGCTGCTGCTCTGACGCCCGGCGCACCGTCGCGGTCGAGCCTGCGTGACGCGCACGGAGTGTGCTATGTCCGCCCGTCTCGCGGAGAACCCGAAGAGCCCCGATGGACGCGTCCTCCGATACAAGCTCGACCTCGACGGCCGAAGACCTCGTCCCCGTTCCCGGTCTCGAAGACGACGCCGACGGCACCCGCATCGTCCGCGAGGAGATGCGGCTGCTCGAGGTCGTCCTCCGCGCGCTCGGGCCGGAGGCGGCGCCTCCGAGCGGCGAAGGCGCGAGCCCGTCGCAGCCGCCCCCCTCCTCGATGGCGGAGGCGCTCGCCGACGACGATCGGCGCCTGCTCGAGCTCCGCGACCTCGCCGCGAGCGCGAAGCCCGAGGACCTCCCGGCGCTCTTCGAGCAGATGCACAACCTCGGCGCGCTCCGGGCCCACCGCGGCAAGGGCACGACGGGCGCCGTCGACCGGAAGAGCCCGTATTTCGGCCACCTCCGCCTCGAGGAGACGGTGATGGCGCGCGGCGGTCGCCCCGGCAAGGAGCGGCGACGCGACGTCCTCGTCGGCTCGCGGCAGTACCTCGACCCCGCCGCCGGCGTGCGCATCGTCGACTGGCGCAACGCCCCGGTGAGCCGCATCTTCTACCGCTACCGCGAGGGAGACGGCTACGAAGAGACGCTCGGCGATCAGCCGGTCGAGGGCCTCGTCGCCTCGCGGCGCACCGTGGCCATCGTCGACGGCGAGCTGCGCAAGGTGACCGCGCCGCAAGGCACCTTCGTCCGGGAGACCGACGGCACCTGGCGGCGCGCCGCGCCGCACACGGCGCGCTTGCGGCTCCCTTCGTCGACCGGGGCGGCCGCGACCGCGGGCCGCGCGCGCGAGGCCGAGCCGCGAACGGCGGCGGGCGCGGCTCGCGCCGAGACGTCGGCCGACCGGCTCTTGCCGGCCATCGCGGCGATGCTCGACAAGGAGCAGTACGACCTCATCACGAAGCCCGGCGCCGGCCTCGTCGCCATCCAGGGCAGCGCCGGCAGCGGTAAGACGACGGTGGGGCTCCACCGCGTGGCCTACCTCCACGCGAGCCAGCCGGCGCGCTTCCGCGCCCACAAGATGCTCGTCATCGTCCCGAACGAGGCGCTCGTCCACTACACGAGCCGCGTCCTGCCGGCGCTCGGCGTCGAGGGTGTGCCCGTCATGACGTGGAACCGCTGGGCGGTGCGCGCCATGTTCGACATGTTCCCGCGGCTCCCGACGGCGATCAGCGAAGAGACGCCGCCGCTGGTGACGCGCGTGAAGAACCACCCGGCGATGGTCGCGGCCGTCGACACGCTCGCGGCCGAGACGACCGCGCGCCTCGACGCGAAGCTCACCGCGGCGATGGGCCGTTGGCCCGAGGGAGGGCGCGTGGTCGCGGCGTGGAAGGCGACGAAGGGCGCGCCCGATCGCCGCGTCACGCAGCTCGCGCAGTGGGTCGCCGGGAAGCGCGAGCTCGCCGGCGCGAAGCCCGCGGCCGATCTCCCGCAGGTCACGCGCGGCGCGATCGAGGCGCTCGGCCAGGAGCTCCGCGCCGACGCGCGCAACGTCCTCGGCGCGTGGGACGAGATCCTCACGAGCCGCCCGCGCCTCGACCGGCACTTCGGCGCGCACTTCGGGAGCGGACAGCTCGATCAAGTCCACGAGTGGTGCGTTCGCCAGGCGCGCGTCCGCGCCGAAGGCGAGCGCGACGGCGAGGCGCCGAGCCTCGACGTCGAGGACCGCGCGCTGCTCCTCCGGCTCTTCCAGGTGCTGCGCGGCCCCTTGCTCGACGGCGACGGGCAGCCGGTCACGCTCGCGCACCTGTTCATCGACGAGGTCCAGGACGCCACGCCCGTCGAGCTCAAGGTCCTGCTCGACGTCGCCGCCGGGGTGAAGGACGTCGCGCCGGGCGAGCGCGACGTCTCCCAGCTCTCCGTCACGCTCGCCGGAGACGTCGCTCAGCGGATGCGCGAGGAAGAAGACGAGCACGTCGCGTTCGACTGGGACGCGACGCTCAAGGAGCTCGGCGTCCCGGGCGGCGCCGGCGTGATCGACCCGCTCAAGGTGAGCTACCGCTCGACGGCGGAGATCACCTCCTTCGCGCGCGGGGTGCTCGGGCCGTTCGCGCACGAGGCCGAGCCGATCGCGACGCGCGAGGGCCCGCCGGTCGAGCTCTTCACGTTCGCGTCGGCGGGCGAGGCCGTGGCGTTCCTCGCCGACGCGCTCCGCGATCTCGCCGCGAGCGAGCCCGACGCCAACGTCGCGTTGCTCTCGCGCTTCCCGCAGCAAGCCGAGGTCTACTACGACGGCCTCGTCCGCGCCGAGGTCCCGAACGTCCGGCGCGTCCGGCGCCAGGACTTCACGTGGGAGCGCGGCTTCGACGTCACCGACGTCCGGCAGACGAAGGGCCTCGAGTTCGACGAGGTCATCCTCCTCGAGACGACCGCGTCGAGCTACCCCGAGACGCCTCAGGCGCGCCACGCCCTCTACGTCGGCGCGACGCGCGCGGCCCACCAGCTCTGGTGCGTCGCGAGCGAGGCGCCGTCGAAGCTCGTCACCGAGGGGCTCGCGGCGGCGGCGAAGCCCGGCTGAGCGCGCGGCGCTGGAGCTCGCGAGGGGCGTCGCCCCGCCCGGAGCTCGGCCGCGCGCGCCCGCCGGGAGGCGTGCACGTTTTGGAAACGCTGCGTTTCCGCGTCCTCGTCTTCTCCGCGCCGTGGTTCCAGGGCACATAGGGCGCCGACGAGGGGTCGCCATGCCGTGTTCGTACCGCTTGTATGTTCGTCCGGATCGCGTGGGCTCGCCGCCGACCCGTCCGGTCGTCGTGAAGCACGCGCAGGCCGGAGCGCCGGCGCCCGCGGCCGTGGCCGAGAGCCCGCGCGTGGTCGACACGCCTCCGCACGTCGCGCTCGTCCGCCAGTACGCGTGGTGACGATCAGTCGAAGACGACGACGACGTTCATCTCGCACGCCGCGGAGGGCGGGACGCAGGCGCGCGGGACCGCGTGACGATCGAGGACCCGGAGCGCGCAGCGCAAGGCGCGCTGCTCGGGGTCGCACCCGGGACGCAGGCGGGGGGCGGCGCTGCTGGCCGCCATGCGGTGGAAGATGTCCCAGCGGCCGTCCGCCCGGCGCACGTACTTCGCGTCGACGCAGGGCTGGGGGACCGCGCACGCCTCGAGATCGCGCTCCACGCGCGCGCTCCATCGCGCGCGCCCGGCGGGATCGATCCCCTCGACCGCGTGGATCACCGGGCGATGGGCCGGGACGCGCGACGTCGCGGGGCGAGCGCCCACGCTCGGCCGGCCGGCCGCGTCGGCGATCGTCGCCGCGTCGGCCACCGGGTCGACGGCGGCCGCGCCGGCGTCGGTCGCGGCGGAGATCGTCGCCGCGTCGGTCGCGTCTTCGTCCGGCGCGGGGCCGCCGTCCGGCAGGGGAGGCGGGGGCGCGCCGCGCGGCTCGTCGGACGACATCACGACGGTGGCGCCGGCGCGCGCGTTCGGGTCGCCGGCCCTCGCGCCGGCGACGAGCGCCGCCACGGCGACGCCGCCGACGACGAGCGCGGCGAGCGCCGAGGCGACGAAGATCCTGACGCTCGACACCCGGCGAGGCGAGCCCGCGTGC
>JAHBWF010000269.1 GCA_019637105.1 Labilithrix sp.
AGACGACCGCGGGAGACGGCGGAGCGGCCGCCCGCCCGCCGGGCGACTCGAGCGTCCTCGTAGGCACGTTTCAGGTCCGCCTCGTCGCAGCGACGGAGGCGACGGACACGACGCCGGCCGCCGCCGCGAGCACGACGGTCATCGGCAAGGTCTTCGACGGCCCGGCGCTCTCCGAGGTGATCTGGGAGGAGGCGCGCGCCGCGGGCGCGTGCAAGCTCCTGACGCCGCGCGTCCCGTTCTGCAGCTCCGCGTGCGGATCGAGCGCGGCGTGCGTCGAAGACGACGTGTGCGCGGCGTACCCGGCGGCGCGAAGCGCCGGCGCCGTCACGGTGGACGGCCTCCGGCTCGAGGACGGCGCGACGACGTTCGTGATGAGCCCCGTCGTGAACGGATATCAGCCGGCGGCCGGCGTGAAGCTCGCGAGCCCGGCGTTCGACGAGGGCGACGCGATCGCGATCGCCGCGGCCGGCGACTACTTCGAGCCGTTCGCGATCGAGGCGAAGGGGGTCGCGCCGCTCACGCTGTCGAGCGACGTCGTCTCGCTCGAGGCCGAGCAGCCGGCCAAGCTCGCGTGGACGCCGCCGGCGAGCCCCGGGCTCTCGACGATCGAGGTGAAGCTCGACATCAGCCATCACGGCGGCACGAAGGGGAAGATCGAGTGCGCGGCGGAGGACTCGGGCGCGCTCGAGATCTCCGCCGAGCTCGTGACCGATCTGCTCGCGCTCGGCGTCGCGGGCTTCCCGAGCGTGGTCGTCACGCGGAGGGCCGTCGGCTCGACGACGATCGCCGAGGGCCGCGTGGACCTCGTCGTCTCGTCGTCGGTCGAGCGCCCCGTCGTCGTCGCCGGTCTGACCTCCTGCACCGACGATACGCAGTGCAGCGACGGCCAGACGTGTCAGGCGGATCTGACGTGCAAATGAGCGCGCGTCTCGGCGCGGCGGAAGGAGAGGGCGTTCGAATGAGCGACGAGCAAAAGGCGCGTGTCCCCGACGCCTCCGGCCACGACGGCCCTCACGCCTCCGCGTGCGCTCCATGAACCGGCTCCACGCCCGTCGCGCTCCGAGCTCGCTGCTCTGCCTCGCGCTCGGCGCGCTCGTCCCCTCCTGCGAGGAGGCGCAGGCGCCCGCGGGGATCGTCGAGGGGACCTGCGTAGTCCCCCCGGGCGACACGTCGACGGAGTCGCTGGAGCGGATCGAGTGCACGCCCGATTTCCAGGCGCTCGCCTCCGAGCCGATCGACACGACCATCCCGGGCGCGCGCTCCGTGAAGCTCGGGCTCGACCGGGCCGACGCGGATCGGCTCTGGTTCCAGAACAGCGTCCGCTTCCCGGTGCACTACGACTACGCCTCGACGCGCCGCTCCGGCGGCGACTTGCCGATCGTCCCGTCGCTCGCCGAGTTCAACGCGTCCGAGTACTACTCGCCCGACCGGCGCTTCGTCCTGGCGGCGGTCACGTACTACGAGGCGCCGAAGATCTGGGCGCTCGAGATCTCGCCGTACGACACGGCCTCGGCCGAGCTCATCACGCTCCTCTATCGCAAGGTGAAGGCGGCGGCCTTCTTCGGGCCGGGCCTCTACTTCCACCCGACGTCCGAGGCCGTCGCCGCGGAGGCGAAGAAGCTGCCGGCCGACGTCCCGATCAAGACCACCGACGAGATCTTCGCCGGGATCGACTACCAGCCGCTGTCGCTCGCGACGAGCATCGGTCGGCTCCAGTTCGTCACCGCCGCCGAGCTCGCCGGCGCGTACGTCCCGCACGAGAACATCGTGGTCCTGGACCAGGCTCCCAACGACATCAACGTCGTCATGGGGATCGTCTCGCAGGAGTTCCAGACGCCGCTCTCGCACGTGAACGTCCTGTCGCAGAACCGCAAGACGCCCAACATGGGCCTGCGCGGCGCGATGTCGAACCCGACGCTCCGCGCCCTCGAGGGGAAGCCCGTCGAGCTCACCGTCGGCAAGTCGGCGTGGAGCGTGCGCGAGGTGTCGCAGGCCGAGGCGGACGCGTTCTGGGCGAGCCACAAGCCGGCGCCCGTGCAGCTCCCCGCGCTCGACCTGTCGGTGACGGGCCTCGTCGACGTCGACGAGGTCACGCCGGAGCCGGCGAACGGCGCGACGCTCCGCGACGCGATCAAGAAGTCGGTGCTCGCCTTCGGCGGCAAGGCGGCTCACTACTCGATCCTCCGGCGCACCGCGGGCGTCCCCGTGCAGAAGGCGTTCGCCGTGCCGGTCCACTACTACGACCAGTTCATGAGCCAGAACGGGATCTACGCCCGGCTCGACGCGCTCCTCGCCGACGCGTCCTTCGTGGCGGACTCGCGGGTGCGCGACGCGAAGCTCGCCGAGCTCCGCGCGGCCATCGAGGCCGGGACCGTGGACGCCGAGCTCCAGGCCCTCCTGAAGGCGAAGATCGCCGCCGAGTACCCCGGGCGGAAGCTCCGCTTCCGGACGAGCACGAACAGCGAGGACCTCGACGGCTTCCCTTGCGCCGGCTGCTACGAGTCCCACACGGGCGATCCGAGCGACTGGAACCACGTCCTCCGCGCGATCAAAAAGACGTGGGCGACCGTCTGGTTGTTTCGCACGTTCGAGGAGCGCGCGTACTACGGCATCGATCACAAGACCGTGGGGATGGCGCTGCTCGTGCACCACAACTTCCCCGACGAAGAGGCGAACGGCGTCGCGGTGACGGCGAACCCCTTCGACCCCTCCGGCCTCGATCCCGCGTTCTACGTGAACGTCCAGGTCGGGGGAGACGTCGAGGTCGTCGCCCCGCCCCCGGGCATCAAGAGCGACCAGTTCCTCTACTTCTTCGCCTCGCCGAACCAGCCGATCGCGTTCCTCGCGCGCTCGAACCTCGTCCCGACGGGGCAGTCCGTCCTCACGACGGCGCAGACGTACTCGCTCGGCGTCGCGCTCAAGGCGATCCACGAGCGCTTCTCCCCCGCCTACGGACCGGCGTCGGGGAACACAGGTTGGTACGCGATGGACGTGGAGTTCAAGTTCGACGACGACGAGGCCCCCGGACAGCCGCCGGCCCTCTACGTGAAGCAGGCGCGCCCTTACCCCGGACGAGGTGGACAGTGACGACGCTCCCTCGCCGCGCGAGCGCCCGCCTCCGCGCGGCCCGTCTCGGCCTGACCGCCCTCGTCGCGTGCGCGGCGAGCGACGACGAAGGCGCCGTCCCCGTCGCTACCGGGGACCCCGGCGCGGACGTCGTCTTCAACGAGTTCAAGGCGGTGGACGGGCTCGAGTGGCTCGAGATCGGCAACAAGGGGACCGGCGCCGTCGACCTCGGCGGCTACGCCCTGGCCGACACCGACAAGACCACGAAGGCGCCGAAGCTCGACGCCAAGATGACGTTCCCCGACGGCACGCGCATCGAGCCGGGGGGCCGGCTCCTCGTGGTCACCGGCCGGCCCGTCGGGCTCGCGGTGGGCCCGCACCCGAAGGAGGAGTGCGCGCCGCCGGCCGAGGCCGAGTGCTTCTACGCGACCTTCGACGTCAGCGCGTCCGACGGCGAGACCGTCTATCTCCTCACCCCCGCCTCGGCGATCGCGACGGCGACGCAGTACCCCAAGAGCCTCGTCGTCGACGGCGCGGCGGGCCAGACGGCGTGCCGACTGCCCGACCTCACCGGCGACTTCGCCGTCTGCGCGGCGACGCCCGGCGCGGTGAACGCGCCATGAGGGCGGGGGTGAGCCGGGACGTGCTCGACCTGGGAGCTCGTCCGGGGACGGCCCCCGTGGCGCGCGATCGCCCGCTCCGCGATCTCGGCGCGCCCGCGCCGCGGGCGTCGCCGCTCGGCCTCGCGACGTCGACGGTCGTCCGGACGACGTTCGAGCGCTTCGAGCTCAAGTTCTGGGTCACCGCGCCGACCGCCGATCGCGTCGTCCGCTTCGCGCGCCCCTACCTCGAGCACGACCCCTTCAGCCGCGACGGCAACCTGACCCGCAACGTCTCGCTGTACCTCGACACCCGCGGCTACCGCTTCCACGCGCTGCATACGTCGGGCGCGCCCGAGCGGCTGAAGCTCCGCGTCCGCACCTACGGAGATCCGCCGACGTCGCCGCTTTCGCCGTCGGAGCCCTCCGGCCGCGTCGGGTTCTTCGAGGTCAAACGCAAGGTGAAGAACATCACGCTCAAGGCGCGCGCGACGCTCCCGCTCGAGCACGTCCCCGCGGTGCTGTCGGGGCGTCCGGACCTCGCGTCGTGCGCGCCGGCCGAGCGGCGGCACCTCGAGACGTTCCTGTTCTTGAGCGCGCTGCACCGGGTCGAGCCCAAGGTGTTCATCGCGAGCCGGCGCGAGGCGTTCGTCTCGCGGACGCGCGGCGTGGACGTCCGCATGACGATCGATCGGGAGATCGCGTACCAGCCCGCGTACGGGCGGCACTTCAGCGCCGCCCCGCATCGGTGGACCGTGATCGACGGGCGGGGCGGACGATGTGCTCCCTACGGCGCCGCGCGCGCGCTCGTCGAGCTGAAATTCCGCGGCGCCGCGCCGGCGTGGATGGCCGAGATGGTGGCGCGCTTCGAGATGCGCCAGGAGGGGTTCTCGAAGTACATCGCCGCGATCGACCACCTCCAGGGGAAGCGCTCGGGGGACGGTGATGATCGGTAAGGTCGGCCTCGACGTCGCGCTCGCGTCGCTGCTCCTCGCCTTCGCGATCTCCGCGACCATCGCCTGGGTCTACGCGAACACCTACCAGGGCATCGGCTACCTGCGGAGCTTCACCCAGAGCATCGCGCTCAGCGGCGTCGTCGCGGCGATCGCGATGCTCGCCATCGGCGACGACATCGCCCGCGGCCTCGGGATGGTCGGCGCGCTCACGCTCATCCGGTTCCGAGCGACGTTGAAGGACCCGCGTGACCTGATGTTCGTGTTCGCCTCGCTCGCGTGCGGCGTCGCGTGCGGCGTGCAGGCCTTCGCCGCGGCCGTCGGCGGCGTCGCCGTCTTCGGGGTCGCCGCGATGTACGTCTCGTGGTCGAGCTTCGGGTCGAAGATGCGCTTCGACGCCGTCCTGCGCTTTCGCGCGTCCTCCGAGGCCAGGTGCGAGGAGAGCGTCCGCGGGGTGCTCGACCGCCACGCGCGCAAGCTGTCGTTGATCGATCTCCGCGCGGCGGGCGAAGCGGTCCAGGAGCACGCGTACCACCTGAAGCTCGCGCGCGCCGGCGGCGAGACGCTCCTGCTCCGGGAGCTCGAGAGGATCCCGGGCGTCGACGAGGCGACGATCGTGAAGCAGGACGCAACCCTCGAGCTGTGAGCGAAGGAGCAACTCCGTCATGTCGTGGACCGAGCTCGCGCGCTCGATGCTCGGGCGCTTCCCAGCGATGTCGATCGCGATCCTGGCCGCGGCGGGCGGGTTCGTCGCGATCGAGCGCGGCAGCCTCCGCGGCGGCGGGGTGTCCGCCCGGGCCTACGCCGACGCGGTCCATCACGAGGTGGCGCCGGTCGTCACCGGCCGCGTCAGCGAGGTCCGCGTGCACGTGGGGCAGCGGGTGAAGCGAGGCGACGTGATCGCGGTGATGGACGACCGGCTCCTCCTCGCGGCCCGCGAGCGCGCGCTGGCGGAGCTCGCGAAGCGGAGGGCCGAGGTCTCGGCGGCGCTCTCGGAGCAGGACGCGCGCGTCACGCGGAGCGAGCTCGCGCTCCTTCGCGCGCGGGCCGCGGAGCAGGGCGACCGCGCGCGGCTCCAGGAGGTGGCGCGGCAGATCTCGCGCCTCGACGACCTGCTCGAGCGGAAGATGATCCCCGCGGGAGACGCGGAGAGCGCGCGAGAGAAGGGGCAGGAGCTCTCCGCGCGCGTCGAGAGCTACGACCGCGCGCGCGTCCTGGGGGCCCGCGGCGCCGCGGAGCGCGATCACCGGAGCGCCGTCGAGGCGCGGATCGAGCCGTACAAGCGCGCCGTCGCCGTCCAGGAGGCGGCCGTCGCGGAGCTGGAGCGCGCGCTCGAGGACCTCACGCTGCGCTCGCCGTGCGACGGCGCGGTCACGACGCTCTGGCGGCGCTCCGGCGACGTCGCCGCCGCCGCGACGCCGATCGTGACGATCGTGGAGGCGCGGCCGGGGACGCTGGTCGTGATCCTGCCCGAGGTCGCGGCGAGCCGGATCGCGGTCGGCGACCGCGCGAAGCTCGAGCGCGACCGCCTCTTCTCGCGCCCGATCGAAGGGCGGGTCGTGGAGCTGTCGCCGGAGATCGAGGAGATGCCGCTCCGCGCGCGCGCGTCTCCGATGATCCCCGTCTGGGGCCGGCGCGCCCTCATCGAGGTGCCGGCGGGCGACGAGCTCGTCCCGGGGGAGGCGTTCCATGTCACGCTTCGCTAGCGCGCTCGCCGGCGCGCTGGGCCTGGTCGTGGGCTGGCCCGCGGTCGCGAGCGGCGAGCCCGCCGCGACGGTCACCGTCACGACCGAGGAGCGCCTGGTCGCGACGGCGCGCGCGCAGAACCGCGAGCTCCGCGTACGGAGCGCCGACCGGGACGTCGCGAAGGCGGGGGAGCGCACCGCCGCGGCGATCGCGAACCCCAGCGTGAGGCTCGAGTGGCTCCACGCGCAGGAGGGCAACCCGTTCGACTCGGGCTGGGGCGTCGGACTGTCGTGGAAGCCTCCGCAGCCGGGCGTCTGGTCGGCGCAGCGAAAGGAGGCGGAGGCCAACACGCGCGCGGTCGAGCTGGATACGCTCGAGAGCGCGGCCGAGCTCGAGGCCGCGGTCCGCGCGGGGTGGGCGACGTGCGCGGAGCTCGGCGCGCTCTACGAGGTCGCGGACCGCGCGGTCGCGACGCGCCGATCCATCCAGGAGCTCGTGGCGGAGCGCGTCGAGCGCGGCGCGGCGACGAGGATCGAGCTGTCGGCCGCGTCGCTCTCCGTGACGCGGGCCGAGCAAGAGCGCGA
>JAHBWF010000027.1 GCA_019637105.1 Labilithrix sp.
CTCGGGGGAGGCGCTCGCGTTCGACATGCTCTCCGCGTCGATGTCGGTCGCGTGCGGCGCGCTCGTCGTCGTCGTCGCGATCGTCCTGCCGCGGCGGGAGCTCGCGGCGGGCCCGGTGGCGGGGCTGTTCGCCACGGAGGCGCTCGTCTTCGCGACCTTCGCGACGACGCGCGCCGTCCCGCTCGTGATCGTGTGGACCGCCGTCTCCGTCCCCGCGCTCGTCGTCGCGCGGCGAGACCGCGCCGTCCCGCGCGTCGTCGCGCGCACCGCGGGGCCGCTCTTGCTCGGCACGGCGCTCCCGCTCGTCGTCGCCGTCCTCCTCCGGCGCGGGCCGGCGGACGGCGTCGTCTTCGGCGCGCTCTTCGTCGCCGTCCTCGGGCGGATGGGCCTCGTGCCGTTCCACTCGTGGCTCGCGCCGATGCTGGCCGAGGCGCCGAGCTCGGTGGCGCTGCCGCTCGTCGGCTCGTGCACCGGCCCGTACCTGCTCGCGCGGTTCGCCGCGCCGATCGCGTCCTGGTCGCCGCGCGGCCTGGCGCTGCTCGGCGCGCTCGCCGTGGTCGGGGCGCTCCACGCCGCGCTGCTCGCGCTCGGCGAGCGCCGGATGCGCTACGCGGTCGCGTACGTCCTCATGAGCGAGGGCGCGCTCGTGTTCGCCGGCCTCTCGACGGCCGAGCCGTACGCGATGCGCGGCGCGCTGCTCTTCTCGATCGGCGAGGCCTTCGCCGCGACGGGCCTGGTCGTCGCGACCGGCGCGCTGGAGGCCCGGGTCGGCGCGATCGACGTGTCGCGCCATCACGGCTTGTACCGAGCGATGCCGCGGATCGCCTCGGTCTACCTCTTGTGCGCGCTCGCCGCGGTGGGCTTCCCCGGGTTCGCCTGCTACGTCGGCGAGGACCTCCTGCTCGAGGGCGAGCTGCACCGGCAGCTCGCGTTCGGCGTCGCGCTCGCGGTCGTGGCGGCGCTGAACGGCGTCACCGCGCTCCGGGCGTTCGCGCGCGCGTTCCTCGGCCCCGCGTCGCCCGCCGCCGCGACCGCGCCCGGCGACCTGCTCCCGCGCAAGCGCGTCGTCTTCGTCGCGCTCGTCGCGGCGCAGCTCGCCTTCGGGCTCCTGCCGATGACGATCCTCCGGCGCCTGCCGGTCGAGTCGTCGTGGACGGCGCTCCGAGTCGGGCCGGATCAGCGCTCGACGCGCCGGCCCAGCCGAGCGCGCCGAGGCCGGACGCGAGGTCGGCGCGCCGCCGTGGCGCCTGGCGCCGTCGCGCTAACGCCGTCGCGCCTGGCGCCGTCGCCCCGCTCGGTGAAGCTCACGCGAGCGGGCGCGCCTCGAGCGCGCGGGGGAGCCCGCCGGCCTACGGCTTCGGCGCGGGCGCCTCGGCGGGCTTCGCCGCGGCGTCGCGCTCGAGGATGGTGAACGCGACGCGGCGGTTGTTCGCCCGGCCTTGATCGGTCTCGTTGCTGTCGAGCGGCTGCTCCTGGCCGTAGCCCTGCGAGACGAGGCGCTTCTTGTCGACGCCCTTGTCCGTGAGCCACTTCACGACCGCGGCGGCTCGCTTCTGGCTGAGCGCCTTGTTGTACGCGGCCTTGCCCACGTTGTCGGTGTGGCCCTCGACGCGCACCTTCTTGATCTCGGGGTGCGCCACGAGCACCTGCTTCACGGCGTCGAGGATCGCGTCCGACTCGGGCAAGATCACGGCGCTGTCGAACTTGAACTTCACCTCCTGGTTGATGCGGATCTCCTTCTCGGTGACGACGACCAGCGGGCAGCCGTTCTTCTTCGGATCGGGGTCGCGCGGGCCCGGGACGTCGGGGCAGGCGTCCTCGGCGTCGGCGATGCCGTCGCCGTCGCGGTCGGGCGGGCACCCGTTCTTCGTCGGGTCCGCGTCCCTCACGCCCGGGACGTCGGGGCAGGCGTCCTCGGCGTCGGCGATGCCGTCGCCGTCGCGGTCGGGCGGGCACCCGTTCTTCCTCGGATCGGCGTCCTGGACGCCGGGGACGTCCGGACACGCGTCGAGCCTGTCGACGACGCCGTCGCGGTCGCGATCGGGGCAGCCGTTGGTGCGCGGATCGTTCGTGCGCGGGCCGGGCTCGGCGGGGCAGGCGTCCTCGGCGTCGGTGATCCCGTCGCCGTCCGCGTCGGCGGGCGCGATCGCCGCCGGGCAGCCGTTCTTCTTCGGATCGGGATCGCGCACGCCCGCGACGTCGGGGCAGGCGTCCTCGTCGTCGTAGACGCCGTCCTTGTCGCGGTCGGGGCGCTCGTAGGCCGGCACGTACTCGAGCGAGAGCAGCGCGCGGAGCTGCGGAGCGCCGTAGCCGCGGGTGAGCCCGCCGCCGACGCCGCCGCCGATCCGGACGTCTCCGACGTCGTAGTGCGCGCCGAAGAGCCACTCGGCGGGCGTGCCGCGCGTCTTCAAGAACGAGCTCGCGTCGGTGAACACGCTCGTCGCGAAGACCTCGGGCCCGATGACGAGCTTGCCGTCGAGCGCCTTCAGCCCCGCGCCGGCGGCGCCGAGCAGCTCGCTCCCGAGCGGGCTCCCGGCGTAGGCGTCGTCGCGCGCGCGGTAGACGAGCGCGAGGCGCGCGGCGTAGGTGATGGCGCCGAGGTCGCCGGCGGCCATGACCTGCGGCGCGAGCCGCGTGGAGCCGTCGCCCGTGAACTGCGAGCGCTGGCCCGTGGGGAGCCACGCCCGGACGCCGCCCGCGAGGGTGAACGCGTCGCCGTACTCGCCGAGGACACGGACGTCCGCGGCGAGCCGCAGATCGCCGATCGCCGCCTTGTCGGCCGCCTTGAAGCGATCGCCGTTGACGATCGTGCTCTCGCCGTCCTGGTAGACGGCGACCGGCAGGTTCAGGCCGAAGCGGACGCGGTCGCCGAGCACGAGCGCGCCGCCGACGTGGGTGAACACCTGGTGGCGCACGAGCGCGCTCCGCTCGTTGCCGGCGGTGTCGTAGACGACGAGCGGCTTGTAGCCGTAGTCGAGGGTGGCGCCGGCGGCGGGCCGGAAGTCGCCGCGGAAATCGAGCGTGTCGTTCACGAAGAACTGACTGCCTCGCTCGGCGGGCTCGAAGCGGTTGATCGCGAACCCGGTCTGCGACTGCGCGCTCGCCGGAGCCGAGAGGGCGAGGAGGAGCGCGGCGGAGAGCGCGCCGAGCGCGCGCCCTCCGAGCGAGGCGCGGGCGGTCGAGGGCCTCTGCCCCGCGGGGGAGACGGTGCTTGCCGTTTTCATGGTCATCCTGGGATCAGCGTGAGGACGAGGGGCTCGAGGGATCGCGCGGCTCCGCGCGGGACGCGTCGTCCGCGCGCCGCTTCCTGCGCCGCGCGACGAGGAGGCCGCTCAGCGCCGCTCCGAGGAGCGCGAACGGCGAGGCCGCCGAAGACAGCGTGGCGTTGCACGAGCAGCCGCCGCCCTCGATGATGCCCGACGTGTCGCCCGCGTCGGCGTCGCCGCCGTCGCCGAGGCCGCCGTACCCCGCGTCGGCCGACGGCCGACACTGGCCGATCGGCCCGCCGTCGTCGGCGACGCAGTCCTGTCCGTCGGGGCACGCGCCGTGGACCTGCCCGCCGTCGGAGGGGCCGAGCGCGCCCGGGCGGCAGCCGGGGACGCACTCGCCGTTCGCGGCGTCGCAGACCTGCCCGAGCTTGCAGTCGGTGTCGTCGTCGCAGCCTCGGCAGGCGCCGTCCTCGCACCGCTCGCTCCGGCACTGGCCGTCGCCGCCGCAAGGCTCGCCGTTGGGGAGCCCGCACAGATCGTCCTGGTCGAAGCAGATGTTCGAGCGGCACTCGGTGGTGCCGGCGCACGGCGATCCGTTCTTCAGGCCGCAGAGATCGTCGTCCTCCTCGCACACGGCGGAGAGGCAGACGCGCAGCCCCTTCTCCTTCGTGCACTCGCCGTCGATCGGCGGGATGGCGGGCAGAGGCTGGCCGTTCGGCGTCTTCGGCGTGCAGACGTTCGTCCCGTCGGCGGCCTGCGGCGCGCACCACTCGCTCGCCGCGCAGTCCTCGTCCTTCGTGCAGGTCTTGCCGCAGTTGCCGGCGACGACGTTGCAGATCGGGCCGGGGTGACCGGCGCCCGCGCAGTCCGCGTTCGTCGCGCACTTGCCGCACGAGCCCTCGACGGCGGCGCCGCCGGTCGTGAAGCAGTAGGGGCTCGCGGTGAGCTGGCAGGTCTGCGTCGCGCCGGAGCCGAAGTCGCCGTTGCACGGCTGGCAGGAGCCGTCGGCCATGCAGACGGGCTCGACGCTGACCTTGCACGCGAGCGGCGAGCCGCCTCCGAACGGGCCCGAGCACCGCTTGCACTCGCCGGTGGTCGTGTCGCAGACCGGCGTCGGATCCGCGCACGGGTTCGGGCTGTTCGGCTCGGGATCGAAGCAGAAGCCGCCGGTCGGAGGAGGCTGCGTCTCGCCCGGGGCGCCGGGCTGCGATCCGCCCTGGCCGTTGTTGCCGGGGTTGCCCGGCGTCACGATGACGTCGCAGTCGGCGGACTTGCTCGCCGCCTGGAACAGGACGCGGCCGCCGCCGCCGCCGCCGCCGGCGCCGAAGATCCCGACCCCGAGGACCTGCGCGTTGCCGCCGTTTCCGCCGGGGCTGCCGATGCTGTCGCAGTCCAGCGCGCCGGTGAGGCGGACGACGACCGTCCCGCCCGCGCCGCCGCCGCCCGAGCCCTCGCTCGCGACGCCGGTGGGCAGGCCGACGATGCCGGAGTCCTCTCCGTCGCCGCCGTTCGCCTGGAGCCGCCCGTCTCCGCTCATCGAGCCGCCGCGGACGTAGACGACGCCGCCGCCGAACCCGCCGAAGCTCACCTGGCTCGCGACGCCGACGACGTGCCGCCCGGCGCCGCCGCCGCCGCCCATCGTGAGGCGCTCGTTGAGGTCGTAGTCGATCCCCACGCCCCCGAAGCCGCCGCGCCCGAGGTTCAGCGCCGAGTTGCTGCCGTTGCCGCCGTTGCCCCGGTTCGCGCCGCCGCCGCCGCCGCCTTCGAGGCAGTTGCCGCCGCCGCCGGCCATGGAGACGTTCCCCTTGCCGCCGACGTCGCGCGTGTAGCGAAGATGAACGACGCCTTGTCCCTTCGGCGCGAACGAGCTCGTGCGCGGGTTGCCGTCGAGCGCGTCGTTGTTGCAGACCACGCCCAAGGTGTTGATCGCGCGCGCCTCGGGCAAGCCCCCGTGGAAGCCGCGGCCGTTCGCGTGGATCGTCCCCGCGTTGGCGATCTCGCCGGTGGCCATGAAGATGACGATGCCGCCCGCCCACGGGTTCGCGGGGTTGGGGTTCGAGGGCGCGCCGCCGACCTCTTGCCACGCGGCGGCGGCGAGGGTCGCGCCGGCGGGCACCGTCACAGTGGTGTACTCGGGGACCCGCACGACCTGCGAGACGTGCCTCGTGAAGGCCCGCAGGAGGGGCTTCGTCAGCGTGAGCGTCTGGCTGCCGGCGGCGCCGGCGACCGACTGGACGCGCGCGAACTCGAATTGCCCGACGAGCCCGGCCTGGTTCGCCGCGCTCGACGTGGTCGCGAGCGCGTTCGCCAGGTCGAGGCGCTTCATCGTGTCGCCGGAGGGCGCCTCGGCGGCGGCCACGCCGGTCGCGCGCCAGACGAGGACGAGATCGCCCGCCGCGAAGCCCGCGGCGTCACCGATCACGGTCCCGATGGAGATCGTGCTGGAGCCCGCGGCCGCGTCTGCCGTGATCGACGCGTAGGAGTTGATCGTCTCGGTGCCCACGACGACCTTCGCGCCGTCGTGTCCGTCACCGACGCCGAACGTGTCGGCCTCGGCGCGCGCGGCGCGCGGCGCGGCGAGCGCCCCCGCCAGCGCCGACGCGGCCAATCCCAGACGAAGCAGCGTGCTCGCTCGAAGCCTCATGGAGTCCTCCCTGTCTCAGCCCGACGTTTCCCCTGGCGGCGCCCGCGCGCGGCACGGGTAATCATCTCAAACGGGATACCATCGAAGCTCGAGCGGTGTAAACAAGAGCCGCGACAAACGGCACAGTTGACAGCAAAATCCAGTGGTTGGCGCTTCGTCGCCACGGCTGCGGTGGGCCGTCGCTGCGCCCGCCGTACCGCTCGAGCGCGCGGCGCGAAGGCGCGCGCGCCGTCGGGGGGCTCGCCGCGTCGCTGCGGGCGCGCGCGTCGGCGCGCGAGCGGCGATCCACCTCCGCCCGTTTCCGACCCGAAGGGTCCGTGGTAAGCCCCCGACACACCGCATGTTCGACGCGATCGCGAAGGGTTTCCGGCAGGCCAAGAACCGCCTCGCCGGGTTGACGGAGCTCACCGAGCAGAACATCGACGCCGCGCTGCGCGAGGTGCGGCTCAGCCTCCTCGAGGCCGACGTCGAGCTCGGCGTCGTGAAGGCGTTCCTCGCGCGCGTGAAGGACAAGGCGCTCGGCGAGGTCGTCCGCGTCAAGGCGAAGGCCAAGGACGGCGAGGCGATCCGGGTCTCGGCGGGCGATCAGTTCACCAAGATCTGCCACGACGAGCTCGTCGCGTTCATGACGGCCGAGGGCGACGCGCTGACGTTCGCCGACAAGGGCCCGACCGGCATCATGATGGTCGGCCTCCAGGGCTCGGGCAAGACGACGACCTGCGCGAAGCTCGCGCGCTACCTCCAGAAGGAGAAGCGCAAGCCGCTGCTCGTCGCGGCGGACATGCAGCGCCCCGCCGCGGTCGAGCAGCTCCAGGTGCTCGGCAAGAGCATCGACGTGCCCGTGTGGAGCATCCCGGGCGCGTCGCCCGTCGAGATCTGCGCCCAGGCCGAGGCCGAGGCGAAGCGGCTCGGCTGCGACGTCGTCATCTACGACACCGCGGGCCGCCTCGCGATCGACGAGAAGCTCATGCAGGAGCTCGCGGAGATCAAGGAGCGCGCCGAGCCCGAGAACATCCTGCTCGTGGTCGACGCGATGATCGGGCAGGACGCGGTGAAGGTCTCGAAGGGGTTCCACGACCGCCTCGGCCTCACGGGCGTGGTCCTCACGAAGCTCGACGGCGACGCCCGCGGCGGCGCGGCGCTCAGCGTGAAGGAGGTCACCGGCGCGCCGGTCCGCTTCGCCGGCGTCGGCGAGGGCACGGACAAGTTCGAGGAGTTCCGCCCCGACGGCATGGCGAGCCGCGTGCTCGGCATGGGCGACGTCGTCGGCCTGATGAAGGATTTCCAGGACGTCGTCGACGAGGAGAAGGCCGCCGCCGACGCGATGAAGATGCTCCAGGGCGATTTCTCCCTGGACGACTTCCTCGCGCAGATCCGCATGATCCAGAAGATGGGGAGCCTCAAGGACATCGTCGGGAAGATCCCGGGGATGGATCAGCTCCCGAGCGACGTGAACCTCGACGATCGCGAGCTCGTGAAGATCGAGGCGATGATCTCCAGCTTCACGTCGTTCGAGAAGAAGGACCCCTACGCGCTCATCCGCGAGCCGAGCCGCGTCGCGCGCATCGCGAAGGGCTCGGGCACGCCCGAGCCGGCGGTCAGCGAGCTCGTCCAGCGCTTCCTCTTCATGAAGCAGATGATGTCGAACATGGGCGGCATGGGCGGCCTGCTCGGCAACATCCCGGGCATGAAGCAGCTCGGCGCGATGCGCAACATGAAGAAGGCCGCCGCGCAGATGGGCGGCATGGGCGGCTTCCCCGGCGTGGGTGGCTTCCCGGGGATGCCGGGCATGGGCGGCTTCCCCGGCATGGGCGGCTTCCCGGGGATGCCGGGCATGGGCGGTTTCCCGGGGATGGGCGGCGGCGCGCCGGCCGAGAGCATGACCAAGATGAAGGCGCTCTCGGACAAGGAGAAGAACGCGAAGAAGGCTCAGCGCAAGCGCGAGAAGGACGCGCGCAAGAAGAGCCGGCGTTGATCGGCGCGGCCCTCGCGCGCCGCGGCTCGGGGGCCGTCAGTCGGACGCGGGGACCATCCGCAGCACGCGGCCGGCGGCGTACTGCGCGACGAGGATCTCGCCGTCCTCGTCGAGCCGGATCGAGACCGCGCGAACGCGCGGCTCCGAGTGGATGCGGATCGGCGTCGGGGTCGGCGAGTCCATCGACGCCGCCCAGAAGAAGCCGGAGCCGGCGTCGCAGTAGACGTACTTGCCCGTCAAGCTGGGGATCTTCGTCCCGCGGTAGACGACGCCGCCGACGATGGCGTTCGCCTCGGTGTGGTCGTGGACGATGAGGGGATCGATGAACGTCCCGTCGCAGCCGGGACCGCCGTCGAAGCACTCGAAGCCCTCGCGCGCCGCCCAGCCGTAGTTCCCGCCCGGGAAGATCTCGTTGATCTCCTCCCAGGAGAGCTGCCCGACGTCGCCCGCGAACAGGCGGCCGGACGGGACGTCGAAGTCGAAGCGCCACACGTTCCGCAGGCCGTACGCGTAGATCTCCGGGAGCCCGCCGCCGTCGACGAACGGGTTCGACGCCGGGATGGCGTAGGGATCGCCGTTGTCGACGTCGATGCGGAGGATGGTGCCGAGGAGGTTGTCGTTGTTCTGCGCGTTCCCGTAGGTGAGGTCCAGCTGGCTGCCGCCCTCGCCGGACGCGACGTAGAGGAAGCCGTCCGGCCCGAAGACCAGGCTGTTGTTGTTGTGGTTCACCCCCGGCTGGTCCCACACGAGGAGGCGCTCCTCCGTCTCCGCGTCGAACGTGAGCCCGCCGTCGAGCGACTCGTACCGCGCGACGACGGACTGCATCACGACGTCGTCGGGGGGCGGATCGTCCGGATGAGCCGCCGTGTACGTGACGTAGAGGTAGGGCGTGGCGGGGAAGCCCGGATGGAACGTGAAGCCGAGGATCCCTTGATCGTAGCCTTGGGTGACGCGCGAGCCGATGTCGAGGGCGACGGCGTCGGTCGAGCCGTCCGCGCCGAGGATGCGGATCCTGCCGGGCTGCTCGGCGACGTAGACGCGGCCGGCGCGCGCGGAGATCTCGATCGGCCTCGTCAGCGGCCCCGTCGAGATCGGGACGAAGTCGACGACGCGCGCCCCCGCGTCGATCGACGCGTCGTCGTCGATCGGGGTGAACGGATCCTCGAACGGCCCGGCGTCGGGGGTCGCCGTCGTCGTCGTGGGAGGCGTGCCGGTGAGCTCGAGCGGCTTCTTCTCCGTGCACGCCGCGGCGACGGCGGCGGCCGAGAGCGACACGAGAGCGACGAGTCCGAGAGGGCGAGGGTCGCGCGGCACGCTCTTCCTGTGGACGCCCGCCTCCCGAATGCGCGTCAAATGCGGACGACAGGCCTGAGTTTTACGACGAGCCGTGCGACATCCTGTCGTGCCTCGGGGCCTCCCGCCGCGGCGCGGGGAACCGGAGGAGCTCGCTTCGGCGGCGATCGGTCGGAAATCACTTTGAAAGCGGAGAGTTCCGGGTGACCTGGCCGCCACGCGCCTGCCGTGACGAGCCTTGCGTTCTTCGCCTGCGACGTCTTAGATGCGGCGACCAAGGAGGCCTCGTGCGAAATCTCGTTCTCATCGCCGCCCTCGGCATGCTGCCCTTCGCTCCGGCTTGCGTCGGGGGCAAGACGCAGATCAGCGCGGAGGACAAGGAGCGGCTCAAGGCCCACATCCTCGATGCCGTCCCCGCCGACGCGAAGAAGACGGACGTGAACTTCGAGAACAAGGTCCACCTGGTCGGCTACAAGCTCGAGCCCGAGCAGGCGGGACCGGGGACCCCCGTCAAGGTCACCTACTACTGGCGCTGCGACGAGCCGGTCGAGGAAGGCTGGAAGCTCTTCACGCACGTCCAGCACGAGGGGTTCGATCGCCACGAGGGCATGGACGGCGTCGGGCCGCTCCGCGAGGCCCGCGGGCAGAGCCAGGTGCTGGGGCCCGACAAGTGGGAGCGCGGGAAGATCTACGCCGACGAGCAGTCGTTCACGATGCCCGTCGAGCTCCGCGGGCCCGACACCATCCTCTACGTCGGCATCTACAAGGGCGACGCCCGTCTCCGGACGCTCAGCGGGCCGAACGACGGCGACAACCGCGCGATCGTCGCGAAGATCAAGACGGGCGTCTTGCCCAAGCCGGCGGAGCCCGGCAAGCGCGGGGCGCTCGATCTCCCCCAGCTCGAGGTCGGGAAGCTCGCCGCCGGCGAGAAGATCGTGATCGACGGCAAGGGCGACGACAAGGCATGGGGAGGCGCAGCGAGCACCGGCCCTTTCGTCGACGTGGGAACGGGTAAGCCGAACACCTCGTTCCCGGTCAACGGCGCGGCGAAGCTCCTCTGGGACGACGAGCACATGTACGTGCTCATCGAGGTCAAGGACCCGGACGTCGTCGGCCACTTCACGAGCAAGGAGGCGCAGCCGAAGGAGTGGACCGCCACCGGCCAGCCGATGACGTGGACGCGTCACACGTCGGAGATCATGGTCGATCCCGACGGCGACGGCGACAACGTCAACTACTACGAGATCCAGATCAACCCGCAGAACAAGGTCTTCAAGTCCCAGTTCGACGGGTACAACCGGCCGAAGGTCGAGCCGCAGGGCCCGTTCGGTCACGAGGACTGGGACCCGAAGATGCGGACGGCCGTTGTCGTGAAGGGCACGATCGACGACAGCTCGGACAACGACGAAGGGTACGTGGTCGAGGCCGCGATCCCGTGGAAGGCGTTCGAGAAGGGGGCCAAGCAGCTCCCGCCCAAGCCGGGCGACACGTGGCGGATGAACTTCTACGCCATGGCGAACAACGGCGGCACGGCGTGGTCGCCGATCCTCGGCCAGGGCAACTTCCACAAGGCGAGCCGCTTCGGCAAGGTGACGTGGGCGACGAAGGAGTGGCTCGCGGCGCGCGAGGCGGAGACGCAGGACGGCGGCGCCCGGGCCGACGTCGGGGCGGCGCGCGACGGCGGAGCCGCGCAGCGAGACGCCGCCGCCCCGAGCGACGCGGGCGCGCGTCCGCGTGTCCTCTTGAACCTCGGGATCGACGCGGGCGCTCCGCGTCGTGAAGTCGTTCCGTAAGCGCGGGGACGGGCGTCGAGGCCTCCTCCGCGCCGAGGCAGCCCGAATTTTGTCGCGGATCGTCGCGCTCGCGTACGCTCCCGCCCATGCGTCGAGTTCGTGTCGGCCTCCTTGCGTCGTCGTGCCTTGCCGGTGTGCTCAGCGTGGCGCTCCCCGCGAGCGCTCAACCGAAGGGCGCGCCGCCCGGCTCGTCGTCGTCGAGCGGTCGGATCAACCTGCGGCGCGGCGACGCCGGCGAGGCCGACGCGCAGGCGGCGCGCGGGCGCGCGCGCGGAGGGGACTGCGCCGGCGCGTTGGCCTCGTTCGACGCCGCCATCCGCCGCACGGTCGACCCTACGCTCCGCCGCGATCGCGGCCTCTGCCACGAGACCCTCGGGCATCCGTTCCCGGCGATCGACGACTACCGCGCGTACCTCGAGGCGCAGCCCGACGCGCCCGACTCCGATCGGATCCGCGAGCGCCTCGGCGCGCTCGAGGAGCAGACCGGCACCGGCGGCCCGTCGGCGCGGTCGGTGAGAGAGCGCGATCGCGAAGGCCCGAAGGACGGCGCCGAGGCGCGCGCGAGCGTCTCGTTCGGGAGCGGCGGGGCGAGCGCGTCGGCGTCGTCTTCGGCCGACTCCGCCGAGGACGGGAGGTCGGCGGCCCCCGCGCGCTCGTACGACTACTACGCCGAGCAGGAGAAGCTCGCCGACGCGGCCGAGAGCTCCCCGCTCCGCTACGGCTCGGGCATCGTGCTCGGCCCGTTCGTCCACCTGCCGCGCTTCTTCTTCGGCGAGGGCGCGACCGGGACGGACGCTCTGGGGTACGGCGTCGGCGCCGCGCTCCGCTACTCGACCGGCCCGACGGTCAGCATCATCAGCGAGCTCGGCTACGCCGGCATCGGCACCTCGGGCGCGTCGACGTCGCGCGCCGGCCCGCTCGTGATGGCGGGGGTCGAGCTCAGGCTGCCCGTCTCGCGCTTCGCGAGCGACCACATCCTTCTCCGCGGCGGCCTCGGCTACGAGCGCCAGATGGTCTCGGGGACGCGCTACGTCCTCGACAACGTGCTCGGGCGTTTCGGCGTGGGCTTCCGCCACGTCTTCGGTCCGTCGCTCGGGCTCGAGCTCCTCGTCGACGGCGGCCCGGCGTACGTCATCCCCGAGGACACGGACGGGCGCCTCCACGTGCTCGTCGGCGCGTCGCTCGCCTTCGTCGTGGGGTTCTGACCTCCCGCGGGAGCGTCAGGTAGTAAGCTTCCGGCCGCATGGCTCGGAGGCGCGGATGGGCTTCGTCGGAGGGCGTTCGTTTCCTCCTCGAGGGCGGGCGGGCGGGCCGCTGGCTCATCGCCGCGGCCGTCCTCCTGAGCGGCCTCGGACTCGGCGCGCTGCACACGCCGGTGCTGGCGGCGGTCGCCGCGCTCGCCGCGATCGGGACGGGGCTCGTGTGGTTCGACGCCGAGCCGCTCGAGCCGAGGCCCGCCGCCACCATCCTCGTCGCCGTCGCGGCGGTCCTCGTCTCGTGGACCGCTGTGCAGAGCGTGCCGCTCCCGCGCGGCTTGCTCGCGGCGCTCGCGAGCGCGAACGCGGACGTCTGGGCGCGCTGCTTGAGCCCGCTCCGCGAGGACGGCCCGGCGTTCGCGAGCGTCTCGCTCGATCCGGCGGCGTCGCGCGTTCAGCTCCTCCGCGGCGTCACGTACCTCGTCGTCTTCGTCGGCGCGCTCCGGATCGCGCGGCGTCACGACGGGGTCGTCTTCCTCGAGCGCACGCTGCTCGTCTCCGCCGTCGCGATCGCGGGCGCGGCGCTCGTCCACCCGGTCCTCGGCGCGCGCAAGGTCTTCGGCCTCTACGAGCCCGGGGAGGGCTACGCCTACCTCGCGAACCACGTCGCGCCGCTGCTCAACACGAACCACCTCGCCGCGTACGTCAACGTCGGCGCGCTCCTCGCGTTCGCCTCCGTCGTCGAGCGGAGGGAGGAGCTGCCGCGTCCGCTCGCGCTGGTGATCGCGCTCTTGCTGGGCGCGACCACGGTCTGGACGTACTCGCGCGGCGGGACCGCGACCATGCTCCTGGGGACGCTCGTCGTCGCGGTGCTCGCGTTTGGCGCGCGGAGGGCGAAGCGCGCCCGGGTGGCCGCGCCGCTGGTCGTCGTGGCGGTCGCCGTCGGCGGCGCCGCCGTGCTCCTGATGTCGGCGTTCGACGACACGCGCGCGAAGTTCGCGAACAACGATCTCTCGAAGATCGACACCATCGTGAACGCGTTCGACCTCGTCCGCGGCTCCCCGCTCCTCGGGATCGGCCGCGGCGCGTTCGAGGCGACCTTCCCGAGCGTCCGGACGGGCACCGGCTACTGGGTCTTCACCCACCCCGAGAACGTGATCGCGCAGTGGACCACCGAGTGGGGCGTCCCGGTGGCCGTCGGCGCGATGGCGGCGATCGCGTGGGCGCTCCGCCCGCGCACGGCGCTCGCGCGCTCGCGCGTGCCCGTCGGACCGTGGGCGGCGCTCGTCGCGGTCGCGGTCCACAACCTCGTCGACTTCAACAGCGAGGTCCCGGGCGTCATGATCGCGCTGGCCGTCTGCGCCGCGATGGTCGCGGGGGGCACCGGCGGGGGGAGGTCGGCGCCGCATCGCGGCAGCGGCTGGGCGCGGCGACCGAACGCGCTCGCCGTCGGGCTCGGCCTCGCGACCTCGATCGCCGTCGCGTGCACGCTCCCGTTCAGCGCGCACGAGCTCTACAACGAGCAGCGCGCGTTCCGCGATCTCGGCCTCGACGGCGCGATCACGCGGGCGGACTTCCACGACCGCGCGCGCGAGGTGATGCTCCGTCACCCCGCCGATCCGTACTTCCCCTTCGTCGGAGCGGTCCGCGCGACCGTGGCGCGCGACGAGAGCGTGATCCCCTGGGCGGCGCGCGCGCTCGAGCGGAGCCCGGTCTACGGGCGCGTCCACCTGCTCCTCGCGCGCTCGCTCTTCGCGAAGAACCCGTCGCAGGCGCGGCTCGAGTACCGAACGGCGTGCGTCCAGGACGACGGGCTCTGCAGCGTCGACGAGGCGCTCCGCCTCGTCCGGAGCTTCGACGACGCGATGGAGCTCGTCCCGGACGGCGAGCCCGGCCTGCCCGTCTTGAACCACCTGGCGAGCCGCCTCGAAGCGCGGCTGCCCTCGACGGTGGTGCGCCTCGACCGCGAGATCGCGGCGCGGGACCCGCGGTCCCTCGCGCCGGTGAACCGCGCGGCGGCCCGGGCGCTCGGCGATCTGCGGGGCGCGGAGGCGTGGTGCGTCGGGCCGTCCGCCGGGAGCTGCGTCTCCGAGGGGCTCGCGGCCGCGGAGCGGCTCCGCGCGGCGGCGCCCGAGAGGTGTGACGGGCACGCGCTGACGGCCGAGCTGCGCGTCGCGACCGGGGACGTCGAGGCGGGGTTCGCCGTCCTCGATCGGTCGCTCGAGGAGGTCGCGGAGCGCTCCCCGTGCGCGCGCCGCCTCGTCAGCCTCGCGCTCGAGACGAAGAGCGCGCCCCGCGTCGACGCCGCGCTCGAGCGGCTCCTGAAGCTGGGGTGCGAGGCCCCCGCGGCGTGCGTCGAGAACCTCACCTTCGCGGCGAGCGTCGAGGCCGGGCGCGGCGGGCAACGCCGGGCGCTCGCGCTCTTGCAGAAGGCCTGGGAGCGCGCGCCCGAGCGCGACGATCTGCTCGAGGAGATCGGCGCGAAGGCGGCGGCGCAGGGGCTCCACGGCGAGGCCCTCGAGGCGTACACCAAGCTCGCGGATCGGCACCCCGGCGATCCGCGCTGGGCCGAGGCCGTCACCCGCGAGCGGCAGGCCGCGACGCGCCGCGTGTTCGAGCGGCGCTGAGCCTGGAGCCGCGCGCGAGCGGCGCGGTTCAGTTCGGCGGCGGCGGCGGCGCTTCGTCGCTCGGGCGATCGAGATCGCTCTGCGGGATCGGCGCGTAGCCCTCGCGCCGGTAGTAGTAGTACCGCTGGTAGTAGTACTCGTGCCGGTCGAGGTTGACCGCGTTGAGCACGGCGCCGGCGATCGGGGCGTCGACGTCGCGCAGCGTGCGGAGGCCCGAGCGCGCGAGGCCGAACGTGGTCTTGAAGGCGCGCACGACGAGGATGACGCCGTCCACGAGCGTCGAGAGGATCGCCGAGTCGGTGACGGCGACGACCGGCGGGCTGTCGAGGACGATGCGGTCGAAGCGCTCGCCGAGCTCGTCGAGGAGGTGCTTGAAGCGCTCGGAGGCGACGACGTCGGCCGAGTTCGGCGGGATCGGGCCGCAGGGGATGCACGACAGGTTCGGGACGACGGTGGGCTTCGCGACCTCCTCGATCGTCGCCTCGCCGACGATGGCGTTCATCAGCCCGACGTCGCCGGCGCGGCCGAAGATGCGGTGGAGGCGCGGGCGGCGGAGATCGCAGTCGATGATGCACACGCGCTGCCCGCCCTGCGCGAGCGAGATGGCGATGCTGACGGCCACCGTCGTCTTGCCCTCCGCGGGCGCGGCGCTCGTCACGAGGAGGCGGCGGTAGGGCCGATCCGGGTTCATGAACATCAGGTTGGTGCGCAGCGAGCGCGCGGCCTCGGCCGTGCCCGACGCCGGCCGCTCGTGCACGAGGAGCTCCGGCGCGAGCTCCGTCTTGATCCGGCGCGCGCGCTTGCGGCGCTTCGCGCGCTTGCCGTCGATGTCCTCGTCGTCCATCTCCGGGAGGAGGCCGAGGAAGGTGACGTCGAGCCGCTTCTCGAGGTCGTCCGGCGTCTTCAGCGTGTTGTCGAGCATCTCGCGGAGGAGGGCGAGCGCGATGCCGAGGATGAGCCCGGCGAGGAACCCAATGCCGACGTTCGTGCTGACGCGCGGGGCGATCGGCGCCTTGGGCTCGACCGGCGTGTCGATCAAGCGGATGTTGTTGGTGTTCATCATCCGCCGCAGGTCGGCCTCCTTGAGCTGCTCGAGGAGGACGGCGTAGAGCTTCTCGTTCTGCGCGCGGAGGCGGTCGAGCCGGTGGAACTCGAGCTCCTTCAGGTTGAGCTCGACGGCCTTCTTGCGGGACGCCTCGTAGAGCGCGGCCTCGCCGGCCTCTTGCTGCTGGATGATCGCGAGGTCGCGGGCGACGGCGCCCTGGATCGTGCGGATCTCGTTGACGAGGGCCTTCCTCGAGAGGGCGAGCTTCTCGTCGGCCTTCTTCACCTCGGGGTGGTTCTCGCCCTTGCCGCCGGCGAGCAGCTCGGCGCGCTCGCGCGCCGCCTCCTGGTACTGCTTGCGGAGCTGCCCCAAGAACGCGTTCGAGAGCAGCTCCGAGGCGGGGATCTGGTCCGGGTTCTCGGTGGAGACCTTCGACAGCTCGTTGTGGCGCGCGGCGAGCTCCTGGCGGCGCAGGCGCGTGCGGGTGAGCGCGCCGTCGTACTCCTGCATCTCCATCCGGATCATCTTCGACAGGTCGTCGATGTTCGTGGACGGCAGGTCATTTTGCTTCTTGAACTCGTGCAGCGAGTCTTCCGTCTGCTCGAGCTCGTGCTTGAAGTGATCGAGCTGCCCCGAGAGCCAGACGACCGTGTCGCCCGTCGCGCTCACCATCTTCTCGAGGTTGTGGTCGATGTACGCCTTCGCGACGGCCTCCGAGAGGCGGCGGGCCTGCGCCGGCCTCGTGTCCTGGATCTTCAGGTAGACGAGGCGGCTGCCCTTGGCGGGCTCGACGGTGAGGCGGCCGCGGAGGGACGCGACCGCGCTCTCCATCGGCACGGGCGCGGTCGGCTTGTAGCCGAGGAAGTCGGGATCGTTCTGCAGGCCGAGGTTGCGGACGACGGCGGAGAGGACGCGGTCGCTCTGGATGATCCGGTACTGGGTCTCGTAGTACTCCTTGGTGTCCCAGAGCGCGCTCCAGCCGACCATGGGATCGGTCTTGTTGCCGAGCGGCTTGATGACGTCGGGATCGAACTCGATCAGCGTCGACGCCTCGTAGATCTTCGGGAGGCTCTTCGAGTAGGCGAGCGAGACCCCCGACGTGAGGAGGACCGCGGCGAGGATGAGCGCCCAGTGCTTGAGGATCGCGCGGAGCGCCCAGCCGATCGCCTCGAAGGTGTTGCCCTCGCCGCCCCCGCCGTGCGACTCGCTCTGACCTGTCTCCTCGTCCGCCACGTGTGCCAATCTTTCGAGTCGGGCTGCGCCGCGCGGGCGCGCCGGTACGCATAGCGCGGAGACACCCGTCCCCACCAGCGATTGCCACTTGGTTGCCGCGGAGGCAAGCGGTGTTCGTTCTGGTGTAGGTAAAAGTCTTACCTGTGGATTCCTCAGCCGTTTCAGGGCTCTCCCGAGCGCGCCTCGAACCCGCTTCCGTCCTCACGCGCCGCGCGAGCGGTGCTAGGACCGGCCGCATGCGCCTCGGCCCTCGTCGCCTCGCTCCGCTGTTCCTCCTCGCCGTTCCGTCGCTGCTCGCGTGCGGGGGCGATCCCGCGCCGGCGAGGGCCCCCGCCGCGGAGGGGGCCGCACCCTCGGCGCGCGCGCCGGGCGGGCCGGCCGAGGCGCCGCCGCGGTTCGAGAACCCGGGCGGGATGTGGATGCCTCACCAGGTGAAGGACCACGCCGCGAAGCTCAAGGAGCTCGGCCTCGCGATCGATCCCGCCGAGCTCGCGGATCCGACGTCCGGCGTGCTGTCGGCCGTGGTCAGCCTCGGCGGGTGCTCGGCGTCGTTCATCTCCCCCGAGGGGCTCATCGCGACGAACCACCACTGCGCGACGGGCGCGCTGCAGCACAACAGCACCCCGACGGCGAACCTCCTCAAGGACGGCTACCTGGCGAAGACCCGCGCGGACGAGAAGAACAACGGCCCGCAGGCGCGCGTCTTCGTCACGCGCGCCGTCACCGACGTCACCGCCAAGATGACCGACGGGCTCGCCGAGATCACGGACGACCTCGCGCGGTACGAGGAGATCGAGAAGCGGCAGAAGGACCTCGTCGCCGCGTGCGAGCGCGGGGCGAGCGCGCCCGCGGCGGGCGGCAAGGCGGGGCAGGGGGGCCGCTCCTCGGGCACGCGCTGCTCGGCGTCGCCGTTCTACGAGGGCGCGCAGTGGTTCCTCGTCGAGCAGCTCGAGATCCGCGACGTCCGGCTCGTGTGGGCGCCGCCCGCCGGCGTCGGCAACTTCGGCGGCGAGATCGACAACTGGCGCTGGCCGAGGCACACCGGCGACGTCTCGTTCTTCCGCGCGTACGTCGGCAAGGACGGCGCGCCGGCGGACTACTCGCCGGACAACGTGCCGTACAAGCCGCCGCACCACCTCAAGGTGGCGTCGTCGCCGCTCCGCGCGGGGGATCTCGTCTTCGTCGCCGGCTACCCGGGGCGGACCCACACGCTCAAGACGAAGGCCGAGGTCGACGAGGCGGTGTCGTGGGCGTACCCGCGTCGCCAGAAGCTCTACGAGGAGTACCTCGCGCGCCTCGCGGAGGTGACGAAGGACGACAAGGAGGCGCAGATCCGCGCGACGTCGTACGTGCGCCGCTTCGGCAACGTGCTGACGAACACCAAGGGCCAGCTCGACGGGCTCGTGAAGGGCGGCCTCGCGGCCGACAAGGAGCGCTCCGAGCAGGCGCTCCGCGCGTTCGTCGCCGCCGAGCCGGACCGGAAGGCGAAGTGGCTGGCGCCGCTCGACGCGATCGCGGCGGAGATCGCCGCGCGCGCCGCCCACCGCGAGACCGACGCAGAGCTCGAGGAGATCGCGATGCCGCGGCTCGTCGGCGCCGCGCTGACGATCGTGCGGATGGCGGAGGAGCGCGCGAAGCCCGACGCCGCCCGCGATCCCGACTTCCAGGAGCGGAACTGGTCGCGCATCGAGCAGGGCCTCCGCGGCCTCTCCACCAACTACCATCGAAGGGTCGACGATGCCGTGCTGGGGCTCGCGCTCGAGCGCGCCGCCCGCGCGCCGGCGGCGGAGCGGACCCCGGCCCTCGGGTACGTGCTCCACGGGCCGCCGACGCCCGAGCAGCTCGAGAAGCGTGAGCAGGCGCTCCAGGACGCGCGAAAGGCCGGCGTCATCGCGCTCGCCAGGTCGCCGAGCCCGCCGCCGACGGCCGACGAGATCGCGAAGGCGGTGGCGGCCCTCTACCGGACGACGAAGCTCGGCGACGAGAAGGCCCGGGTCGAGCTGCTCAAGAAGGGCACGACGGCCTCGCTCCGCCAGAGCAAGGACCCGCTCGTCAAGCTCGCGCTCGCGCTCCGGCCGCTGCAGCGCGCGATCGAGGAGCGCGAGGAGCGCTTCGCCGGGAAGATGGCGCTCTTGAAGCCGAAGTACGTCGAGGCGCTCCGGGCGTTCCGCGAGGGGCCGTTCGCGCCCGACGCGAACAGCACGCTGCGGATCACGTACGGCACCGTGCGGGGCTACCGGCCCGCGCCCGGAGCCCCCGCGTACCAGCCGTTCACCGTGCTGCCGGAGGTCGTGGCCAAGCACAAGGGCCAGGAGCCGTTCGACGTCCCGGCCGAGGTGCTCGAGGCCGTCGAGGCGAAGAAGGGCGGGCCGTACGTCGACGAGAAGCTCGGCGAGGTGCCGGTCGACTTCCTCGCCGATCTCCACATCACCGGCGGCAACTCCGGCTCGGCGACGCTCGACGCCAAGGGCGAGCTCGTCGGCCTCGCCTTCGACGGCAACTACGAGGCGATGGCCTCCGATTGGGTGTTCACGCCGTCGATCACGCGCAGCATCCACGTCGACATGCGCTACGTGCTCTGGCTGCTCGACGGTCCGCTCGGCGGCGACCACCTCCTCCAGGAGATGGGCGTGGCGCCGAAGCTCTGATCGCGCCCGCGGCGGATCGGCGCCGTCGCGTGGCGCCGGGCGTCAGCGGGGGCGGCAGCCCTTGAGGCTCGTGTTGGCGACGCCGTTGCACTCTTCGCCGCCGCCGCAGTCGGCCTGCGTGTGGCACTGCTTCAAGCAGATCAGGTCCCCGGTGCCGTCGCTCTTCGCCTTGCCGCAGACGAGGCCCTCGTCGCACTCCCCCGCGACCTTACCCTCCTCGTCGCAGGAGTCGCCTTGGCCGCCTCCGCACGCGACGACGAGGACGAACGAGCTGACGAAGAACACGACCAAGGCCTTGCGCATGGCGAGGCATCCTAGCCGATTTTTCGCCCCCGCATGCGCTTCGGGCGCTCGTCGAATCGGCGCTCGGGGCGTCCGCCGCGTCACTCGTCGTCGAACAGCCGTAGCTGCTTCGGCGCGCCGGCGTCTCCGCCCCTCGCGGCGCGCCCGCGCGCGCCTTCGCTCGCCGGGCGTCTCCGCCCCGTTCGGTCCGCGGCGACGCGGTCCTCGCGGTGACCGCTCGCGATCTGCGCGTCCCAGAGCGACCGCGCGGCGTCCAGCGTGTCGGCGTCCTCCGGCCGTTTGTCGTCGCGGATGCGCGCGATGCGAGCGAAGCGGAGGGCGAAGCCGCTCGAGTGGCGGCTCGACCGCTGGAGGCCGTCGAACGCGACCTCGAGGACGATCTCCGGTCGGATCGGGATCCACCCGCGCCGCTGCCCGCGCCGGGCGGCCTCGATCGACGGGTCGCGGTAGAGCTCGTCGGTCGGGGCGATCGCGAGGCCGAGGAGGCGCGTCGTCATCGTCGCGATCTCCGCGTCCGTCAGGCCGGTGTACGCCTTGCCGATGGTCCGGAGCTCGCCGCCCGCGCGCACCGCGAACGTGTAGTCGCTGAGGACGCCGGCCCGCTTGCCGTGACCGTACTCGGCGCCGACCACGACGACGTCGAGCGTCGCCAGCGCCCTCTTCACCTTGAGCCAGGCGAAGCCGCGCACGCCGGCGGCGTAGGTCGCGTCGAGGCGCTTCAGCACCAGCCCCTCGAACCCGTGGGAGCGCGCGCGCTCGTACTCGGCGTCGAGCGCGGCGTCGGTCGCGCGCTTCGCCGCGTCGCCGCCGCCCTCGGCGGGGACCGGCGGGACGACGAGCGGCCGGGACGCGTGGACGACGAGCGGCGCCGGCGCGCGCGTCGCCCACGCGACGAGGCGCGCGCGCCGCTCGGCGAAGGGCAGGGCGAGCAGGCTCTCGCCGTCCTCGAAGAGGAGATCGTAGGCGAGGTAGCGGACCGGATGGTCGCGCACGAGCGCGGCGTCGGGCGCCGTCTTCTTGAGGCGCGGCTGGATCGCCGAGAACGGGCGCGGGCGGCCGTCCGGCGTGACGACGACGATCTCCCCGTCGAGGACGGCGGAGGCGAGGTCGCCCGCGCGCGCGGCGTCCGCGAGCGGCCCGGCCACGTCGGGGAACGCGGCCGTGACCGAGCCGGTGCCGCGCGCGAAGAGCCGGACGGCGTCTCTCGAGACGTGGGCCTGCGCGCGGATGCCGTCGATCTTGTCCTCGACGGCGTGCGGCGCGCCGAGGTCGGCGCCGCGCGCGGTCTCGAGCGGCGTCGCCAGCATGAAGCCGACGGGCCGCCCGAGGACGATCCGCGCCTCGCCCAGCCGGTCCTCGTGCGCGAGTCGGGCGAGCTCGCCGATGTCGCTGACGAGGCCGGCGGCGCCCCGCACGGCCGCGAGCGGCCGGCCGAAGGCCTTCGCGATCGCGTCCTCGAGGACGCCCTCGCGCGCGCCGACGCGCATCTCGCCGAGGACCGCGCGCACCAGGTAGCGCGCCTCGAGCGGCGAGGCGGGCTCGAGCGCGGCCACGAGCGCGCGGAGCTTGTCGGCGCGCGCGCTCTTGTCGAGGAGCGCGCGGATCGCGCGCTCCGCGTCCGCGAGGTCGAGGCCCGGACCCGGGCTCGCGCCGGGCTCCGCGCCGCGCGCCGCCAGGGCCTCGCCGACGGCGCTGCCGAGGTCTCCGGCGCGGCGCGCCGCCGCCCCGAGCTGCGACGGCGTCGCGCCCGTCACGAGGCACGCGGCCTCGAAGACGAGCGCGCCGCCGACGCCGAGGACGCGCTCGTCGCCCGCCGCGTCCGCCCACGCGGGCGGAGCCGGCGCGCCGCTCATGAAGCGCGCGGCGAAGGGCAGCGCGGCGGGGGCGCTGGCGGCGACGTCGGCGAGCGCCGCCGCCAGCGCCGCGACCTTCGCGGTCCGCGCCCGCGTCCCCTCGGCGGCGAAGAGCGCTTCGGCGACGGTCTTCATGGGCGGCGTCGGGGGAGCGCGTCAGTCGTCGCACGTGACGACGCCGCTGACGGCCGCGGGCAGGCCGCCCGCGCCCTGCGCCTTTTCGCACGCCTCGCCGAAGAACGCGAGCTCGCCGTAGCTCCGATCGACCCAGTCCCAGCCGTTCGTCTTGGTCTGATCGCGCGGGATCAGGACGCCGTCGATCTCGACGGTGATGTTGTCCGGATCGTTCGGCGCCGACGGCGTGAGGTAGGTGCATTTGGCGACGGCGTCGCGGATGGTCGTGAGCGCGTCGGTGAGATCGTTCTCGGACTGCACGTTGTAGTGGCGGGGGGCCGTGGCGCGCGGGCGGCCGCCGGCGACGGCCATCTGGTCGAGCACGTCGAGGAACTCCGGCCGCTCCGTGCTGCCGATGCCGATGACGTAGACCGGGATCTTCTGGTTTTCGGCGGTGTCGCGGATCGACGCGAGGGTGCGCGCGTCGTCGAGGCAGCTGTAGTTCCCCTCGATCGCGCTCGCGCAGTTGCCCGTCGAGGTGCACGTGCACGTCTGCCGGTCGAGGTCGCCGTTGCAGTTCGGCGCGCCGTCGGTCGCGAGCACCATCGTCCGCGCCGCGCTGCGCCGCTGCGTGAGAAACTGCGCGGCCAGGCGGACGGCCTCGGAGGTGGGCGTGCCGCCGAGCGGCTCCGCCGTGTCGAACGCGCCGACGATCGCCTGCGCGTTGCCGCGGGCGGGCGCGATCCCGACGCCGGTGTCCGTCTGGCACGCGCGCTCGGCGCTGACGGAGTTGTTCCAGAGGACCTCGGGGAAGAACTTGGCGCCCATCGCGATCTCGTCGTCGAACGTCGTGATGGTCCGGCGGAGCGCGCTCTGCAGGATCGTCCAGCGCCAGCGGCTCCGCGGCACGTCCGTGGCGCCGCCGAGCGAGAAGCGCATCGAGCCCGAGCGGTCGATGACGAACATCAGCTGCGTGAGCGCGAGCTCGAAGCCGAACCGGCCGGGGACGCACTGGATCGGACCGTCGTCGGGCGCGTCGGCGACGCCCGCGTCGGTGGTCGCGTCGCCGCTGAAGAAGTCCGAGTCGGGCCCGAACAGGCCGGTGCGCGACCCGCAGCTCAACGCCGCGACGGTGACGCCCGAGGCGATCAACGCCGAGGCGGCGCGCCGGCGCGCGCGGACGAGGACCTGTCCGAACCGAGCGCGCAGCGAAGACAGGCGATCCGGCATGGCGAGCTGCGGCACATCCTAGCGGAGCGCCCGGCGAACGCTACCCGGGGCGGCCGGTGCGATCGCCCGACGTGAGCGCGCGGAGGCGGCGCTCGGCGGCGGCGCCTCCCGGGGCGTCAGCCGCCGAACTGCAGCGACGGGCCGATGGCGAGCACCTCGAGCTCCGTGCCGGTGATCCGCTGGTAGGTCACCTCGGCGCCGATCGCGAGGATGCGTCCGAAATGGATCATGAGGCCGCCGCCGCCGAGGTAGGCGAGGCCGGTCTCGCTCGGGTTCGACAGCCCGCCGATGCCGACGCCGCCGACGGCGTAAGGCGCGAGCGGGCCGATCGGGAGCGTGACGCGGAACGTCGGCATCGCGGTACCGACGAATCGGCTCGAGATGACGTAGCCGCCGAGGCGTCCGCCCGGGGCGAGCACCGTGGGCCCGGCGCGCAAGCCGTAGCGTCCGTCGAGGACGACGCCGCCTCCCATCGGTCCGTTGTCCATCGGGAGCAAGAGCTCGGGCCCGAACCCGATGCGCAGACCCTTGTTGGCTTGCATCGCGCTGCTCTCGCGCTGCTCCTGGGCGGAGGCGGGCGAGGCGGCGAGCGACACGAGAGCGGCGAAGGCCCCAGCGAGGGCCGTGACAGCGAAGCGCGAGCGACTCATGACGGCAAGGTTCGTCGCCGCGCGGCATCGTCAACGCGGGACGCGATCGCATCCGATCGTCGTGGCGAGATGCCACGCGCGCTCACGACGCTGCGGAACGCCCGTTGCAGCCGGGCGGACATGGAGGAGCGACCGGCCGGAGACAAGGAGCTCGTCGCGGCCGCCGTCCCTCTCGACCTCGACGCCGGCGGGCGCGCGTACGATCGGCTCCTCCACGCGATCGGCGACGCGCGCTTCGTGCTGCTCGGCGCGGCCACGCACGGCACCCACGAGTTCTACCGCGAGCGCGCGCTCCTCACCGAGCGGCTGATCTCGGAGAAGGGGTTCGACGCCGTGGCCGTCGAGGCGAGCTGGTCGGACGCCCGCCGCGTGCATCGCTTCGTCCGCGGCCGAGGGCGTGACGCGTCGCCCGAGGACGCGCTGGGCGCCTTCGAGCGGTTCCCCAGGTGGGTGTGGCGGAACGAGGACACGCGCGATTTCGTGGGCTGGCTCAGGCGGAGCGCGCCTCACGTCGGCTTCTACGGCCTGGATCTCTACGGCCTCCACGCGTCCATCGACGTCGTGCTCGGCCACCTCGAGCGCCTCGATCCCGCCGCCGCGCGCCGCGCCCGCGCCCGGTACGCGTGCGTCGAGCGCTACGGGATCGACACGGCGATCCACGCGCGCGGCGCGGGCGCCGGCCTCGCGCGCCCCTGCGAGGAGGCGGTCACGCAGCAGCTCCTCGAGACGCGCGCGCTCGCGCGGGAGCGCGCACGCGTCGAGGTCGAGGTCGAGCCGGAGCGCGACGAAGACCTCGACGACGCGCTCTTCGAGATCGAGATGAACGGTCGGCTCATCCGCGCGGCGGAGGAGCACTACCGGAGCGTGCTGCGGGGCTCGCCGCTCGCGTGGACCCTGCGCGACCGGCACATGGCCGACACCGTCGCCGCCGTCGCCCAGCACCTCGATCGGGCGCTGGGCCGGCCGTGCCGGATCGTCGTCTGGGGGCACAACGCGCACCTCGGCGACGCCCGCGCCACCGAGACGGCCGCGCACGGCGAGCTCAGCGTCGGGCGGCTCCTGCGGGAGCGGCACGGGAGCGACGCGTTCATCGTCGGCTTCACGACGTACGACGGGCTGGTCACCGCGGCGCCCGACTGGGGCGCGCCGCCCGCGCGGGTCGCGATGCGCCCGGCGGCGGCCGGCAGCCACGAGCTCCTCCTGCACTTCTTCGTCGAGAGCATCGGCGTGGAGGACGTCGTCGTCCTCCCCGACGCCGAGCGCCGCCTCCCCGACGTCTTGAGGACCGAGCGCCTCGAGCGCGCCGTCGGCGTGGTCTTCCGTCCCCAGGCAGAGCGGTTCGGCCGTTGGCTCCGCGCGCGGCTCGCCGATCAGTTCGACGCGCTCGTGCACCTCGACCGGACGAGCGCGCTCGCGCCGCTCGAGCGCGGCGAGGCGCGCGCGGCGGCCGACCTGCCCGACACGTACCCGTCGGCGCTCTGAGCGCGGCCCGCGCCGGCGAGCGGGCTCGAGACGCCGCTCAGGCGAGCTTCATCTCGGCGAGGTCCGAGGGGACCTTCAGCGTCGGCTCGGTGCGCGCCTGCACCTCGCGGGCGCTCACGCCCGGCGCGACCTCCCGGAGGACGAGGCCGTCGGGGGTGACGTCGATGCAGGCGAGGTCGGTGATGATGCGGTGAACGACCCGGCGCCCGGTGAGCGGGAGGTTGCACTCCCGCAGGATCTTCGGCGCGCCGTCCTTCGCGGCGTGGTCCATGATGACGACCACGCGCTTCGCGCTCGCGACGAGGTCCATCGCGCCGCCCATCCCCTTGACCATCTTGCCGGGGATCATCCAGTTCGCGAGGTCGCCGCGCTCGGAGACCTGCATCGCGCCGAGGATCGCGAGGTCGATGTGACCGCCGCGGATCATCTCGAAGCTCACGGCGCTCGAGAACGTCGACGAGCCTTTGAGCATCGTCACGGTCTCCTTGCCCGCGTTGATGAGGTCGGCGTCGATCTCCGCCTCGGTGGGGTAGGGGCCGATGCCGAGCAGTCCGTTCTCGCTCTGGAGCACGACCTCGACGCCGGCGGGGATGTAGTTGGCCACGAGGGTCGGCATGCCGATCCCGAGGTTGACGTAGAAGCCGTCGCGCAGCTCCGCCGCCGCGCGGCGCGCGATCTGCTCGCGCCCGAGTCCGCTCACCTTCGCCGCCGTGCTCATTTTCCACCGCCGTTCGCCGAGACCGTCCGGCGCTCGATCCGCTTCTCGAACCGTTCGCCCCGGAAGATCCGCTTCACGAAGATCCCGGGCGTGTGGATGTGATCGGGGTCGAGCTCGCCGACCTCGACGATCTCCTCGACCTCGGCGATCGTCACCTTGCCGGCCGCGGCGCACATCGGGTTGAAGTTCATCGCGGTGTGCCGGTAGACGAGGTTGCCGAAGCGGTCGCCCTTCCACGCCTTCACGATGGCGAAGTCGCCGGTGATCGCCTCCTCGAGCACGTAGCTCCGGCCGCCGAACTCGCGCGTCTCCTTCTTCGGGCTCGCCTTGGCGACGCTGCCGTCCGCGGCGTACCGGAGCGGGAGGCCGCCGTCGCTGACCGCCGTGCCGGCGCCGGTGGGCGTGTAGAACGCGGGGATGCCGGCGCCGCCCGCGCGCAGCCGCTCGGCGAGCGTCCCCTGCGGGCAGAGCTCCACCTCGAGCTCGCCGGAGAGGTACTGACGCTCGAACTCCTTGTTCTCGCCGACGTAGCTCGAGACCATCTTCTTGATCTGCTTGTTACGGAGCAGGATCCCGAGGCCGAAGTCGTCGACTCCGCAGTTGTTCGACACGAACGTGAGGTCCTTCACGCCCAGCTCGGCGATCGCCCGGATCGCGTTCTCCGGGATGCCGCAGAGGCCGAAACCCCCGGCGAGGATCGTCGCGCCGCTCGGGATGTCAAAGGTCGCCTCGCGGGCGCTCTTCATCACCTTGTCCATGGCCGCGGCACGCTAGTCGGAACGCGCGCGCTCCTCAAGGAGCGTCGGGGGCGGGGAGCCGCCCGGCGCGACGCGGCGCGCAACGCGGCGCGGCGGCGGCTTCGGCCGGCGGAGCTCCGAGCGGAAGCGTCTCATCGCACCTCGCGTGTGGCCAAGCGCCACGGGGCCCAGGCGCGCAACGCCGCGTCATTCCGTACGTCTCGCCGCGGCCCGCTTCTCGCTCCTCCGCAGGTCGACCGTGCGACGCGCGCGCGCCGGTCACCGCGTTCATCCGAGGTCGACGGCGACGTGAGCATCCTGACGGCAGAAACCACGTGGCGGGTCCACGAGAGGAACGAGACCGCGCTCCTGATCGACGGGCGTGACTACTACCGCGCGTTCTTCGCGGCCGCCTCGAAGGCGAAGAAGAGCATCCTGCTCCTCGGGTGGCAGTTCGACAGCGACGTCCAGCTCGTCCGCGGCGACGACCTGCCGGCCGGCGTCGAGCCGCGCGAGGCCGAGCTGTTGGCGCTCCTCGACCGGCTCTGCCGCGAGCGTCCGGACCTCCAGATCCGCGTCCTCGCCTGGGACCACAGCGTGCTCTTCGCGCTCGAGCGCGAGCTGCTCCAGAAGCTCTACTTCGACGCCATCTCGTGCGAGCGGTTCGACTTCCGCTGGGACAACACGGTGCCGCTCGGCGGCTCGCACCACCAGAAGGTGGCGATCGTCGACGGGCGCGTCGCCTTCCTCGGCAGCCAGGACATCTGCCAGGCGCGCTGGGACGACTCGGCTCACCGGCCCGACAACGAGCACCGGACGTCGCGCGGCGCGGCGCACCAGCCGTACCACGAGGTGCAGCTCGCGGTGACGGGCCACGCGGCGCGGTCGATGGTCGACCTGTTCGTGTGGCGCTGGTACGGGGCGACCGGCGAGCGCCTCGACCCCGGCGATCTCGTCGCGCGCGACGAGGCGGACAACAAGCTCACGCGGCCGAGCCTCGACTTCCCGGTGACCTTGCCGATGCCCGCCGCGCGCCTCGGCCTCGCGCGGACGATCCCCGAGGTCAGCGGCCGCGCGCAGGTCAGCGAGGTCGCGGCGCTCTACGTCAAGGCGATCGAGAGCGCCGAGCGCCTCGTCTACATCGAGTCGCAGTACCTGACGTCCTGCGCGGTGCGCGACGCGCTGCTCGCCCGCATGGCCGACGCCTCGCGCCCGAAGCTCGACGTCGTCATCATCCTCCCGCGCAAGCCGGAGAGGCTCAAAGAGGAGATGACGATCGGCGGCCCCCAGGCCGTCCTGCTCCAGCTGCTCGATCAGGCGGCGCGCGAGCACGGTCACGCGCTCGGCATCTACGACGTCGCCGCGGGCGTCGGCGAGGACGGAGAGCCGCTCTACGTCTACATCCACTCGAAGCTGATGATCGTCGACGATCGCCGGTTCATCGTCGGCTCGGCCAACCTGACGAACCGGAGCATGACGATCGACTCGGAGATCGTCGCCGCCTACGAGGCGCTCCCCGGAGACCGCGCCGTCCGGAACGCCGTCCGGCGCGCGCGCGTGCGCCTCATGCTCGAGCACGTCGGGGAGCGCGCCGTCCTCCGCGCCCTGGTCCGCCCGGAGGGCCTGGTCGCGCGGCTCGACGCCATGATCGACGCCGGCGAGGTGCGCCTCCGGCGGCACGACCTCCGGAAGGACGAGCCCGGCCTGGTCGCGAAGGCCGTGCACGAGCTCACGCTGGAGTTCCTCGACCCGTGGGAGAGCACGAACGAGAAGTGTCCGGCGGCTTGAGCGGCGGGGCGGGCGCGGCACGCCTGTTGCGTGGAATCTGCACTGAACGCGCCCGCGGCCCGTCGAACCCCGCGCGAAGTTGGCCCACGCGGCCTCCTCGTGATGGGGTCGATCCATCGTGCCGCGCTTCACCTTCCGCCTGGTCGCCCTCGCCGCTCTCTTGGTCGCGCCCGCCGCCGTCGCCGGCCCGCCGGCCAAGAAGCCGGCGCAGCACGGCGGGCGGACCGCGAAGCGGGAGCTGCCCGCGCGCCGGAACCCGCCCGGCCGGAGCATCGGATCGCCGACCGACGGCCACCTCGTCGGCGGCGCGCACCTCAACGAGTCGCCGTACCTCCGCATCGTGCCCTTCTACGCCCCGGGGGACGCGCGCTGGGGGCTCGAGCCGCTCGTCTCGATGATCGACAACGCGGCGCGCGCCGTGCGCAAGCAGTTCCCCGACGCGGTGCTCTCGGTCGGGCACCTCTCTCGCCCGGGCGGCGGCGAGATCGATCGCCACGCCTCGCACGAGAGCGGACGGGACGCGGACATCGGCTTCTACGTGAAGAACCACAAGGGCAAGCCCATCTACGCGGATCACTTCGTCCCGTTCAGGGGCGACGGCACCGCCGCCACGTGGCCCGGCGCGCAGTTCGACGACGCGAGGAACTGGGCCCTCGTGGCCTCGATCGCCGGCAACGCGCAGGCCCGCGTCACGTACATCTTCATCGCCTCGCCGCTGCGCGCGCGGCTCCTCCAGTACGCCGCGAAGATCGGCGCGCCCGCGGCGATCCGCGCGCGCGCGGCGGAGCTGATGGCGCAGCCGCGAGGCTCGCTGCCCCACGACGACCACTTCCACGTCCGGATCGCCTGCCCGCCGGGGATGGACAAGTGCGTCGAGCGGCCGGTCGCGCGAAAGCGACCGCCCGCCGCGAGCGACAGGCCGCGGTGGCGAGCGCCCGCGCCGCCGCCCGCGGGCAAGTCCGCGCCGGCGCGCGCCGAGCCGCCCCCGCGCCGTCGAAGCCCGCCTCGCCCCCGCCTCCGCCGCGGCCCGAGCCGCGCGCGGAGGAGCCGGAGTCGAGCAAGAGCGACGGCCTCGTGCCGAGCCTCGCGCCGATCGTCCCGGGGCTCGACTCCGTCGTCATCCCCGCGCCGCTCGCCGGCGCGCGGCCGTCGTCCCCGGAGGAGAAGGTCCCGCCGCCGGAGCCGCCGCCCGCGCCGATCGACGACCCCGACGGCGTGCTCGAGGACGCTCGCTGAGGCGGGCCCGCTGACGCGCGCTCGGCGCTCGGGTACGCTCGTCCCATGAGGTCCAGGGGAGGTGGGATCGGGCTCTTGCTCGCCGTCGCCGCGTGCACGGGCGGCGGCGTCTTCGGCGCTTCGCAGAGCTCGTCGAGCGGCAGCGTGGGCGCCTCGGGGAGCGGGCCGATCACCGGGCTCCCCGAGCCTCCGTCCGACGCGACGGCGGAGGTGCCGATGCCCTTCGTCGCCTGCTCTCCGACCGACGCGGGAGGCGACGCCGGCGACGAGCTCGCCGACGCCGACGTCCCGCCGGCCCCCGAGGACGGCGGCGTGGACGCCTCGCCTTGCGACACGCCGCCGCCCGTCGACTGCGCGAGCCCCACCGTCATGGTCGTCTGGAGCGCGGGCGTGTGCGACGGCGAGCGGTGCGTCTTCGACGCCACGTCGGTGCCGTGTCCCGGCGGCTGTTTTCGTCAAATGGACGGCGGAGATCGCTGCCTCGAGTGAGCTCTGGCCGCGACGGCCGCGGCGTCCGGCCCGAGCAGGTGTTTCGCGCTCGCCGCCCGGCCGCCTATGCTAGAAGCCGCGCCGCGCGGCGCCCCCGCATCGGGGCGCGGCGCCCTGTCCCAAATGGTCGAGAGCCTGAGCTTAGCCCCCGCGGGTTTCGGTACGATCGAGCGTCGAGCCGTGCTCGTCGGGCGGACGGCGGAGCTCCGCGAGCTCGACGTCGCGCTGAAGTCCGTCCGCGAGCAAGGCCGCTCGCGCGCCGTCACGATCATCGGCGCCGCCGGCGTCGGCAAGACGCGGCTCGTGCGCGACTTCCTCTCGAAGCAGCGCGCGAGCGAGAGCGGCGCGCCGCGCGTGTTCCGCGGATCGGCGCGGGAAGGGGGCTCGGCGTACGACGTCTTCGCGCGCGTCCTCCGCGCGCGCTTCGGGATCGTCGAGGGCATGGACCCCGAGGCGGCGAAGGCGCAGATCCGCGCGCAGGTCGCCGCCGTGCTCGAGGACCGCAAGGTCGGCGACGTCTGCTTCTTCCTCGGGCAGCTGCTCGAGCTCGAGTTCTTGGACTCGCCGCTCATCCAGGCCGTGCGCGGCGACGCGAACCAGATGCGGATGCTCCGTCGCGCCGTCATCAAGCGCTTCCTCGAGGCCGACGCCTGGCACCTGCCGCAGAGCGCGCGCGACACCGCCCCGGACGTCCGCGACGCGAAGCCGAAGGCGCCGCCCGCGGAGCGCCGCGGCCCGAGCGTCCTCGTGTTCGACGACCTGCACCACGCGCACGACGAGTCGCTGGACCTCCTCGGTCACCTCACCGACACGCTCGACGCGCCGGTGCTCGTGCTCTGCCTCGCGCGGCCGGAGATGGTCGCGCGGCGCGACGACTGGGTGAAGCACGGCGCGACCCGCCACGAGCTGCTCGAGCTGTCGCCGCTCTCGGAGACCGACGCCTCGCGCGTGATGGAAGAGCTGCTCGTGCCGTGCGGCGAGGCCGAGGGCGTCGAGGAGCTCGTCGAGGCCGCGTGCACGCTCGCGGGCGGCAACCCCGCGCTCCTCGAGCGCATGGTCACGATCTTCCACGACATGGGCGTCATCGAGGTGAAGGACGAGTTCGCCGAGGTGGAGCGGTGGGCCGTCCACGTCGACCGCCTGTCCGAGGTGAAGCTCCCGCTCACGGTCGAGGACGCCATCCAGGCGCGCATCGGCGCGCTCGCCGTGCACGAGCGTGACCTGCTCGAGCGCGCGTCGATGATGGGCAGCGTCTTCTGGCTCGGCGGCCTCCTCGCGATGGCGCGGCTCGACGTGAACGGGCCCGACGTCTGGTCGCGCGACGCCGTCACCGACGTCGCCCGGATCAAGGACACCCTCAAGGACCTCAAGGAGCGCGACTACATCCTCACGCTGCCGGACAGCACGTTCCCGGACGACGAGGAGTACGTCTTCAAGCACAACCTCGAGCGCGAGACCCTCCTCAAGCTGCTCCCGCGCGCGCAGGCGCGACGGTTCCACAAGTCGATCGCCGACTGGCTCTCCTTCAAGCCCCACGTGCGCACCCACGAGGAGTACATGGGGATGCTCGCGCGCCATCAGGAGGAGGCGGGGCTCGTCGTCCAGGCGGCGGCGACCTACCTCGACGCCGCGCACCTCGCGCGCGAGCGCTACGCGAACGCGAAGGCGTCCGAGTACTACGTGAAGGGCCTCGGCCTGCTCCGCGACGGCGCCGAGGGCTCGACGGAGCAGCAGCTCCGGGCGCTCCACCACTTCGGCGACGTCCTCCAGGTGCTCGGGCGGAACGACGAGGCGCTCGACTGCTTCAACGAGATGCTCGCGCGCGCCTACCGCCTGAACCTCCGCGCCAAGGGCGGCGCCGCGCACGGGCGCATCGGGCGCCTCTTCCGCGACACCGGGCGCCTCGACGAGGCGGAGGTCCACCTCGAGGCGGCGCTGGGGCTCTTCGAGGACGCGGGCGACGAGCGCGGGATCGCGAGCACCGTCGACGACATCGGCAAGCTCCACTGGCTCCGCGGCGACTACCAGAAGGCGCTCGCCTCGACGCAGCGCGCGCTCGTCCTCCGCCGCAAGCTCGGCGACCGCCGCTCGATCGCGCTCTCGCTCAACAACCTCGGGCTCGTCTACCAGGACTCGGGCCAGTTCAAGCTGGCGCTCGACGCCTTCGAGCAGGCGCTCCGCATCCGCCGCGAGATCGGCGATCTCGTCGGCGTCTCGATCTCGCTGAACAACCTCGGCACCGTCGCCCAGGATCAGCGCGACGAGGACCGCGCGCTCCAGCTCTTCCTCGAGGCCTACGAGGTCGCGAAGGAGACGGGCGATCGCAACCGCATCGCGCTCGTCCTCACGAACCTCGGCGAGACGTACAACCGCCTCGGCGATCCCGCGAAGGCCATCTACTACCTCAAGCAGGCCGAGGAGATCGCCGACGAGCTCGGCGACAAGATGGGCCTCGCGGAGGCGGTCCGCGGGCTCGGCAAGGCGTACCTCGCGCAGCGCGAGTACACGAAGGCGCGCGAGTGCACGGCGCGCGCGGTCGACATCTTCCGCGAGATCCACAGCAAGGTGCAGCTCGGGGTCGCGCTCCGGTCGCTCGGCGAGGTCATGGCCGCCGGGAGCGCCGGGGGCGAGGGCCTCTTGACGGCGCGCGCGCACCTGCTCCAGTCCATCTGGATCTTCGAGGAGATCGGGAACGACGTCGAGCTCGCGCGGAGCTGCCGGGTGTACGCCGCGCTCCTCCGCGCCTCGCCGGATTTCCAGACGGACGAAGTCGCCGTGACCGAGGCGGAGCAGTTCTCGCGCCGGGCCGAGGAGATCTTCGCGAAGCTGAAAATGAGCTCGCACGGGCTCGACACCGACGGCATCTTCGGCGCGCCGCGCTGAGGCTGCTACGCTCACGCGTGGTGGGTGCGGGTCGGTTCGTCGCTCCGTTGGCGCTGTTCGCCGTCGCGTGCAACGCGATCACGGGCGTCGCGGACCTGCGCGCGGACGACGAGGCGACGGACGGCGGCGAGGCCGTGTTCGTCGTCGACGGCGGTCGCGAGGAGCCCGCGCCGCCGGAGGACGAGGACGCCGGGCGGGACGCGGCGTCGACGGACGACGCGAGCGCGATCGCGGACGCGGACGCGGACGCGTCGGACGCGCCGGAGACGTCGACGACGCCGACGGCGAAGCGCGTCTTCGTCTCGTCGACGGTGTACGACGGCGACCTCGGCGGGCTCGCGGGCGCCGACGCGAAGTGCAACGCGCTGGCGCAGGCCGCCGGCCTCAAAGGGACGTTCGTGGCCTGGCTCTCCGTGGCGGGCGCGAACGCCAGAGACCGCGTGAGCGGCGCGGGCCCGTGGCTCCTGGTCGGCACGAGCTCCGTCGCCGTCACGCGCGCGCAGCTCACCGATCCGCCGATCGAGCGGCCGATCAGCCGGACCGAGGCGGGGGACACGGCGACGGGCCTCGTGTGGACCGGAACGTCGCCGAACGGCGTCCACGCCGGCGACACCTGCGACGCCTGGCGTCGTCGCGCCCTCGGCGGGGGCGCGACGGGAGACGCGAGGACGGCGAGCGCCGCGTGGACCGCGGCGACCACCTCGGCGTGCGCCAGCTCCCGGCGGCTCTACTGCTTCCAGCTCTGATGCTTCCAGCTCAGCGGCGTTTGCGGCGCTTCGGGAGCGCCTCGGCGTGTGCGTCCGCGGACGACGTTCGCCTGCATCGCGAGCCCTTCTCGAGGGTTGCAATCTTCCGCTCGACGTAGAACTGCGTTGGTTCGGCGTTTGCTTCGAGGAGGGCATGCGCCTGCCGTCCTCCCCCGATGCGCTGGAAAACAAGGCCGCGACGAGCGACTCGGTGAAGCGTGATCCGTCCTACCCGGATCGTGCACGCATCGACAGCGATGTGCGCGCTTTCCTCCGTCCGGTGTCGACCCCCTGGATCGTCTTCGACCGGGACAGCCGGATCGACGACTTCGCGAAGTCGGCGCTGCGCGTGGGGGCGGTCTTCGCGAGCGCCCCGAGCTTCCGCCCGGAGCTCGTCGAGGCCGCGGAGGAGCTCTCGGCCGAAGCGCCCGTCGCCGAGGCTCCCGTCGCCGCGCCCCCGGCGCCGGCGGTCGTCGAGGCGCCCTCGGCGCGGCCGGCGATGTTCCCGCCGACCGTCGGCGCGCCGGAGAGCGTCGTCGAGCCGAGCAACCTCATCGTCGCGTCCGACGTGATGCCCGACTCGTCGTCGGCGATCGCGCTCGGCGCGGAGCGCGCGCCCTTCGAGTCGGCGGCCTCGCTCGCGCCGAGCTTCATCGCGCCGCGCGGTCGCCTGGCGGCGATCGCCGTGCGTGGCGTCGTCGACCGCCGCGCAGGTGAATCCCAGCGGTGGCATACGTCCTGCGGCGCAGCGGCGCGGCGCGACGCGGCCGCCGAGACGCCGGCGGGCAGCTCTCCGGCCGCGGCGGCCCGCGGCGGCTCGCGTCGAAACCGCGCCGGCCCCCGAGGAGGCCGCGGCGCCTGGTGTCGAGGCCGCGGTGACCCCCGAGGAGGCCGCGCCGGCGGCGAGCGCGGCGGAGCCCGCGAAGGCGCCGGTCGCCGCGAAGGCGCCGATCGATCCGAAGAAGCGCTTCGGCAAGCTGACGATCAAGGCCGACGCGAAGCGCAAGAACGTCTGGTTCGACGGCAAGCGGATGCTCGGCTCCGGCCAGCGGAGCTTCCTCGTGTTCTGCGGGATGCACACGATCGCCGTCGCCGACAAGACCGAGACGCGGGACGTCGAGGTCCCGTGCAACGGCGAGTACGTCGTCTCGAAGTAGCCGCCGAGCTCGCGCCTCAGCTCACGCGCCAGGCGCGCGCGAGCTCGAGGGTCCGCGCGTTCTCGCGGACGCGCTCGATGAAGGTGTCCTTCCACTGCGCGTCCTGGATCATCGCTGTGCGCTCGAGGATCCGGACGCGCGCGGTGGCGATGGCTTCGCGCGCGCTGTCGTGATCGCCGAGCGCGTCGAGCGACTCCGCGTAGGTGAGCCGGATGAAGGCCTCGCCCTCCTCGACGCCGCCGAGCGCCTCGAGCAGCTGGAGCGACTCGCGCGCGGGCGCCTCGGCGCGGTCGGCGCGCCCGCTCCTCAGGTGCACGCCCGCGAGCACCGCCAGCCCGTAGGCGCGGAGGGGAGGGGTGGTGCCGGCCTGCTCGAGCGCGAAGGCGACGTCGCGCTCCGCGCGCTCGAGGTCGTCGGCCGCCGAGAGGAACAGCCCGCGGTAGAGCCGCGCGGCCGCCTCCATCCGCCGATCGCCCTGCGCGACGAACGCCTCGATCGCCCCGTCGGCGCGCGCCAGCGCGGAGCGCGGATCGCCCAGGCGCGCGAGCAGCATCCCCTGGTGGTGCCAGACGCTGGCGCTCACGCCCGAGAGGCCCATGTGCTGGGCGGAGGCGAGCGCGTCGTTCAGCGCGCGCTCGGCCTCGGCGTACGAGCCGAGCTCGATGCACGCGCCGGCGGCGCTCACGAGGTGACGGCAGGCGGCGCGCATGTCGCCGGCGGCCTCGAAGTGCGAGATCGCGACGTTGTACATCGACAGCGCCGAGCCGGTGTCGCCGGAGACGAGCGCGCGGTAGGCGCGCGTCCGGTAGACGTGGGCCGCGGCCAGCGGATCCTCCTCCTCGCGACGGGCGTGCTCGTAGGCGGCGTCGATCGTCCGGAGCAGCTCGTCGGACGACACGTAGTTGCCGGCGGCCATCAGCACGCAGGCCGCGCGCGTGAGCGCGACGAGGTGCGGAGCCGAGAGCTGCCCCGCGGAGCTCACGTCGCAGAGATCGTCGACGGCGCTGTGGAGCTCGCTGTCGTCGCCGAGGCGCGCGCACGCCTCGACCGCCTCTCCCGCGGCGAGGAACCAGCGCCGGCCCGAGCGCGGTAGGAGCTTGAGCGCCGCCTGCGCGCAGTCCTTGCCCTTCTGGTTCTCGCCGCGCCAGCGGTGCGCCTCCGACTTGCGCAGCAAGAGGCGCCCCAGCACCTCGCCCTCCGCGCCGCACGCGATCCCGCGATCGGCCCGGGCGAGGCACGCCTCGAGGTCGTTGCCCTCCAGGGCCTGCGCGGCCGCGCGCCGGTAGAACGTGATCGCGCGCTTCGGCTCGCCGCCTCGCTCGAGGTGCTCCGCGAGGACGACCGCCTCGCTCTCGCCCATCTTCTCGAGCCACTGCGCGGCGAGCTTGTGGCCGACGGTGCGGTCCTTGTCCGTCAGCATGCTGTAGGCCGCCTCGGCGACGAAGGAGTGGCGGAAGACGTACTCGACCTCGCTGCGGAACTTCGGCTGATCGCGCCGGGTCACGATCTCGCGCACCGCGAGCTCGTCGAGCCACGCGGCCACCTGGGCGCTGTCGTTCTCGCCCGCGCTCGGGCGCATGCCCGGCGGGACCTCGTTCGCGCGCGCCCCGTTCAAGAGCGCGACCACGCCGCCGCGCCAGAAGGTCTGCCCGAACACGCTCGCCGCGCGCAGGACGCGCCGCGCCTCCGGCTCGAGCGCCTCGAGGCGCGCTTGCACCATCGTGAGCACGGTCTCGGGGAGGACGACCGGCATCATCGACCGGCGGCCCGCCGCGGCCGACGGGGGAGGCGCGTCGCTGCTCCGCGGGCGTCCCCCGGCGGAGGCCGAGGTCGAGCGGATCAGCTCCTCGAGGTAGAACGCGTTGCCGCCGGCGGTCTGCACGATCTGCGCGACGAGGTCGTCGCCGAGCTGCTCGCCGAGGACCTGACGCACGAGCCGCTCGCTCGCCTTCTTCGACAGCTCCTTCAGGCGCAGCTCCTGGACGCCGCGCTCGGCGAAGAGATCGGGGAAGAGGTCCTTGACCTCGGGCCGCGCGAGCGCGAGCACCATGAGCGGCCGATCGTGGAGCGCGCGCAGCGCGGAGTCGACGAACTTCACGCTCGGGAGGTCGCCCCAGTGGAGGTCCTCGAACACGAGCACGACCGGCTGCTCGCGGCACTCGGCCGCGAGCCAGTCCTCGAAGGCGCGCCGCATCTGGTCGCCCATGAGGATGGGGTCGTGGCGGGCGGCGCGGAGCTGGACGTCGTCCTCCTCCGGCATCGACACGCCCAGCGTCTCGGCGAGGAACTGCGTGACGCGGACGATGTCGCGCTGCGGGACGGTGCGGCTCACGCGCGCGCGGATCTTCTCCCGCTGCACGCGCGGCGGCTCGCCGTCCTGCGCGTCGGCGGCGGCGCGGATGATCTGCGAGAGCATGCCGAACGGCGAGCCGGCGCGCATCGGGTCGCCGCGGCTCGTCCAGACCTCGTGCCGATCGCCGCGGTGACGGAGCGTGCGGAGGACCTCGTAGCGGAGGCGCGATTTGCCCACGCCGGCCGGCGCCGTGACGAGGACGGCGCGCGCGACGTCGTCGGCGACGCACTCGGCGAAGACGCCCTCGAGCATGACGATCTCGCGCTCGCGCCCGACGCACGGCGTGGGCTTGCCGAGGAGCATGCGGCCCGCGTCGGCCGAGGCCTGCTCGCCGACGAGGTCGAGCCCGCCGCCGTCGCTCTTGACGATGAAGCGCGAGTCGAGGAGCCCGGCCGTCACCTCGTCGACGTGGATCGGCTGCTTCTTGCCGGCGGCGACCAGCGAGACGTCGTCGTCCTGGTGCTGCTGGAGCATGCGGATCGCCCGGTCGACCGCGTCGCCGATCGGCACGCGGTCCTCGAGGACCGCGCGGCCCGTGGCGAGGACCATCGGGACGTTCGGCGCGGCCGCGCGCATCGCGAGCACGCAGCGGGCGGCGCGCGTCGCCTGGTCGGTCGCGCTGTGGCGGCCGGGGAGCGTGACGACGATCATCCCGCTGGCGAGCGACTCGAGGTGGGCGCCGAACGGCTGGATCGCGGCGCGGAGGCCGCGCGAGAGCGACTTCATGCCCTGCCACGTGCCGTCGACGATCGTGGACTCCTCGCCCTCGAGGTGCGTGTGCGACGCCACGGCGACGACGCTGACGAGGCGCTGCTCGCCGCGCGTGATGACGTCGCCGTGGGCGCTCGCCTCTCGGGGGGCGTGGACGCCGACGCCGTCGAGCGGCCCGAGCGCCGCGAGCTCGGCGGCGACGACGCCGCCGTCGGCGGGCCGCTGGAGCGGATCGCGCGAGAGCATCCGCGCGAGGAGCTCGTCGAGCGCGGGGGGCACGTCCTTCCGGAGCTCGCGGACGCGCGGCGGAGCCTCGAAGAGCATCTTCGCGAGGATGGCGATCTCGTCGTCGCCGGCGAACGCGGGCAAGCCGGTGAGGCACTTGAAGAGGACCGCGCCCAGCGCGAACACGTCGGCGCGCGCGTCGAGCTGCTTGGTGCCGCGGGCCTGCTCGGGCGCCATGTAGCCGAGCGTCCCGAGCATGACGCCGGTGTTGGTGATCGAGCTCGCGCCGAGGCCCATGCGCGCGATCCCGAAATCGATGAGCGTCGGGTCCTCGACGTTGCCGTCGCGCAGGATGAGGTTCCCCGGCTTGATGTCGCGGTGGATCACGCCCTTGGCGTGGGCGACGGCGAGCGTCTCGGCGACGCGGGTCACCATCCGCACGCTCTCCCCCATCGTGAGGCCGGTCCGCGAGAGCCGCTTCCCGAGCGTCTCTCCCGTGATCCACTCCATCGCGAGGTACGGCTTGTCCATCGACGTCTCGCCGTGCGCGACGTAGCGGACGATCCCGGGGTGGCTCAGCTTCTCGAGCACCCGCGCCTCGCGGTAGAGCCGCTCGCGGTGCTCCCCCTCGTCGCGCCCGTAGAGGATCTTCACGGCGACGACGCCGCCGAGGCGCCGGTCCGTCGCACGGAACACGGCGGACATCCCGCCAGCGCTGACGCGCCGCTCTATCTCGAAGCGCTCCGCGAGGACGGTGCCCGGCTCCACCCGCCGTCGATGATAGCGGGAATACCGGCAGAGGGCGCGTTATCGCGCACGCATCGGGGGCTGGGCGCGGACGCGCCGCGGCCCCGGGGCCCGACGCGACGAGCCCCGGCCGCCCGAGGGTGACCGGGGCTCGACGCGCCCGCTCCGCCCGCGCGCCCGGCGCGTCTACCGCGGCTGCTTGACGAGGCGGAGGTACGGCTTCGGGGCCTTGAAGCCTTCGGGATAGAGCTTCTTCGCCTCGTCGTCGCTGACCGAGCCGGCGATGATGACGTCGTCGCCGTTCTTCCAGTTCACCGGCGTCGCGACCTTGTGCTTCGACGTGAGCTGGATCGAGTCGAGCACGCGGAGGATCTCGTCGAAGTTCCGGCCCGTGGTCATCGGGTACGTGAGCGTCAGCTTGATCTTCTTGTCGGGCCCGATGACGAACACCGAGCGCACGGTCGCGTTCGTGGCGGCGGTGCGGCCCTCGGAGGTGCCGGGCTCGTCCGCGGGGAGCATGTTGTAGAGCTTCGCGACGGCGAGATCGGTGTCGCCGATCAACGGGTACTTCACCGCGGCGCCCTGCGTCTCCTCGATGTCCTTGGCCCACTTCTCGTGGTTGTCGACGGGGTCCACCGACAGACCGATGAGCTTGGTGTTCCGCTTGGTGAACTCGGGCTCGATCTTCGCCATGTAGCCGAGCTCGGTCGTGCACACGGGCGTGAAGTCCTTCGGGTGCGAGAACAGGATCGCCCACCCGTCGCCGATCCACTGGTGGAAGTCGATCGTGCCCTGCGTGGTCTTGGCGGTGAAATTGGGGGCCGTGTCGTTGATCCGCAATGACATGTTCGCTCCTTGGCTCCGATGCGATAGTGGATGCTCGTCTACTATCGTGGATGGATGACGTCAACGCACGGGCGGTTGCGCGTCCTCCTCGGCGACGTCGGGCGCGCTCGCGCGGCGGCCGCGGCGCTACAGGACCTCCGACGGCGCCCCGTCGGCGACCACCCGGCCTTCGCGCAGGCAGATCGCGCGGTCGGCGATCTCACGGACGACCGCCGACTCGTGGGTCACGAGGAGCATCGTCACGCCCGCCCCGGCGAGGTCGGCGAGCACGCGCGTCACCTCGGCCTTTCGATCCGGGTCGAGCGCGCTCGTCGGCTCGTCGAGGAGGAGCGCCTCCGGATCCATCGCGAGCGCGCGCGCGATCGCCACGCGCTGGTGCTCGCCCCCGGACAGCTCGCGCGGAAACGCGTCGCGGCGGTGCGACAGGCCGACCCGAGCGAGCAGCTGGGCGGCGCGCTCCCGAGCCTCCGCCCGCGGGACGCCTCGCACGTGGATCGGCGCTTCCATGACGTTCTCGAGCGCGCTCATGTGCGCGAACAGACCGTAGTGCTGGAAGACCATCCCGGCCTTCAGGCGGATCGCGCGGAGGGTCGCCCGCTCGGCCTCGCCGGGCCGCGCGCTCGCCGAGCTCGGTCCGAGGACGAGGCCGTCGACCTCGACGCGTCCGGAGTCGAAGCGCTCGAGCCCGTTGATGCAGCGGAGGAGCGTCGACTTGCCGCCGCCCGACGGACCGATCAGCGCGCACACCCGCCCGCGCTCGAAGCGGACGCTCACCCCGTCGAGGACGACGCGTGACGCGAACGCCTTCCTGACGCCGTCGACCTCGATCACGCCGCGGCCTCCGCCTCGCGCTCTCCCTCGAGCTTCCTCTCCAGGCGACGTGCCATCACGCCGAGCGGGTAGCTCATCGCGAAGTAGAGCGCCGCGCAGGCGATCCCCGGCCCGATCCAGCTCCGGACGTCGACGGCGGTGATCGACATCTGCTTCGTCAGCTCCACGACCGTGATCACGCTCACCAGCGAGCTGTCCTTGAGGAGCGCGATGAAGTCGTTCGTCACGTTGGGGAGCGCGTGGCGGAGCGCCTGCGGGAGCACGACGCGCCGGAGCGCGAGCCGCGTCGTCATGCCGAGCGCCAGGGCCGACTCCAGCTGGGCCCTCGGCACGGCCTGGATCCCGGCCCGGTAGACCTCCGCCTCGTAGGCGGCGTAGTTCATCCCGAGCCCGATCACGGCGGCCGGGAGCGCGTCGAGCCTCAGCACCGGCGCGAGGCCGTAGTAGAGGAGGTAGAGCTGGAGCAGCACCGGAGTGCCGCGATAGAGCTCGACGTACGCGCCGGCGAGGCGCCCGAGGAGCGGACCCCCGTAGAGCCGCCCGAGCGCGAGCCCGAGCCCGAGCGGCATCGCGAGCGCCATCGCCAGCACAGAGACGAGGAGCGTGACGCCGGCGCCGCGCAAGAAGAGCGCGGCGTGCCCCCGCCCCATCGGGGAGGGCGACGGCGGCGCGCCGATCATCCCGCGCTGATCGGCCGCCGACCAGCCGGCGAGCCTGTCCTGGCGCGCGTTCCACAGCCGGCTCCGCTCGAGGATGCGGCGCAGCTCGCCCGACGCCGTGATGGTGGCGAGCGCGCCGTCGACCGCCGCGGCGAGGTCGGGCTCCGACGGTCGCACCGCGAGCGCGTAGTAGCCCTCGCCGAGATCGCCGACGACGCGGAGCTCCGCGCGCGGCGCGCCGTAGCGGGCGGCGATGACGTCGTCGAGGAGTACGGCGTCGGTGCGCCCGGCCACGAGATCGGCGTACGGCTCCTCGACGCCCTCGTACACCACGGGCTCCGAGGCGTCGCGGAGCATCTCGAAGGCGAGGCTGTTCGCGAGCGTGCCGACCTTCTTGCCGCGGAGCGCGGGGAGGCTCGGCGCGATCGACGCGTCGTCGGCGCGCGCCATCAGGCGCTCGGCGAACACGTAGTAGGGGCGCGTGAACAGGACGCGCCCGCGCCGCGCGTCGGTCACCTCGAGGCCGTTCATCGCCACGTCGAACGTGCCGCGCTCGAGCGACGGGACGAGGTTCGACCAGTCGTTTTGCACGAGCTCGGCGCGCACCCCGAGCTCCCGCGCGATCGCCTCCGCGATCTCGACCTCGAACCCGACGAGCCGCTCGGGGTCGCCGGGAGCGCCGTAGACGAAGGGCTCGCCGCCCTGGACGTCGGCGCCCCAGCGGAGGACGCCGGCCGCGCGGACGCGCTCGAGCGCGCTCGACGGCGCCGCGCGCCCGCACGCGGCGAGCCCGACGATCGCCGCGACGACGGCGAGGAGGACGGCGCGACTCCGAGCCACGCCGCGATCCTACGTGGAGAATCCGGCGGCCGGTCCGGCGATTCCCGGCCCGAGCGCCCCGCCGGCGGGGGCTCTGGACACCGAGGGCCCTTGTGGTAGGCCTCTCGCCTACATGGAGCGGGGCGCGTGAAATACGTCATGGCCTTCAGCGGCAGCCGTCGCGGCCCCGCGAGGCTCGCGGAGGGAGCGACGCGCGCGTCGGTGGCGGCCGAGTGCCGTGAGGCCGCCCTCGAGCTCATGGCCGGCATCGCGGAGGGCTGGGACAAGGGCGACCTCGCGCGGTGGCTCGCCGGACCGTACGCGCGCGCCACGCGCCACTGCCGCCACGGCGAGCGCACCGTGGCCGAGCGCGCGGACGCCGGCGCGGCGGGCGGCTCGGTCTCGGCCGCGGCGATCCAGGCGCTCCTCACGAGCACGCGCGGGCGCTTGCTCGCCGCGCTCGAGAAGGCGGCGCTCGCCGGCGGCGCGCTCGCGTTCGCCGGCGAGATCGTCGAGCGCGGCTTCGTCCGGCGCGCGGTCGACGCGGACGGTGAAGACGCCTGGCTCCCGGTCGACGCGCCGCGCATGGGCCTCCGCGACCGGGTGAGCGCGCTCTTCGTCGCCGACTACCTCAACGCTCCGGAGGCGTACGCCGCGCTCTACGTCTGCCACCGCTGCGAGGAGGTGGTCTTCGACGACGACGCGCGGCAGCTCGGGATGTGCTGGCGGCACCGCCGCGCGTCCGGCATCGAGGTCCGCGCCGGCGAACGAGACGCGACCCGCGCGGCCGGCGACGGCTGAGATCGCCGCGGAGGCGCGCGCGACCGCGCCGTCGCGCGCGGAGCCGCCGTCTCGGCGGTCGCCGTGTGAACCGGCTCGCGACCGTCCGTTGCAACTAGCAACGATCGCGCGCGGGACGCGTGTTTCCGCGAGCGCCGCGTCGCGCCCCGCACTACCCTCGGGTCGAGTTGCGCAACGGAGGCACGACGCGGAGAGCGACGCCCGGCGCGCGGTGGGTCGTACGGACCGCCGGCGCCTCGCTCGTCGTCGCCGCGAGCGTCACGGCGAGCGACGCGCGCGCCGACTTCGACTTCCAGGTCGCGACGACGGTGAGCGGCGCGTGGCTCCGGGAGACGCCGGACTTCGACGCGAAGGGCGTGACGACGAGCGCGCGCGACATCCGCGCGGGGCGCGTGCGGACGAGCGGGGGCCTCGCGATGATCGGCTTCGGCGGCGACGTCGATCTCACGATCGACGATCGCTGGAAGGTGCCGCTCTTCGGCGGGGCCTTCTTCTGGTCGGTCGGCGCCTACGACTCCACGATCACGAGCTTCGACGGCTCGATCGCGCGGCTGCGGCCCTGGTCCACCATGCGCGGCGACTTCCTCCTGCCGGGCGTCGGGCGCCGCTGGAAGCACCGGCGCAACATGTGGGCCGCCGCCGTCCGCACGGGGTTCTCGATCGCGGCGATGGGCGGCAGCGTCGCGGCCGGGGCGGAGACCGCGCCGCTCGAGATGTCGGCCGTGACGTTCCTCCTGCAGCTCGAGCTCGAGGCGTGCCGTCGCCTCGACCCCTCGACGCGCGCGTGCCTCCAGGTGGTCCCGCGCCTCTACGAGCACCAGCTCTTGAACGGCTTGACCTTCGGCCTTCGCATGGAGTGGGGACGATGACGACGAAGCGGCTCCTGGCACTCGGGGCGAGCGTCGCGCTCGCGCTCGGCTCCCTCGCGGGGTGCGGCTCGGACGGCGGCGGCCAGCGAGAGGAGATCGGCCTCGGCGCGGATCCGGCGCTCCCGCCGCGGACGGCCTCGGTGGTGGTGGACGGGTGCGTGCTCGACACCTGGAGCCGCGCGACCCTGGCGGGCGCCGGCGCGAAGCGTGTCCTCCGCGGCGGCGAGGTCATCCTGCTGTGCCTCGTCCCGCGCGAGGACGGGACGGTGGGCCCGCGCGATCCGAGCGCGCGTACGGCGCTCTCGGCGCTCGCGCAGGACCTCAAGCGCGACGGCTACCGCGTCCACCTCGGCGTGGCGTTCACCGACGAGAGCGGGCAGCGCTACGACGGCCAGCAGACCCGGGCCTTCCTCCAGAGCCCGGAGTGGCGTCGGCGCCTGGCGGAGACGCTCCCGCTCGTGATCGAGCCGGCGGACGGCGTGGAGCTCGATCTCCAGCGCCTCCCCGACGACGCCCGCCCGTTCGTCACGGCGCTCGTCGCCGAGCTCGCCGCGGTCGTCCGCCCGGCGCGGCGCCTCAACGTCTTCGTCCCGCCGTCGGTGGCGGCGCCGAGCGACCTTCCGGGCGGCGAGGCGTTCGCGCGCCGGGAGCTCGCGCCCCACGTCGACCGCATGCGCATCATGACGCTCGACTTCTCGGAGCGCGAGCCCGGGCCGACGATCGATCCGGGCTGGGCGGTCGACGCGGTCCGCCTCGCCAAGGGCGATTTCCCCCGCGTGGACGTCTCGTATCCGCTCTACGGGACGGACTTCGGACCGCGCGGCCGGCGGCCCGTCCTCTACCACGACGCGATCGCCATCGCGACGCTCGCGCGCGCGCCGATCGAGCGCGGACCGACCGGCGCGCCGTTCCTCCGCTACGTCGCCTTCGGCGACGAGCCGCACCAGCTCTGGTTCGACGACGCGGAGTCGACCGCGCGCGCGCTCGGCGCGTGGAGCGCCGACGTGCTCCCGCTCGACGTCGGCGTCCTCTTCTACGGCCTCGGCGCCGAGGACCCCGCGTTGTTCGAGCGCCTCGGCGCGAGGATGCTTTGACCGCCCCCCTCGCGCGCGTGGAGGCGCTGCCGGTGGCCGAGCCGCTCCGCCTGCCGTCGCTCGAGCGCGAGCTCGTGCACCGCTGGCTCGTCTGGGACGCGTGGGTCGGCGGGAAGCGCCGCGTCGATCTGCACCCGCTGGTCCTCTCGGCGGCGGCGCACCGGGACGCCGTCCGCGTCGCCGAGCGGGCCTGGGCGCTCGTCTCGGCGGCCGCCGACCGCGCGGCCTCCGATCCGGAAGAGCGCGCGCGCTACCGGCTGCACCCGGACGTCGAGCGCCTCGCCGCCGCGTCGCGCGCGGGCGGCGACGCAGGCTCGGTCGCGCGGGTCGATCTGCTCCTCCGCGAGGACGGCCGCTTCGTCGCGTGCGAGGTGAACGCCGACTGTCCGGGCGGCTACAACGAGACGCTCGCCCTGCCGCGGCTGGCGCGCGCCGCGGGCCTCGCGCGCGGACTCGCGGGCCCGCTCCGCGATCCCACGTTCGTCGCCGGCCGCCTCGCCGATCGGCTGGTGGAGCGATCGGGCGGGCCGGGCTCTCCGCGCGGCGTCGTCGCGCTCGCGTACGCGACGGCCTACGCGGAGGACCTCCAGGTGTGCGCGCTGCTCGAGCGCCTGGTCCGCGAACGCGGAGGTCGCGCGGTCCGCGTGAGCCCCACCGCGCTCGTCGAGGCGGCCGGCGGCGGCGTGGCCGTCCGCGGGGAGCGGGTCGCCGCGCTCTACCGCTTCTACCCGGTCGAGTGGATGGCCGGGCAGGGGAACGTCGCCGCGCTCGCGCGGGCGACGGCCGCGGGCGCCCTCGCGTCGTTGTCGAGCTTCGCGTGCATCCACGCGCAGTCGAAGCTGGCGATGGCGCGGGCGTTCGCGCACGACCGCGCGGCCGCCGCCGAGGTCTTCCCGGAGACCGTCGCCTTCTCCGACCTCGAGCGGGGCGAGCTCGAGCGCGCGCGCGCGTCGTGGGTCGTGAAGCGCGATCTCTCGCGCGTCGGCGACCACGTCTTCGTCGGCGCGCTCACGAGCCCGGAGGAGTTCCGCGAGATCCTCGCGGCGGTCGCCGACGTCGAGCGCTGCTCCGGCGAGGCCGCCGCCCGCGCGCACGCGGTCGCGCCCGCGCCCGCCGGGCCGAGCCTCGGCGCGAACGACGCGGGGCAGGCGTGGATCGCGCAGCGGTTCGTCCCGCAGGCGCCGCTGGCGACGCCGTGGGGGACGCGCCTGGTCACGCTCGGCGTCTACCTGATGGACGGCGCCTTCGCGGGGTACTTCGCGCGCCTCTCGCCGACGTCGCACTGCTCGCACGACGCCCTCGCGCTGCCGGTCTTCGTCGAGGACGCGTCGGCGGTCGCCGCCCGCGCTCCGCTGGAGGCCGCGCCGTGAGGGCGCGCCTGGGCATCCTCCCCGTCGCGCTCGTCGGCGTGACCGGCTGCGGCCTCCGCCCGTGGACGCCCTCGGTCAGCGTGGCGTTCTGGTCGGAGGACGTCCCCGCGCTGCGCGAGTACGAGGTCCCGTCGTCGTCGAGCCTCGCGGCCCGCTGGCAGCTCGCGCCGGAGAGCCCGTGGGCGCGCTACTACAAGGGCACGCTCGTCTCGGCGGCCGATCCGATGGCGGGTCACGCCGCGCTGCCCGACGTGCAGCGCCTCGAGGTCGCGCGCGAAGCGGCCGCGGCCGCGGCGCACGTCGCGGCGGTCGGGCTCCCGGCGGACACGCTCTGGATCGTCGATCTCCGCGGCGCGGCGTCCGCCGCGTTCGCGGCGCGCCTGAGCCGCGACGCGCGCGAGCCGATCGCGCCCGTCGTGACGTTCAACAACTGGCCCGCGCACGACGGCCTCGTCCCGGCCGACGAGACGCTCGCCGGCTTGATCGCGTTCTCGCCGCGCCTCCCTCCGCCCGAGGCGAACGCGCTCGAGCGGGCGCACCCCGTGTTCCTGCTCGACTCGTGGCGCCTCGCGTATCGCTTCGACGATCCCGGCGACGAGACGTTCGACAACCGCTACATGCTGACGCCGACCGATCTCCCGGACGCGGAGACGTTGCGCGCGCGCGCCGTCACGCGCGTCGTCTACGTCGTCGAGGACCTCGACGACGCCGAGGTCGAAGAGGACGACCTCCACGCGAGCTTCCGCGCGTGGCAGGCGGCGGGCATCGGCATCGCCGTCGTCGACCTCGCGTTCCTCAAGACCGTCCCGGCGCCGGTGAACGGCTCGTGGCCGGTCGACTGGGCCGCGCGCCTCGCCCCTCGCGGCTACTGGGCCCGCGAGCGCTACACGCTCGTCGACGATCCGTATTTCTACGCCCGCGCGCGCGCGGGCTTCGGCCTCGCCTTCGGCCGTCCGTTCATCCACCCCGGCTACCGCTGGGGCCCCGGCCGGCCGGGGGGCGGGGGCGGCGGCCACGGCGGCGGCGGCTGAGCCGCCGGCAGAGCGCCCGGAACCGGTCTATGCTCTCGGGCGTACCGAAGCGAGCGATCTCCCATGACGAAGAAGACCGACAGCGAATACAAGGCCGAGCTCACGCCCGAGCAGTACGAGATCACGCGCCGGAAGGGGACGGAGCGCGCGTTCACCGGGAAGTACTGGGACTGCCACGACGCGGGGACGTACCGGTGCGTCTGCTGCGGCGCCGAGCTCTTCCGCTCCGAGGACAAGTTCGATTCGGGCAGCGGGTGGCCGAGCTTCACGCAACCCGCGCACGAGGGGAACGTCGCCACGGAGGAGGACCGCTCGCACTTCATGGTCCGCACCGAGGTCACGTGCTCGCAGTGCGGCGCGCACCTCGGCCACGTCTTCCCCGACGGCCCGCCGGATCGCGGGGGGCTGCGCTACTGCATCAACTCGGCGTCCCTCGACCTCAAGAAGGCGTGACGCCACGGCGCCGCGCCCGGCGCCGCGACGCACGACGAAGGCGTGACGCCACGGCGCCGCGCTGCCGACGCGGCTCGGCGGCTCGCGCTCCGTCGCTCGGCGGCCGCGTTCAGCCGAGGGGGCCGCCGCCGAGGGGCAAGACCTCGCGCGAGAAGTTCCGCGCGCCCGACGCGGTGACGAGCACGTCGTCCTCGATGCGGATCCCGCCGAGGGGGGAGAGCGCCTCGACGAGGTTCCAGTCGACGAGCTTGCCCTCGGGCGTGCTCCGCAGCGGCGCGAGGAGCGAGTCGACGAAATAGAGCCCGGGCTCGATCGTGAACACCTGACCTTCGGCGATGCGCGACGTGTTGCGGAGGAACGGGTTCTCCGGTTTCGGCTTGACGACCGCGCAGCCGACGTCGTGCGTCTGGAGCCCGAGCGAGTGGCCGAGGCCGTGCGGGTAGAACACGCGGCTGATCCCCTTGGCGTCGATCTCGTCGGCCGACGCCTTGACGACGCCGGCTTCCTTCAGGATGGCGCTGACCTGGCGGTGCGACTCGTCGTGCAGGTCCTCGTAGGGGGCGCCGGCGGTGACGCGCGCGACCAGGCGCTTCTGCATCGCCTCCATGCCCTCGAGGATCGCGATGAACGCGGCGCTCGCCGCGCCGCCCGTCTTCACCCACGTGCGCGTGATGTCCGAGCAGTACCCGAGGCAGGTCGCGCCCGCGTCGAGGAGCAGCGACTCCGCGCGGGTGGCGTCGCGCCCGTAGCTGACGTGGTGGAGGATCGAGGCGTTCCGTCCCGTCGCGACGATGTTCTTGTACGGCGTCTCGGGATCGTCCTGGCGTGTGGTCTGGAGGTAGAGGAGGTGGAGGTCGAGCTCGGAGCGGTCGCTCTCGGCGAAGGCCCGGCGCACCGCCTCGTGCCCGAGCGCGGCGCGCCGGTTGGCCTCGACGAGGCACGCGATCTCGTACGGCGTCTTCGTCGTGCGGAGGCGGTCGAGCGCGGCGAGCAGCTCCGCGGGGTTCTGGTCCGCGCTCGCGATCCCGAGCGCGGCCGCGCGGGCGGTGTCGTCGCCGAGCCACGCCACGCGCTTTCCCGCGGGCAGTTCGGGCGCAGCGACGCGGCGGACGTCGAGCACGTCGAAGAACGCCGTCGACTCCGGCGGCGGAGGGCGCTCCCAGAAGTCCTTGCACTCCGGCCAGTAGAGCCGCGTCTTCGCCCCGGCCTCGACCACGAGGAAGCAGCCCGGCTCGTAGAGCGCGACCCAGTGGTGGAAGAACGGCGTCGGGCGGAGCGGCCAGTACTGGTCGTCGTAGGACGTCTTCTTCTGCGGCGTGCCCGAGTGGACGACGACGGCGTCGAAGCCCGCTTCGCGGAGCGCCTGGGCGTAGAGGCGCTCCTGCTGCGCGACGTGATCGGGATAGAGCGCTTCGATGACGGCGAGGTCCACGACGCTACCCTAGCAAAGATCGCCGGCCCGTCGGAGGCGTGCGGGCCGGCGCCGCGGCCCGGCCCGATCGCGCGGACGCCCCGCCTCCGCGTGGGAGGCAGGGCGCCTGCGCCGTCCGGTCGTGGCCGCGCGCTACTTCAGCGCGAGCTTCTGCACGCCCCAGTAGCCGGTGGAGAGGTAGAGATCGCCGCCCTGGCGCGAGATGGCGCTCGGCCACCACCCGCGCGTGCGCGCGAACTGCGAGTACACCGGCGCCTGGTTCGGCGTGAGCTTGTAGATGTCGAGGCCGACCTGGCCCCAGCCCGACGTGATGATGGCGCGGTCGCCCTCGACGTCGACGAGCCAGCCCCAGCCGTCCTTCGCCGCCGACGCGCGGTCCACCGGCTTCTTCGGGTCGGTGAGGTCGAGCTCGTGGAGCTTCACGCTGCTCGAGCCGTTCGGGTTCGCCTGGTTCGGCTGCGTGTACTCCTGCGCGCTCATGTACGCTTTGTCGCCGCGCACGAACACGTTGCCGACCCAGCCGTCGATGAGCGTGCTCGACTGGAGGTAGGCCTTGCCGTCCTTGATCCGGGCGACGGCGATCTCGTCCTTCGGCGCGTTGGAGTAGCCGTCGTACCAGCGGTAGTCGACGAAGTAGAGGAGCGACGGATCGGTCTCGCTCGCGCCGACGAGCAGGCCCGGGACGTTGATGCGCTTGCCGACCTTCGGGTTCGCGCGATCGGAGAGATCGATCTGGTCGAGGTAGTAGCGGACCCAGTACGTCTGCTGCGGGCCGTTCGGATCGGGGTTCGCGATCGGCTTCGACTTCCACTCGTAGTGCGTCGTGTACAGCGTGTCGCCGACGACCTTCATGTTGCCCCACCACGAGTCGGTGTCGGGCGTGATGGTGGTCGAGGTGAGCTTCGGCGCGTTCGGGTCCGAGATGTCGACGACGTAGAGCTTCTGGTCGAACTCGTAGTCGCCGGTGTTCGGGTTGTACGAGCCGCGCGTGCGGCGGAAGGCGAGGGCGTCGCCCCCGACCTGAACGGCGTTCGAGCCGTCGTACCAGTCCCAGTAGTAGCAGCCGCCCCACCACGACCAGTACGAGCCGTTGGTCTCCTGCGGCAGCTCGATCGAGCCCAGCGGCGTCGCGCCGCCGTTCGCCAGATCGACGACCTGGACGCGCGGCGTCGCGTACCAGGGGCCGGAGCTCCCGGGCTTCGGGTAGAGCGTCGTCACGACGTACGCGAGGTCGCCGTTGCGGAAGACGCGGGCGTCGGAGCCGTCGATCGCGAGCGACGGCGCGCCGGTCGCCGCGACGTTCTCCTCGGCGTTCGCGATCGGCAGGACGCGGAGCTCGCTCTTCCGGTTGTCGTAGCCCCACCAGTCGGTGGAGAGCTGGGCGATCGTCGCGCCGTTGGGCTCGGCCGAGACGACGTTCCGCGCCAGGGTGAGCTCCTTGACGACCTTCGGGCTGTTGCGGTTCGAGTAGTCGATGACGCTGAGCGCCTGATCCGAGAGCGAGACCAGGCGATTCTTCACGAAGACGCCGCGCTCGACCCAGCCCTTCGACTTGGCCGCGCCCTTCGTCGTGATCGCGCCGGTGTCGTACTCGATCAGCTGGACGCCGTTCATGTACTCGTACGTCGACGAGCTCCACCCGCTGAAGGGGAGGACGACGAGCTTCTTCTCGTCGTCGCGGGTGAACGCCTTGAAGGTGCCGGCCGCGGGCGTCCACGCCCAGCCGTCGCCGAACGTCGAGGTGCCGATGACCGACGGCTGCGTCGGGTCGGAGACGTCGAGCAGGCGGAGCGCGACCTTGCTCGAGGAGTAGCCGCTGCCGTACTCGTTGCCGAGGGCGAAGAGGCGATCGGCGCCCATCGGCATGAAGAGCCAGACGGCGCCGTTGATGTTCGTCGAGCCCGCGAGCGCCGGCGCCGCCGGGTTCGAGAGGTCGTAGATCTGGACGGGCGTGGGCGCCTGCTGCCCGCTCTCCGACCACGCGCCTTCGCGCGGCGAGAGGTACATGCGCTTGTGGGCGAAGCGCGCGGTGGCGGCCCAGCCCTGCGACGCGATGTCGAGCGTGGCGAGCTTCACCGGCGCGGCGGGGTTCGTGAAGTCGACGGTCGTGAGCTTGTAGCCCCCCTGGCCGTTGCAGTAGCCGTAGTCGGCCCCGGCGCAGGTGATCACCGAGGCCGTGTCGCCGTCGAGGTCGATGTTCCACCGCCCGTTGTCGGCGCTCCAGCCGTTGAGGAGGCCGTCGACCTCGAACGAGCCCGTCGGGATGATGCTCCCGTCGAGATCCGAGAACACGAAGTAGTCGATCGCGCTCTTGCCGGTCGGCTGCTTCTGCCCCGACCCGTTGTCGGCGAGGACGTCGTGCGCCATCAGGATCGAGCTCGGCGTCACGTTGAAGGCGCCGGAGTAGCCGTCGAACTCCTTGGTGTCGGCGAGGACGGGCGCGGACTTGCCGAACGTGACGCTCGAGATGACGACCTTGCTCGCGCCGCCGTAGTACCCCATGCCCGGGTAGGCGGCGTCGGACGTCGCGCCGCCGTAGTAGCCGCCGTACCAGCCGCCGTAGCTCCAGCCGTAGTCCTCGCTCACGATGAAGAGGTTCTTGCCGACGACGCGCATGTCGCGCGCCCAGCCCTTGACCTGGACCTCGCCCACGGCCTTCATGTTCGCGGGATCGCGCGCGTCGACGGTGCGGACCACCGAGCCGTGGAACGGCGAGCCGTCGGGCGCGTTGCCGTACCAGTCCCCGACCACCATCGTGGCGACGCCGTCGCGGACGAACATCTCGACCGGCGTGCCGAAGACGGGCGCCCGGCCGAGCAGCTTGGGATCGTCGGCGTTCGTGATGTCGAACACCATGAGCCCTCGGTAGCTGTTGAGGAAGTAGAGGCGATCGCCGTCGACGCGGTAGATGTCCGTCTCCTCCGGCTTCGCCAGCGCGATCGCGGCCGGGCTCCCGCCCGACGGCGCCGCGCTGTCGTTGCCCGACTCGGCGCTGCCGCGTCCGCCGCTGAAGGAGCCGCCGGCGTGGCCGACGGGGGGCGCCGATTCGAACTCGGTCTGGCCCTCCTCGCGCCCTTGGCTCGCGGGGGTGCCGTCGTCGCTGCATCCGGCGACGGACGGGGCGAGCGCGGCGAGGAGGGTGAGGCTGCTGACGGCGAGGAGGCGGGTCTTCGCGAACATGCCGCCCACATGAGCACGGAGCGTGCCGCGGCACGGGCGGGTAAAATGGGACATGGTTTCATTGACTTGAGATCCAAGTGGCGCAGTCGAGATGTGTGCCACTGGCACAGGCCCTCGGGCGCGTGGACCAGGCGCGCGGCGAGCGCGCCGCGGCGGAAGGCGGCTAAAGTAGAGTCGGCCTGGGATGCGCGCGTTCGACGTGATCGTCTGGACGTTCCTCGTCGCGGCCTCCGGGCTCGCCGCGGCGATCGTCGTCTACGCGCTCGGCTCCTTCTTCCTCATGCGCCGTCACACGTCGGCGCGCGGCGTCGGGATCTCCCTCCGCGAGCTCGCGCGCGAGGCGATCCTCGCCGCGCTGACGCAGCCGCTCTTGCCGTTCTTCTATCTGTACGGCTACCGGATGGAGCCCTTCGGCGGGCGTCGCGCGCGCGCGCCCTCGGGGGTGCCCGTCGTCTTCGTCCACGGCTACATGCAGAACCGCGTGGGCTTCGTCGGGCTCGGGCGAGCGCTCGCGCAACGAGGCATCGGACCGCTCTACGGCTTCAACTACCCGTGGTTTCTGTCGATCGAGTCGAACGCGCGCCGCCTCGATCGCTTCGTGACGCGCGTCTGCCGCGAGACGGGCAGCGCCGCGGTCGATCTCGTGTGCCACTCGATGGGCGGCCTCGTCGCGATGGAGATGCTGCGCGTCGAGGCGCGGAAGGTCCGGCGCTGCGTCACGATCGCCACGCCGCACGCCGGCGTCGCGTGGCGCGGGCCCATCGTCGGGCTCGGCGCGACGAGCCTCCGCCGCGGCTCGAAGCTCCTCGCGGCGCACGCCGGCTACGCGCTGACGCTCCCGACCTTGTCGGTGTTCTCGTCCCACGACAACGTCGTCTACCCGAAGGAGACGTCGTATCTCGTGGAGCGCGGCGGGCGGGACGTCGAGGTCGAGGGGCCGGCGCACCTCGCCATCCTCTTCTCGCCCGTCGTGGCCGAGCGCGTCGCGTCGTTCCTGCTCGAGCCGGGCCCCGCCGCGGCGGAGGCCGTCGAGACGCGTCAGTTCGCGAAGCAGTAGATCGAGCCGCGTCCGCCGCCGCGCCGGACGCTGTTCTCGCCCGCCTCGGCGCAGCCGAACGAGGCGTGCGACGCGTTCCACGAGGTCGGCGCCGAGCCGCCGCCGTTGCGGTTGCTGTGGCCGACCTGACCCTTCACGTCGGTCGCGCTGCTCGTCCAGTTCGCGCAGGTGTCCGCCGCCGAGCCGCCGGACGCGGTGGCGCCGGTCAGGATGTCGTGCTCGTTCGGGCCCGAGATCGGCACGGGCTCGCCGTTCTCGTCGAGGTTGGTGTCGAGGCTGAGCAGGTTGGGAGCGCCCTCGTCGTGGAGGTGCGCGGTGTCGTTCGCGATGACGACGCCCTTCGCGTTGACCCAGGGGCCGGGGCCGATGCGGCTGCGCGCGGTCACGGTCGACGTGCTGAGGTAGGCGCGCCACGTCTTCGCGCCGAGGACGGGCGAGACGGCCTCCGCCAGCGACTTGCAGAACGCGTCGGCGCCCGCGAGGCCGTCGGCGTCGCTCGGGTCCGCGCGGAAGTCGCCGCCGTTGCCCTTTCCTTTGCTCGTCACGAAGAAGTTCATCGCCCCGGAGATCCCCCCGTCGGGGCCGACCCACCCGGCGTCGGGCACGACGACGGGCGCGTCGAGGCCGGCGTCCGCGGGGCCGTCCGCGTCCGTCGCCGCCTCGTCGCCGCCGTCCTCCGCCGGCGAGCTCGCGTCCGGCGGGGTGACGTCCGAGTCGTCGGAGCCGCACGCCGCGAAGGTCACGACGGCGGCGGAGGCCGCGGCGAGCAAGGCGAACGAGACGAGCGAGCGAGCAGCCATGACCTCTCCCTTCGACGAGGGCGCCATTGTGCCACGCTCGCGCGCCGGGTGCGGAGCTTACTGCTGGCCGGTCGGCGCCTCGTCGGAGGCGAGGATCACCGCGTCGCCGAGGCGCTTGGCGGTGGGCCGGAGGGCGACCTCGACGAGCTCGCTCCCCATCAGCGCGAACGCGCGGTCACGCAGGAAGATGGGGCGCGTGTTGCCGTACCAGTCGACGCACGACGTCTCGCACGTGCCCTCGACGTCGCCGGCCGAGACGATCCCGAGGGCCGACATCGTGCCGGTCTTGGTGACGTCGAAGAAGCCGAGGTTCGAGATGCCGTTGCCCCATCCGTAGCCGGCGCCGTATTCCGGCGGCGACACGACGGCGTAGCCGATCGTGCCGCCGCCGCTGGCGTCGGGCTTGAAGAAGAAGCCGTGGCTCCGACCTTCGCCCTGCGCCGCGCCGTCGAGGGTGACGCGCGAGAGCGGCAGCCCGGGCGCGTCGACCAGGAGCGACGTCAGCGTGATGCCGGCGCCGTCGTCGCTCGCGGTCACGACGAGGGCGCGGCGCTCGCCGAGCGGCTCGATGCGCGCGACCGAGCGCGTCGGCGCGCGCTGGATCGCGCCGGTCGCCGCGTCGAGCGTCACGAGCTCGGACTGGGCCGCATCCTGGCCGTACGGATGGCCGTCGCTGACCGCCGCGACGAGCACGTCGCCGACGAAGCGGTTCTTCGCGAGGAAGCCCTTCTCCCGGAGCGGCGTCGAGGAGGCGGTCTGGTCCCCTCTCTTGTCGAACGCGGCGAGCGGGAGCGAGAGCAGCGCCGCGCCGGGGCCCTGAGCGTCGCTCGAGTACGGGCTGGTCGCGTCCACCGCGACGAGCAGCTTGTCCGCCGACTCGCGGAACGAGAACTGATCGAGCGGATGCCCTCCGGCGGCGTGCGACGTGACCTCGAGCGACTTGAAGTCGAAGCGGTACACGTGCGAGCTCGCCCAGAGGTAGGCCGCGTTCGGGGAGACGTAGTTCTCGCGCCAGCCGCTGCCGATCACGCTGCGCCCGTGGCACGCGAGATCGCCCGTGTCCGGCAGGTCGCACTGGACCACCGTGTGGAAGGTCGGATAGTGCGGCTTCGTGAGCGACGTCGAGACGTCGAGCGCGCCGAAGATCGGTCCGACCACGCTGAACTTGCCCGCGTCGTCCGCCGTGAGCACGCGCGGGTACGCGAGCTTGTCGTCGGCGCGCCGGCCGAGGTAATGCGGCATGTAGAAGACGAGCTTCCCGTCGACCATGCGGCTCGCGTAGTTGTGTCCCGAGTAGTAGTCGTTCGACTCGAGGAACATCGATCCGAGGCGCGTGAGCTTGCCGTCGGTCAACCGGAACGTGTCGATCTCCGTCGCCCCGCGGACGCTCTCCTGCCCGTCCGCGACCGAGATGCCGTAGCGGAAGCCGACGACGTAGACGAGGTCGCCTTTGACGAGCATCTCGTCGTACCACACGTTCGCGTTGAGCCCGTCGACGCGCGCGACGCGCATCGAGTCGCCGAGCGAGGGCGCCTTTCCGTCGGCGACGTTCGCCACGTAGAGGCGACCCTTGCGCAGCACGACGAGGTGATCGCCGACGTTCTTGACGATGCCGCCCTCGTCGACGCCGGCCTCCTGGTTGTTGGTGATCTCCTCGTTCGCCGACGGCGCGGCGCCGGCGCTCTCGCTGTCGTCCGCGCTCGCGTTGGGCGCGCCGAGCGCCTCGTCGCCGCGGCACCGGCCGGACGAGCCGCCTCCGGCCGATCGGCTCTTCGCCTCGATCGCGGCGATGTACGCGTCGAGCTCGCTCTCCGAGGCGAAGCCGTGGATCCCGCCCGGCTCCTTCTCCTCCTCGCCGAGCGCGGCGCTCTGCGAGCAAGGATCGTCGCCGTGGAACAGCGAGCCGACGGCGGAGCACCCGGTGAACAACGGAGCGGCGGCGAGGAGCGGGAAGAGGAAGCGAACGCGCATGGCCGAGCCGCTCCGCAACGGCCGTACCAGCGGAGCAAGGGCGAGGGCGCGTGCGTTTCTCGGGGATCCTCGTGCCGGACTGTGCCAGCCGCGCCGACTCCGCGAACGCGCTGTCTCGACGGTCCGCGGCGGAGCGCGGACGGGGCACGCCGACGGCTCGGCGAGGCCGAGCGGCGACCGAGGAACCCGAGCCGCGCCGGCGGGCGAGGGCCGAGGGCTCGGCGCGGCGGCCGAAATCCCGAGCTCGGGCGCCCGCGGCGCTCGGCGGCGCATATCCGAGAGGCGCGGTCAGGGTCACGCGGTATAGTCGCGGCCCCGCTCATGAACCTCGAACCGCAATCTGCGCAGTCGGACAGCTCGGCCATGGTGTTCGCGACGAAGAGCCCCGCGACGGGCAAGGAGCTCGGCGCCGTCGAGGCGACCCCGCTCGAGGACGTCGCCGGCGTGGTTCGCCGCGCGCGCGCCGCTCAGGAGAAGTGGGCGGAGGTCCCGATCGCGAAGCGCATCAAGGCCGTCAGCAAGGTCAAGAAGCGAATCCTCGAGCGCGCCGAAGAGATCGCGCAGCTCGTCCACGACGAGACGGGCAAGCCCGACGTCGAGGCGCTGCTCGGCGAGGTGCTCGCGAGCGCCGACGTCGTCAGCTACTGGGCCGAGCTCGTCACCGAGGAGCTCGAGCCGTTCGAGGCCGAGATCGACGCGCTCTCCTACCCGAAGAAGCGCGGCTGGGTGCACCGCGACCCGCGCGGGACGATCGCGCTCATCATGCCGTGGAACTTCCCCTTCGCGCTCCCGCTCCGGACGATCGTCCCGGCGCTCCTCGCCGGCAACGCGATCGTCTTCAAGCCGAGCGAGATCACGCCGCGCACCGGCGAGCTCGTGGCGCAGCTCTTCGACGGCGTCCTGCCCGACGGCCTGCTCGGCGTGGTCCAGGGCGGGGGAGACGTGGGCGCGCGCCTCGTCGACGCCGACGTCGATCTCGTGGTCTTCACGGGCAGCACCGCGACGGGGCGCAAGGTGGCGCACGCCTGCGCGGAGCGCCTGATCCCGTGCTCCGTCGAGCTCGGCGGGAAGGACGCGGCGATCGTCCTCGCCGACGCCGATCTCGACCGCGCCGCGAACGGCGTCGTGTGGGGCGCGATGATGAACGCGGGCCAGAACTGCGGCGCCGTCGAGCGCGTGTACGTCGACAAGAGCGTCGCCGACGTCTTCACGGCGAAGGTCGTCGCCGCGACCAAGGCGCTCCGATTCGGCCAGGACGTCGGGCCGCTCACCACCGAGGCGCAGCGGCGCGTCGTCGAGCGCCACGTCGCCGCGGCCCGCGCGGCGGGCGCGGAGGTCCTCGAGGGCGGCGAGGGGATCGAGTCGGAGGCGACGGCGCTCGGCTACCGGCCGACGGTCGTGAAGATCGACGCCGACGACAACGCGCTCATCGCCGACGAGACCTTCGGCCCGGTCGTGCCGATCACGGCCGTCGCCGACGTGGAGGAGGCGGTCCGGCGCGCGAACGCGTCGCGCTACGGGCTCACGGCGAGCGTGTGGACGGCGGACGTCCGCCTCGGCGAACGGCTCGCGCGGCGCCTCCGCGCGGGCGTCGTGACGATCAACAACCACTCCTTCACGGGGGCGATCGCGTCGGTGCCGTGGGGCGGCGTCGGGGAGAGCGGCTGGGGGATCACCGGCTCGCCGCTCGCGCTCGAGCACCTCACGCGCCCGCGGCTCCTCGTCGTGGACCGCAACCGCGCGCCGCGCGAGACCTGGTGGTACCCGTACTCGCCGACGCTCCGGAAGCTCGCGCTCGCCTTCGCCGCCGTCCGCGGCGGCGCCGCGTCCCTCGGCGCGCGCATCGGCGCGATCATCGCCGTCGTCGGCCTCTTGCCGAAGCGCATGGGCGAGCTGAAGACCGGCAAGCCGCGCGAGTCCTGACGCCGGAGGCGGGCTGGAACCCCGCCCGGCTCGCTCCCCTCGTCGTGGACCCGCCCGAGTGTGCTCGTCGTCGAGTCCGTGACGGACGAGACACGAGGGATGACGTTCGACAGAGTCCGAGGGTCGGTCCGACGCGTTTCCGATCTCGGGGTGAGGATGGCCCTCTCCGCCGAGCTCCGTCGCGCCGCTTCGTTGGCTCTTCCTCCCATGGATCGACGGCTGTGACCGAGGCGAAGGCCGTGGATGGTCGAAGGCCGCGTCGTCCTCTCCGCCGCGCTCCGTCGCGCGGCTTCGTTGGCTCTTCCTCCCATGGATCGACGGCTGTGACCGAGGCGAAGGCCGCGTCGTCCTCTCCGCCGCGCTCCGTCGCGCCGCTTCGTTGGCCCTCCTCCCGTAGGTCCCCGTAGGTCCCGTGGGGCGACGGTCGTGAAGGGGCCGACGTCGTCCTCGTCCTCCTCGGAGCGCTCGAAATACTCGGTCCGCAGACCGTTCGGCGGTCTAGAATCCTGACTGCTTGGTCAGGATCGGTCGGAGGAGCGGCTACAAGAAGAGCGAGGCGAGCCGCGCGCAGGTGCTCGACGCGGCGATCCGCGTGCTCGCGAAGCAGGGGATCGCGAACACCAGCGTGCAGGACATCGCCGACGCCGCGGGCCTCAGCAAGGGCGCGGTCCACTACCACTTCGACAGCAAGGAGGAGCTCCTCGAGCGCGTCCTCGATCGGTGCTGCGAGGTCGTCGAGGCTCGCATCCGCGCGGTCTTCGCGCAGGACGGCCCGCCGCTCGAGCGGATCCACCGCGCGCTCACGGAGATGTGGGCGGTGCGGCGCGACGGCGTCCGTGAGATGCGCGTCCTGACGGAGCTTCACGTCCTGTCGCGGCAGAACGGGCGGATCCGGAAGGCGTGCGGCGAGGCGCTCCAGCGCGCGTGCCGGCAGATGATCGACGCCGGGCTCGAGCACCTGGTCGCGATGGGCCTCAAGCCGAAGGTCTCCGTCGAGGTGATCCCGCGCCTGATCCTCGCGACGCTCGACGGGCTGGCGCTCCAGCAGGAGATCGATCCGGTCTCGCGCGAGGTCGAGGCCGAGACGCTGCGCGCCCTCGAGGCGACGACGATGAGCCTGTTCGAGCTCTGACGGTCGCCACCGGGCCCTCGCGCGCCGCGTCGACGAGGCGACGGACACAAAGCGCGACCGCACACCTTGACAAACTGGCCACCCGGCCAGAACATCCTGGCCGGCCAGTCAGAATTGGTCGTTCAAGGTAGGTGCACGATGCTGCTCGACAACCTCTTCACGATGCTAGGTGGCCTGGGAACTTCAGCGGTTTTGTTCGGAATTCTCGCCATCGCCGGAGCCCCGGCCGTCGGCTCCGTGGCCTGTCCCGCGAACGCCCTCCGCCGCCTCCAACCCCGAGGCCGCTGACCGCACGCCCTCCCTCCGCGCGAGGGCGCCGAGCCGTGCCCCCCCTCGGCGGATTCGTCAGCGCGAGCGGGAGGCGTGGGCCTCGAGCTCGGCGAGCCGGCGCTCGAGCTCGCGAAGGCGCGCCTCGGCGTCGCGCCGCGCGTCGGCTTCGCGTAGGCGTTCGGTCTCGGCGAGCTTGCGGGCGCGAGCCTCTTCCTCCCGCGCGTTGGCTTCGCGTAGGCGCTCGGCCTCGGCGTGTGCGCGCGCGGCGGCCTCCGCCTCCCGCGCGTTGGCTTCGCGTAGACGTTCGGTCTCGGCGAGCTTGCGGGCGCGAGCCTCTTCCTCCCGCGCGTTGGCTTCGCGTAGGCGCGCGGCCTCGGCGAGGCGCGTGGCCTCCTGGGCGGTGGGGACGAGCTCGCGGCCGTCGGCGTCGCGGGCGAGGCGGACGCCGGTGTCGAGCTCGTCGACCGGAGCGACGAGGAGGAAGGCGTCGAGCGTGAGGCAGGGGGTCCGCTCGTCGACGACGACGCGCTCGACGAGATCGTCGTCGATGCGGTCCCAGACGCGGAGGCGGCGCCCCGGCTCGCCGTCGGTGTGGAAGACCACGAGCTCCGAGACGCCGAGGGCGCGGTAGCGCCGGAGCTTCTCGTCGAAGGTCCAGCGCTCGGGCGCGTCGCTCGGGGAGAGGATCTCGAACGCGAGCTCGGGCGTCCCGCGCTCCCACGTCTTCCAGGAGTCGAAGAGGTGCTGCGGGACGCCGAGCTTGACGGCGCCGTCGGGCGCCAGCTTGCGATCGGGGTTCGCGGCGTCGAAGTAGACGAAGGCGTCGCACGAGACGGTGCCGTCGTCGCCGACGGCCGCGCGGAGGATCTCGTAGAGGGCCTTGCAAAGCAGATAGTGGCGCGCGCCCTGACCCATGCGCTCGTGCTCCGGCTCGCTCGAGGGGAAGTCGAGCGGCACGACGGGCCGGACATGCTGGAGCGAGCGAGCACGCAGCGAGGTCACGGAGAGAAGCTTAGCGCGGGACGGCCGTGCCACCACGCGCCGCATCGAGCACGGCCCGTGCCTCGATCGCAGGCGTGTGATTTCGGCGGTCTGCATCCCCGCCGGCGTGGCCCGTGCCGCGCCGGGCCGGCGAGCGGGCCAGCGGGGAGGGACCGGACGTCGCGGACGGGGGCGCGGGTCGAGGCGATCCGATCACCGCGCGGCGAGGGCGGCGATCTCGCTGTCGTTGAGCCAGCGGTTGTAGATGCGCACCTCGTCGATCCCGCCGCGCCAGGTCGACGGCGTCCCGGGCAGGTGGCCGAGGCGCACGCTCGTCGGCTCGGTCGGCGGCGCCACGCTCGCCGGAGGAAGCGGTCCGCCGTCGACGGCGGTGAGGCGCGAGACGCTCTGGCCGTCGACGAAGAGCTCGAGCCGGAAGCCCGGCTCGTAGACGAAGGCCACGTGCGTCCACCTGCCGGGCGTGAGGGCCGGGAAGGTCGCGTCGAGGGACTCGCCGAGCGCGAGCCCGAGCGTGACGTGGAGCGCGCCGCCGCCGTCGAGCGCGAGCTCCCAGCCGAGATCCGGGCGATGCCAGACGACGCCGACCTCGGCGCTCGGCGCGACGTCGCTCCGGACGAAGGCCGCCACGCTGAACGCGCCCGTGAGCTCCAGCTCGGCGCGCGGCCCGATCGAGACGAACCCCTCGCCGGGCGCCAACTCGAGCGCGCCGCCGCCGTCGCGCGTGCCGCGCGTCGCGCTCGCGTCGGCCGCCTCGAGCGTGCCGTCGAGCCCGAGCGGACCGCAGTCGCGCACGAGCGCTCCCGCGAGCTCGTCGAACGCGTACGCGGCGACCAGCCCGACGTCGTCGCAGCGCGACGCGTCCGCCCCGGCGTCGTCGACGGTCGCCGCCGTCGCGTCGCCGTCGGCCGCGGGGCCGTCGTCGAGGCGCGTCGCGTCGCCGCCGTCCGGAGGTGCGCCGCCCGCCGGCGGATCGCCCTCGCTGCACGCCGCGATCGGCGCCACGCCGGAGGCGACCGCCACGGCGACCGCGAGCCATCTCTTCGACCATCGCACGCTCCCAGTCTACGCCAGCGCCGGCCGCGCGCCCGCGTCGATCGTCCGCCGGAAGGGACGCGGCGCGCGACGGCGGCGCTCGGGCTCGGTCGCGCTGCGGCTCCTCGCGGCGCTCGCGGCCGCCGGCGC
>JAHBWF010000270.1 GCA_019637105.1 Labilithrix sp.
AGCGCGCCCGGCTCGCGTCGGAGGGTCTCGGTGGGTGTGATCGTGCAGTCATCTCGGAGCCTGGGTGGTGCACGACTATGGTGGAGCGATGATCGTCCTCAGGCTGCTCGGTCTCCTCGTCGACGTGCTCCTGCTGCCGCTGCGCGCGCTGCGGCGCAGGGCGGCCGTTCCGAGCGGGACCTGGCTCACCATAACCATCGACGGCCCCGTGGTCGACATCGTCGGAAAGCCGCGCTTCTGGCAGGTGCGCGCGCAGAAGGCGCTGTCGCTCCACGCGCTCGACGAGGCGGTGACGGCGATGCTCCGCGATCCTCGGGTCCGCGGCCTGCTCGTGACGCTGCGCTCGATGAGCGCCGGGATGGCGGTCGCGTCGTCCCTCCGGGCGAGCCTCACCCGCGCGCGCGCGGGCGGAAAGGAGGTCGTCGTGCACCTGCCGATGGGCGGCGACACGAAGGACGTCTACGTCGCGACCGCGGCGAGCAAGATCCTCCTCGGCCCGACGGCGCAGCTCGCGCCGCTCGGCTTCCGGACGTCGGCTCGCTACGTGAAACACGCGCTCGATCGCGCCGGCGTCGAGCCGCAGGTGTTCGCGTGCGGCGAGTTCAAGTCGGCGGGGGAGACGCTCGTGCGCGACTCGATGAGCCCCGCGCAGCGCGCCCAGCTCGAGCGGCTCTTCGACGGCTTCCACGACGCGCTCCTCGACGCGATCGCGTCCGGCCGCGGCGTGACGCGCGAGCGCGCTGCGGAGCTCGTCGACGGCGGGCCGTTCTTCGGCCGCGAGGCGGTCGAGCAGGGCCTCGCGGACGAGCTCGCGTACGAGGACGAGGTCGCCGACGAGCTCGGCGTCGCCCCGGAGCGGCGCGCCCGGCGGCGCTGGGCGGTCGACGCGGGGCTCTACCTGGCGCGCGTCCGGCGCCCGCTCGTGCGCCGGCTCTCTCCGCCGCCCGTCGTCGCGGTCATCCCCGTCCACGGCGCGATCGCGCACGCGGCCGGACCGCTCGGCGGCCTCTCGACGGACGAGCGCGTCACGCGAGCCGTCCGCGCCGTTCGCCGCGACCGCCGCGTGAAGGGCGTGATCCTCCACATCGACTCCCCCGGAGGCAGCGCGCTGGCGTCCGATCTGATGCACCACGAGATCGAGCAGCTTGCGCGCGAGAAGCCGGTCGTCGCCTGCATGGCCAACGTGGCGGCGAGCGGCGGCTACTACGTGGCGGCGCCGGCCTCGTGCATCGTGGCTCGCGCGACGACGGTGACCGGCTCGATCGGCGTGGTCGCGGCGAGGCTCTCCGTGGACCCGCTCCTGTCGCGGCTCGGGATCGTGACCGAGGTCGTGCAGGCCGGGCGGCGCGCGTCGCTGCTGGCGCCGGTGGGGCCGCTCGACGACGACGCGCGCGCCACGATCCAGCGGGAGCTCGACGCCACGTACCGCGCGTTCGTCGGCGTCGTCGCCGCCGGGCGCAAGCTCGCCGAAGCCGACGTCGAGCGCCTCGCGCGCGGCCGCGTCTACACCGGCAAGGACGCGCTCGACGCGAAGCTCGTCGACGCGCTCGGCGGCTTCGACACGGCCGTCGACGAGGTGAAGAAGCGGCTCGATCCGAGGGTCCGCGCGCGGCTCGAGGTGCGCCTCGTCCGGACGCCGCGCCACCCGCTGCCGGTCCCTGAGCCGCCGAAGCGAGGCGACGCGACGCGGAGGGCCGCGCTGGCGATGCTCGGCGCGCTCCTGCCCGCGCGCGAGCGGGCGGTCCTCGAGCTGGCGACGAACGGAGAGCGGGTGCTCGCCGTGGCGCCGGTCTTCGAGACCTGATCTCAGGAAGGCGTGCCGCGGAGCATGTGCTGCAAGAGCTGGCGCGAGACGTGGAGGATCTTGGCCGCGCCGTTCTTGCTCCCGTGCGATCGGCCGAGCGCCTCGGCGACCATCGTGCGCCGCACGACCTTCTCGACGTCGTGGACGGGGGCGTGGCCCACCGCGGCGCGCAGGTGGGGGACGAGGTCGGGAGGCTGCGCCAGCACGTCTTCGAGCGTGCGCTCGAGCGTCGTGAGATCGAGCGGCTTGGGGAGGAACGCCCGGACGCCCCGCTGGGCGAGCCGGAACGACTGGTCGGGAGACGCCTGACCGCTCACGGCGAGGACGAGCGGCATCGCGGCCAGCGCGTCGACGGCGTCGAGCACGTCAAAGGCGTCGCCGTCCGGGAGCGCGACGTCGAGCACGACGACGTCGGGCTGGAACGCATGGAGCTCCGCGCGCGCCGCCGCGACGGTGCCGCACGCCGTCAGCGCCGAGGCCCGCGGCGAGAGCGCCGCGGAGAGCGCTCGACGGAGCGACGAGTCATCTTCGACGACGAGGATACGCTTCATGCGGTCGAGCATCCGAGGTTGGACGTTGCGTGGCGCCGGATCGTGCGAGGTCGAGGTGTCACCCGCCGTGACGACACCGTGACGTTATACTCGGATCGGTGTCTGCTCCCCAGCCGTCGCCGGTCGACGACATCGTAACCTCGACGGCGTTCCGTTGGGAGGCGATGATCTCGGGTGTCCGCGCGGTGTTCTGCGCCGTCGTGTTCGGGCGCCTCGGCCTGCTCCATTTCGAGGTCGACGCGCCGAGGATCGCGATCGAGGCGGCGCTGTGCGTCGTCCTCATGGTCGTCTCGCTCTGGGTGATGGCGCGCGCGCGCTCGGCCCGCGCGACGCCGCGGCTCCTCGTGGGATCGGTCGCGATCGACGCGCTGGGCTGCTTTTTGGCGCTCTTCGTGAACGTCGTCATCCCGTGGCCGGGCTACGACGGCATCCTCCGGGTGCCCGACGCCGCGGCCATCCTCGTGGTGGCGATGGCGGCGGGCTTTCGCCTCTCCCCGACCGCGGCGGCGGTCGGCGCGGCGCTCCACGCCGCCGGCGCTGCGACGCTGGTCGGCGTCGACCTGACGCGCAACGCCGATCTCGTCGCCTACCGCGCGCCGACCGTCGTCCTCTTCGCGATCCTCGTGCTCAGCGCCATCGCGCTCGCCCTCGTCATGTCGACCCAGGTCCGGCGGCTCGTCCAGCTCGCCGCGAAGGAGCACGTCTCCGCCGAGTCGGCGAAGATGAGCCTCTGGCACGTCCTCGAGGGGAACCACGAGATGCGCAGCGCGCTCTCCGCCGTCGCGCTCGAGACGGAGCTGTTCCTCCGCGCCGCGCAGCGCAGCGACGACCGCGACGATCTCGTGCGCGTCGGCGGCGATCTCCGCGCGGAGCTCGCGCGGCTGAACGAGCTCGTGGTCGGGATGCGTGAGCGCGCATACGCGGAGCTCGCCGCGATGCAGGGCGCCGCTCACGTCGGGGTGCGCGCGGTCGCCGACGAGGTGGTGTCGCGGGCCCGCGCGCGCTTCCCCGAGGTCGCCGTCGAGCTCCGCGGCGGTGAAGAGGACGTGCGCGTCGTCGTCGCCGGCGGAGCGACGAGCCTGGATCGGGTGCTCTCGAACCTCGTCACGAACGCGTGCGAAGGAGACGGCCGGGCGCGCCCTTCGCGCGTCACGGTCGACGTCGAGCGCGCCGAGCGCGACCGCGTGCGCATCGTCGTCCGCGACGACGGCCCGGGGTTCTCTCCGGAGGTGCTCGCCGCGTCGCTCGACGCGCGCGGGCCGTCGACCAAGGCGGACGGCTCCGGGCTCGGCCTCTTCCTCGTGCGCGCGATCGCCTCGGCGACCGGCGGATCGCTCGCGCGCAGGAACGCCGACGGCGGCGGCGCGGAGGTCGTCGTCGAGCTCCCGGGCGCTCCGCGCTGAGGGGGCGGACCGCAAATTCTTTTGCGCTGACGACGTGTCGGCGCGTCGTGTAACCGGGGGGCCAACGGACGGGGGGGCCGTCCCGAGGGAGTTGGCGTGCGCATCTACACACCGAAGTTCGCCGTCGTCGTGGCCGCCGCGCTGTCCTTTTCACACGGGTCGTCGGCGGCGCCTCCCGCGAAGGCGAACGGCGGCGCGACGCCGGCGCTCACCGCGCCGCCGCCGGCGCTGACGAACGCGCCCAAGCCGGCGCTCCCGGCGCCGGCCCTCCGGCTCCGCGGCTGGGTCGACCTCCACGCTCACCCGATGATCCACGTCGCGTTCGGCGGGAAGCTGGTCCACGGCGCTCCGGACGTCGGCTCGCTCGTCCCCGCGGACAGCCGCTGTCAGGCCCGCGTCCGCGCGACGAGCATGGAGCACGCGCTCGGCCACGACAACTCGACGCACGGCGGTTGGGGAGCCTTCGACAACCCGTGCGGGGACGACATCCGCAAGGCGGTGATCGACCAGCTCCAGCAGGCGAAGGGCGCCGTCGTCACGCCGGACAAGGCGCGGGGCGCGCCCGACTTCGCGCACTACCCGAAGTGGAACGACGTCACGCACCAGAAGATGTGGATCGACTGGATCCGCCGCGCCTACGATGGCGGCCTCCGCGTGATGGTGGCGCTCGCGACGCACAACCAGACGCTGGCGGCGGCGGTCTCGGGCCCGGGCGACGGACCGACCGACGACAAGGCCTCCGGCGATCTCCAGATCGACGAGATCAAGGCCATGGTCGGACGTCACCGCGACTTCATGGAGGTCGCGCTGACCTCGGCGGACGTGCGCCGGATCGTGCTCGGGAACAAGCTCGCGATCGTGCTCGGCGTCGAGCTCGACAACATCGGCAACTTCAACCGCGCCGGCGCGCTCTCCGCGGCCACCATCGGCGCGGAGCTCCGGCGGCTCCACGACAAGGGCGTGCGCTACGCGTTCCCGATCCACGTCATCGACAACAGGTTCGGCGGGACGGCGATCTACGAGAACGCGTTCAACGTCTCGAACTACCGCGAGTTCGGCAGCTTCTGGAGCCTCCGCTGCTCGGCGCCCGCCGACGGGATCGGCTTCCGCGTGCAGAACGACGGCTTCGACGCCGCCGTCGCGTTCGTGAAGGCCACCAAGCTCGGGATCGACGTCGCGCGCAACCCGCCGCCGCCGCCGGCGTGCCCCGCGGGGACCGGCCACGTCAACACCCGCGGGCTCACCCTCGAGGGGGAGATCGCGGTGAAGGAGATGATGAAGCTCGGCATGATGATCGACATCGATCACATGTCCCAGCTCTCGGCGGACCGCACGATCGACGTCGCGCTCGCGGTGCCGGGGGGCGGCTATCCGCTCGCGTCGGGGCACAACGGTCCGCGCGGCCGGGGCGGCGACGAGAACGCGCGTACGCCGCGGCAGCTCCAGATGATCGCCAAGCTGCGCGGCATGGTCGGCGTCGGCTGCGAGGGCGCCGACGCGCACCGGTTCGCCCGGACCTACGCCGACGTGGCGCGCGCCACCGGCGGGCGCGCGGGCATCGGCACCGACCTGAACGGCCTCGTCAAGGCGCCGCCTCCGCGCCCGGGCTCGCGCGTCGTCTACGACGCGTCGTTCCCCAAGAGCCGCACCGGCGCGAAGGAGTGGGACTACAACGTGGACGGCGTCGCGCACTACGGCATGCTCTCGGACTACGTCCGGGACATCCGGAGCGCGCCGAACGGCAACGCGCTCGTCGACGACACGTTCATGAGCTCGGCCGAGGTGTTCGCCGACATGTGGCGTCGCGCCGAGGTCCAGAAGGACGCCGTACGCTGAAGGCGACGCGGCGGCCGGCGTGGGCCGGTCGCCGCGAGCACGCCCGGGCGCCGCCCCCGTTCGCGCGCTCCGCAGGCGCGCGCAGGCCCGTCGCGTCGTGGCCGCGTTCGCGGCGCGTCAGCCGACGCCGAGCAGCTTGTTCATGCTCGCCTCGTCGGCGGGCGTGAACGGGTACTGATCGAAGTCGCCGCTCGCGACCCACTTGAACGCGTTCACCGCGCGCGGCTCGAGGCCGCTCTCGGGACCGACGAGGGTGCACTCGTAGAGGAACAGGTCGACGACGTAGTTCTCGTACGGGTGGCTCACGAACGAGATGAGCTTCCCGACGTCGATCTCGACGCCGAGCCGGTGCAGAAGCTCCCGCTTGAGCGCCTGCTGATCGGTCTCCCCCGCCTCCACGCGACCGCCCGGGAACTCCCACATGAGGGGGAGCACCGCGGTGGTCCGACGCTGCGTGATCAGGTACGCGCCGTCACGCTCGAGGACGGCCGCGACGACGCGGATCGTCCTTTGGGTCGACATCAGACCGCCACGCGGAAGAGCTGCTGCCCCATGAGGAGCACGTCGCCGCTCTTGATGTCCGTCTCTTCGCGCAGGCGAAGGAACGAGCCGTTCGAGCTGCCGAGATCGGTCAGCATGAGCCGCCCGCCCTCCCAGGAGAGGCGGCAGTGGAGGCCGGAGACGTAGCCGTCCTCGGGGAAGAGGACGTCGCCGCGCTCGCGACCGAGGTGGACGCCGGTCTCGGGGATCGGGAACGCGTTGCCGGTGACGTCGCGCCCGATCACGAGCGCGATGCGCCCGACGTAGCCCTTCGCGGGCGAGCCGAGGCGCTCGACGCCGTCCGAGCCGACGGGCTGCGACGCGAGCGGCTCGAACTTGATGATCTCCTGCCCGATGCGGAACATGTCGTTCGGGTGGAGCTCGACGGGGACGTCGCGGACGAGCTTCTTGTAGACGCCGTTGAGCGAGGCCTCGTCCTTCACGGTGACGCGCCCCGGCGTCTGCTTGAAGGTCGCGTGGCGCGGCGAGAGGTAGCTGTCGCCCGCGAAGATGCTGCCCGTCTCGCGCCCGACGGTGACGGTGCCGCCGGGCAGCGCGTAGGTGCCCGCCTCGCTCCCGTCCGCGCGGAGCGCGGTCAGGACGACGTTGCCCGGCGCCGCGGACGCGGAGGGCGCCGGCGCGGCCTTGGGAGGAGCCGCGGCGCCTCCCAGCCGGAACCCGCACGATCCGCAGAAGAGGTTCGACGGCGCGTTGACGTGTCCGCACTGCGGGCAGGACACCGTCGCGCCGGCG
>JAHBWF010000271.1 GCA_019637105.1 Labilithrix sp.
GGCTCGTCACGGAGCTGCGCTGCGCGGCGGGGGGCGGAGGGGTGCCGTCGTTGCCCACGAGGCGATAGAGCTCGGCGAGCCCGCGGAGCCACCGGTGGCGCTCGACCGCGGGGTAGCCGGCGACCGTCGAGCCCGCGGCGACGTCGCCGATGACGCCGCTCTTCGCCGCGATCCGCGCGCCGTCCCCGACGGTCAGGTGATCGGCGATGCCGACCTGTCCGCCGACGAGGACGCCGCGTCCGATCACCACCGAGCCGGCGAGGCCGCTCTGCGCGGCGATGATGGCGCCCTCGCCGATCTCGCAGTTGTGGCCGACGTGGACCTGCGCGTCGAGCTTCGCCCCGCGCCGGATGATCGTCGGGCCGATCGTCCCCGCCGCGATCGTACAGAGCGCGCCGATGTGGACGTCGTCCTCGATCACGACGCCGCCGAGCTGCGGGATCTCGCGCGTCTGTCCGTCGGGCGCGGTGACGAAGCCGAAGCCGGCCGCGCCGATGACGGCGCCGGGCGCGATGGTGACGCGCTCGCCGATGCGCACGCGCGGCAGCAGGTGAACGCCGGGGCCGATGCGGCAGTCGGAGCCGACCACCGGCGCGTCCGGCGCGGCGTCGCCCGAGTCGAGCAGCTCGGCCATCGCCCACGCCGCGTGCGCGTGGAACCACCCCGGGAGCGACGCCACGTCCTCGCGCGCGGCGAGGGCCTCGTCCACGAGGAGCATGGCGCCGCGCGCGACGGCGAGATGCGCGTCCTCGACGTAGCGCGCGTTCAACAGGACGGTGAGATCGCCGGCGCCGGCGCGGCGGATCGGGACGAGCCTCCGGACCGTCCCCTTGACGCCGTTGCGGAGCGTCCCCCCGTGACGTGCCGCGACGTCGCCGATCGCCCGCGGAGCGAGCGGGACGCCGATCACTTCTTCTGCTGAGGAGCCGGCGCGCCGGTCGCGGGCGCCGCCGGCGCCGCGGCGCCCGCGCCGCTGTTGTACATCTGGATGCAGCGATCGGTCAGATCGAGGTCGCCGCGCACGTAGGCGACGGTGGCCTTGTCGACGACGAGGTCGATGTTGTCGCTGGTGGCGAGCCGCTTGATGATCGACATCACCTTCTCGAAGACCGGATCCGTCAGCTCCTTCTGCTTCTTCTCGAGCTCCTTGTTGTACTCGACGAAGATCTGCTGCAGATCCATCATCTGCTTCTGCCACTCCCCGATGCGCTTCTCGAGCGCGTCCTTCGGGAGCACCTTGGCCTGCTTGTCGATCTCCTCGCGCTGCCGCTGGAGATCGTTCTGCTTCTTGTTCAGCTCCTGCTGCTTGCTGTCGAACAGCTTCTTCAACGTCGCCTGCGCGCGGAGACCGTCCTCCGTGCTCGCGACGGCGCGCTGCACGTCGATCACCGCGACCTTCTGCTGGGCGCTGGCGGCGCACGCGAAGAGGAAGAGCGCGAGGGCGAGCGCGGAGGAGACGAGGGCCGAGACGATGCGGTGACGAGTCATGATGGGGCGGGGTAGCGAATGCGGCTTCCAGGGTCAAGCAAGCTCCACGCGGGCCCGCGATGGAGGATTCCGTACGATTCGTCGGCGGACGCCCGCGGGCGGCTTCGGGCGCCGGCTCGGAGGGCGCGCGACAAGCCCAGCCGGGGGCCGCGGAGAGCCGGCGGCCCGCCCTTCGCGACGAGCGCGAGCGGACTCGCGAGGCGCCGCCGAAGCGCCCGGGACGGCTCCTCGCAGCCCGCGCCGGCCTCGCGGCGTGGCGCGCAACGAGAACCCCGGTTTACACCCGTCCCGGCAATCCGGTCCTACGGTTCACGCCCTCCCGCGGACCGCGCCTCGATTTTCGCGCAAAATCGAAGCGGATCGCCCCCGTGGACCGAATGGCACGGCACGTGGATACTTGGGGACGGCCCCCGCGCCCGACGGCAGCGGCCCCCGGAGGAACTCGCCCATGACGTCTCGCTTCTCTTCGGCCCTGGTGATCGGCGTGCTCGGCACGCTGGGCGTCGTCGCGTGGAGCGGCTGCGGTCCGGGCGACGAGAGCCGCTATTACTGCGACTCGACCGGATGCTTCACGTGCGACGCCTACGGGTGCTCGCGGGTGAACGCGCCGGCTCACCCGACGTGCACGGGCAACGCGAGCTGCGCGCCGGGCCAGGTCTGCACCGCCACCGGCTGCACGGTCCCGTGCGAGACCGACGCGGCCTGTCCGAAGGGCGAGACCTGCCAGTCCGGCCTCTGCTCGCCGCCCGGCACCGACCCCGGCCCGACGAAGGACTGCACGACGAAGGCGGACTGCCCCGCCGACGCCACCTGCAACGCCGGCAAGTGCGAGACCTGCGGCGGCACCGCGGGCCCGTGCCCGTGCGAGACGAGCGCCGATTGCTCCGGCGGGCTCACCTGCGTCGCCGGCGCGTGCACCCCGCCGGAGAACACCTGCAAGTACTCGAGCGAGTGCGGCGACGGAAAGGTGTGCGCCGAAGGGCAGTGCCTCGTCAGCTGCGAGTCCGCTCCCTGCGGAGACGGCTTCACCTGCGACAAGGGCGTCTGCCAGCCGTCGACCGGCGGCCCCGGCAACCCCGCGTGCACCGGCGACGCCCAGTGCACCGACCCGGCGGCCCCGAGCTGCGTGAGCGGATCGTGCGTCAAGACGTGCGGCGGCGACGCGGAGTGCGGCGACGGCAAGTACTGCAACCAGGGCGCGTGTGTCCCCGACACCCGTCCGACGCCGAACTGCACCACCGACACGCAGTGTGGTGGGACGGCCTCGACGCCGAAGAAGTGCCTGAGCGGTTTCTGCAAGTTCACCTGCACCTCGGACCAGCACTGCCGCACGATCGACAACCGCATCGGCTACTGCGCGAAGGACGGCGTGTGCCGGTCGGCGTCCGAGGCGAACGCGTCGTGCGTCGGCGCGGGCGGGTGCGCCGACGGCAAGGCCTGCATCGACAACCAGTGCCGCTGACCGGCCCGCCGGGGCTCGAGAGCGCCGCGCGGGCCCCGGCGCGGGTCGTCGCTCCGCGGGCCCGTTCGCGGCGCCCGCGGTCGGTGTCGCCCCCGGCGGGCGGCCGGTAACTCAGTCGCGCTCGACCTGGACGGTGACGTACTCGACGGTGAAGCTCTTGCGCAGGGCGGCCGCCGCCTTCGCGCCGAGATCGGGATCGGTCGACGCCGTGCGCACGTGCGCGGTGATCGCGTCGTGCCCGGTGCCGAGCGACCAGACGTGGAGCGCGTTGACGCCGGTGACGCCTTCGGTCGCGAGGAGCACCTTCTCGACCTTCTCCACGGGGAGGTGCCGCGGCGCCGCCTCGAGCAGGACGAGCCCCGCGTCGCGCAGCAAGCGGAGCGCGCCGATCACCAGGATGGCGACGACGACGAAGCTCGCCAGCGGATCGACGATCGGCGACGCCCCGAGACGGATCGCGAGCCCCGCGACGAACGCCGCGAGCGATCCGAGCGCGTCCCCGAGCAGGTGGAGCCACGCCCCCCGCAAATTGAGCTGATGCCCCCGCACCGCGCTCTCGTCTCGATCCCCGTGCCCGTGATCGTGCTCGTGCCCGTCATGCCCGTGCGCGTGCCCGTCGTCGTGCGCGTGACCGTCGTCGTGCGCGTGACCGTGCGCGTGACCGTGATGCCCCATCACCCCGTGAAGCAGCCACGCGTTCAGCCCGTTCACCACCAGCGCCGCCGAGGCCACGACGAGCATGACCCCCGACCGAGGCTCGGACGTCTGCGACAGGTGCTCGATCGCGTCCCGCACGAGCTCGATCGCGACGCCGAGCACCAGCGCGCCGTTCGTCAGCGCCGCGAGCGGCTCCGCGCGGCGCAGCCCGAAGGTGAAGCGCGCGTTCGGTTTGCGCGACGAGACGCGCATCGCCACGAGGCTGATGGCGATCGCGAAGACGTCCATCAAGAGGTGGAGCGCGTCCGCCTCGAGCACGTCGCTCCGCGCGATCTTCGCCCCGGCGAGCTCGAAGAAGAAGAACCCGCCGATGAGGACGAGGACGACGAAGAGGCGACGCGACTGCCGCCGCTCCGTCCTGGCCGCGGCGTCGTCGACGACCCGCGTACCGGCGTCCTCGGGTCGAGCCATCAGACGAGGTCGTAGTCCTCGGCGAGCGCGACGGTCGACCCCGCGAGGACGCTCGCGGTCTCGTCGTCGCGCTCGACGGCGCAGAGGTAGAGCCCGGCGAGGATCGCGGGGTGATCGCGGATGAGGCCGAGGAAGTCCTCCCGCGGGAGGTGGAGGGTCACGGTGGGGTGCACCGCGACGACGTCCGCGTTCGCCTTGCGGCGGAGCACCAGCGCGACCTCGCCGACCGTCTCGCCGACGCCGAGCGTCGCGATGACAAAGTTCTCGCCGCCCTCCTCGCGCCCGATGACGGCGACCTCGCCGGAGGCGATGAGGTGGAGCCCGCTCGTCTCCTTGCCGTCGACGATGAGCTTGTCGCCCTTCTCGAAGACCTTGGTCTCGAAGCGCTCGACGAGCGCCGGCCGCTCCTTCGCCGAGACCGAGAGCAGCACCTTCGAGGTGCGCACCAGGTTCGCGACCATGCGCCGCCGGCAGTGAGCGGCGAGCTCGACGCCCACGTCGGGCCGCTTCTCGGCGACCGCCTCCAGCGCGTCGCGGCGCGCGACGAGCAGGATCGACGGTCGGTTCGCGACGACGCTCGCGGCGCGCGGCGCGCGCGAGAGCAGCGCCATCTCGCCGAAGAGCGCTCCGTTGGTGAGGCGCGCGAGCGTGATCGTTCGGTCCTCCTCGTCCTTGCGGCGGACCTCGAGCTCGCCGCGCGCGACGATGTACGCCTCGGCGCCCTCCTCGCCCTCCGAGATGACGGCCTTGCCGGCGGGGACGGTGATCATCTCGAAGCAGCCGATGAGCGCGCGCAGGCCGTCCTTCTCGAGCGCGCTGAAGAGCGAGAGCGGCGCGATGAGCGGCGGCTCGGAGTCGGCGCTCGACTCGTACTCCTTCGACGCCTCATGGAGGATCGCGGTCGCCTTCGAGAGCAGCGCGGGGCCGCTGAGGAACGAGCTCAGGGGCTCGAAGCCGGAGTCGTGCGGGAGCGGCGGCGGAGGCGGCGTCGCGGCGCCGGAGAGGCGCGGGGATCCCTGACAGAACGCCGCGGCGATCTCGTCGAGGTGCCGCCCGACGTCCCGGCCGAGCGCCCCGAGGTCGCCGACGGCGGCGACGGCGAGCGGGAGGTTGCCGGTGTCGATCGCGCGCTTCACGCCGAGCTCCAGCCCCTCGATCGCGGCCTCGGTGCGCCCGGCGTCGGCGAGCAGGCGGCACGTCAGGATCAGCGCGCTCGGGACCGACGCGTCGTGCTGGACGACCGCGGCGCTCCAGCGAAGCGCGGCTTCGCGCTCGCCGGCGAGGAGGAGCGCGAGCGCGCGATCGAGCGGTGAGTCGACTGTCCGCGCTCCGGGCAAGACCGGCGGTGCCATGCGCATGGTGCCCCCGTATACTACACCGGTTCGGACGGGCGCCCGCGCCTTCCTCGGGCCGCGCGGCGGTCCGTCTCCGGCGTCGCGGACGGGCGCCCGCGCGCGGCTCGGGGCCCGCGCGCCGCGGTCAGTCGTCGTCGTCGTGGCGGGAGGGGGTCTCGCTCCGCCGCTCGATGAACGAGCTCATCGCGTTGGCGGTGGCCGTCACGAGGGGCACCATCTTGGGATAGTCCATGCGGGTCGGACCGATGACGCCGACCGACCCCGCCGTGCGGCCCTGATTCTTGTAAGACGCCCCGACGATCGCGATCTGGCCGCCCGCGAGATCGCCCGCCTCGCGCCCGACGACCACGGTCGTCCCGCCGGCCTCGAGCGTGGCGTCGAGGAGCCGCACGATGGCCTCCGCCTCGTCGAGCGCGCTGACGAGGTCCTTGAGCCCGGCCGCGTCGGAGAACTCCGGCAGGCCGAGCAGCTTGGCGCGCCCCTCGATGACGACGTCCGCGCCCTTGTCGGCGGCGGACACGGCCGCCTCCCCGAGCTCGAACGCCCGCTTCTTCACGTCGTCCGCCTGCACGCGCTCGCTCTGGAGCCGGCGCACGAACAGCTCGCGGAGCTCGCCCAGCGAGCGCCCCTCGATGACGTCGTCGAGCAGGTTGTGGACCTTCTGGAGCTCGTCTTCGTCCACCTCGGCCTTCAAGAAGCGATTCTGCACGGTGCCGTTCGTCATGACGACGACCGCGAGGACCTCGCCGGGCATCGTGCGGATGAACCGCAGGTGCTTGAGCGTCATCGTCTCGGCCTTCGGCGAGACGACGACCGCCGCGGTCCCGGTGAGCTCGGAGAGGAGCTTGCCGGTCTCGCGGAGGAAGTTCGGGCCGGGCTCGATCTCCGAGAACCGCAGCATGAGGTGCGCGTTCTCCGCGTCGGTCAGCTGCCGCACCTCCATCATCGCGTCGATGAAGAGGCGGAAGGCCTTGTCGGTGGGGACGCGCCCCGCGCTCGTGTGCGGCTGGTGCAGATAGCCGAGCTCCTCGAGGTCCGACAGCACGTTGCGGATGCTCGCGGGGGACAGCTCGATCCCGCGCTTCGACAGCGTCCGCGACCCGACGGGCTCGCCGGTCGCGACGAACTCGGTGATGCAGGCGTAGAGGATCTGCTTTCCGCGCGGCGACAGCTCCGCCATGGCACCATGGATTCTAGCAGCTTCCCGGGGGCGTCTGCCTGCTCGACCATGACGTGCCGCACCGATCGGACGCGCGCGGCTGAGGGCGCGACCTCCGCCGTGCCCTCGCCGGCGGCGCGGCTCCGCCGCCGGGCGGCCCGGTTCGCCCGAGAGCCCATCCGGCGCTATGCTGCCGCCCGCGTCATGGGCTGGCCTCGATTTCCCTCGCCGATCCGCGTCGCGGCGGCGCCGCTGCTCTGCGGCTGCCAGCTCTTCGGC
>JAHBWF010000272.1 GCA_019637105.1 Labilithrix sp.
ACGCCGGTCCCGACCTCGTTCCCCAAGCAGGACATCAAGGTGCTCCTGCTCGAGAACGTCCACGCGTCCGCCCACGAGATCTTCGCGGTGGAGGGCTTCCAGGTCGAGGCCGTCCCCCGCGCCTTGAAGGAGGAAGAGCTCGTCGAGCGGCTGTCCGACGGAGTCCACCTCCTCGGCATCCGGAGCAAGACGCGGGTGACGGCGCGCGCGCTCGAGGCCGGCAAGCGCCTGCTGTCGGTGGGCGCGTTCTGCATCGGCACCAACCAGATCGATCTCGAGGCCGCGAAGCGCTGCGGCGTCCCCGTCTTCAACGCGCCCTTCAGCAACACGCGCAGCGTCGCCGAGCTCGTGATCGCCGAGGTGATCATGCTGTCGCGCCAGCTCGGCGATCGCTCCCGCGAGGTCCACGAGGGGCGCTGGCGCAAGCTCGCGAAGGGCGCGCACGAGATCCGCGGGCGCACGCTCGGGATCGTCGGCTACGGGCACATCGGCTCGCAGGTCGGCGTGCTCGCCGAGGCGATGGGCATGCGCGTCATCTCGTTCGACATCCGCGCGACGCTGCCGATGGGCAACAACAAGGCGGTCGAGTCGCTCGAGACCTTGCTCGCGCAGAGCGACTTCGTCACGGTCCACGTCCCCGAGACGCCTCAGACGCGCGGCATGATCGGCGAGAAGGAGATCGCCATGATGAAGGACGAGTCGTGCCTGCTCAACTTGAGCCGCGGCAGCGTCGTCGATCTCGACGCGCTCGCGACGGCGATCAAGTCGGGCAAGCTGGCCGGCGCGGCGCTCGACGTCTACCCCGAGGAGCCGGAGGGCAACGAGGACGTCTTCCGGAGCGTCGTCTGCGGCCTGCCCAACGTCGTCCTCACGCCGCACATCGGCGGCTCGACGGCCGAGGCGCAGGAGTCGATCGGCCGCGAGGTCGCCAACACCCTGACCCGCTACACGAACACCGGCGCGTCGGCGGGGGCCGTGAACTTCCCGGTCATCGATCAACCGAAGCTGCCCGGCGCGCACCGCGTGCTCAACGTGCACCGAAACGTCCCCGGCGTGCTCCGCGACATCAACAAGATCGTCTCGGACCGGAACGCGAACGTGCTCGGCCAGGTCCTCGCGACCGATCCCGAGGTCGGCTACCTCGTGATGGACCTCGACAAGGAGGTCGCGAACGACATCCGCGCGGCCATCAAGGCGCTGCCGACGTCGATCCGCACCCGCATCCTCTACTAGTTGGTACTTCGTCCAGGACGCATGCCCGTGCGATGACGGGAGGTTCCGCCCCTCGCTCGTCGTAGGGGCGGAACGAACCGGTCGAAATCATGGCGGCCGGGTACGAGGAAGCTCGAGGCGCGCCGCGCAAGCTCCCGAAGGGCGGCGCGGGGGGCCGGCGTCGCTACTCGCAGCTCTCCGACGGCTTCTCGCAGAAACGCAGCGCGGGGAACGCGCCGCCGCAGTCGTACGCGACGCACGAGCCGCCGTTTTCGCACTCCGCGTCCGTCTTGCAGACCTGGAAGCGCGGCGCGCCGGTGATGCACGTCGGCCGGCAGACGGTGACGACGAAGTCGCCGCCCGAGGAGCGCTGGCGCTCGGCGCAGCACACGGTCGCGCCTCCGCAGTCGGCCGCCTCGTCGCACGCGAGGCGGTGACCGCGACACGAGCGCTCCGCCGCGGACTTGCACGACGACGCCGGGCCGCCGGCCGCACCCTCGACGCAGCAGTACTCGCCGGCCGGCGCGCCGAGAGGGCCGGCCTGACACGTCGTCGCGCCGCACGCGATGACGCCGGGATCCGAGGCGCCGGCGTCCGGCGGCGCGTCCGGCGGGGCGCCGTCGACGTCGGCGAAGCCCCCGTCGGCGCGCGACCCGCCGCCCGAGCCCGAGCCCCCGCCTACGCCGCGGCCGTCACCGCCGCTCGAGCCGCTCCCTTCGCCGTCGCCGATCACCGGCGCGACCGCGCCGCCGCACGCCGCGAAGATCGCGAACGAGGTCGTCATCGTGCCAAGCAAGCTCCGCCATCGCATGCGTCGTCCTCTCCTGCCCGTACGTCTCTGCCCCTCTCGGGCCGGCGCCCGGTCGCTCGACCTCGCGCGCCAGCCTTCGATCTTAGCGCCAGTCGCGGGAGGCGCGCGACGAATCGGCGCCCGCGAGGCCTCCCGACGAGCGGCGTCTCGCGCGGACGCGCCCGCGCGTCAGTAAGCCTCGCCGGCGAGCGCGCGGCGATACCCCGCGACGTAGAGCGTCTGGAGGTTGCACCCGGAGCAGAACAGCGTGCCGTCCTCCGCGGTGGCGAGCCGCCCGTCGATCACGTGATGCAAGAGCCCCGTCGTGCATCGATCGGCGGAGCAGCCGCCCGCGACGCAGGCCTGCCCCGAGGCGCACGCCGGGGCGCAGGCGGCGGGATCGCGGACGTCGCTCGCGCACCACGGTCCGCGCATCGCGGCGACGCCGTCGAGCATCCGGTCGGCCTCGTCGACGAAGCGCTGGTCGCCCGTGATCTCGAAGAGGAGGAGCAAGCCGAGCGTGAGGTAGTTCTGGCTCGAGAGCGTCGAGACGTCGCGGGTGTCCACGCCGAGCGACGCCCGCGCGTACGGCGAAGCGTACCGCGCCGGGGCGTCCGCCAGCTTGAGCGGCTGGAGCGCGACGTACACGGCGCGCGCCTCGAGCCGGAACTCCTCGCGCTTCGTCAGGCGGAAGAGGCGCGCCTTGAGGAGCAGCATCGCGAGGTTCGGGTAGTCGTAGAGCCCGGCCTGACCGGGGGCGAACGCGTAGCCGCGCGCCTGACGCCCGGTGGCGACGTCGGCGAGGTCGGTCAGCGCGCGCTCGCGGATCTTGGCGTCGATCGCGACGACACGGTCGATGCGCTCGCCCGCGCGCTCGCCGCCGATGAGGAGCGCGTGCTGCGCCTGGACGAGCGCGACCAGCGCGGTCACCGCCGTCGGGCCGTAGGTGCGGAGCGCCCAGCTCCGATCGGCGCCGGCCTCGATGTAGTCGCCCAGGGTGCGCGTCAGCGCGTCGAGGCGGTCGACGAAGTCGTCGATCGCCGGGACGACGGAGCGGTCGCCCGACGCGCCGACGTACTCGATCATGCCCAGCGCGGCCATGACCTTGTCCTGCACGTCGCCCTCGAGCAGGCTCCCCTCGACGAGCGACCGCGCGTGCGCGAGCGCGGCGTCGCGGCGCGCGAGGCCCTCGGCGTCGAGCTCGCCCGCCGCGGCGCGACGCGCGAGCCAGGCGAGCCCGTAGAACGGCGCGTCGCCGAGGTCCTCCTCCCAGTCGCCGTCGGCGAACGCGAAGGCGCGCGCGTCGTCGGCGAGCGCGTCGACGAGCGCGTCGTGGCGCGACGGCGGCGCGGGGCGGACCGGGACGTCCACCGGCTCGTCCGCGCACCCCGCGGCCGCGCCGACCAGCGCGACGAAGGCGAGCACGGTCGCGCGCGCCGCGGTCCTCATGCGTCCAGGATCTTGCCCGGGTTCAGGATGCCGTTCGGGTCGAGCGCGCGCTTGACCGCCCGCATCACGCCGATCTCCGCCTCGCTCCGCGAGAAGGAGAGGAACGGCTTCTTCAGGATCCCGATGCCGTGCTCGGCGGAGATGCTCCCGCCGTGGCGCTGCACGATCGCGAACAGATCGCGGTCGGCGTCCTTCGTCTTGGCGAAGAACTCGGCGCGATCCATCGACTCAGGCTTCATCACGTTGATGTGGAGGTTGCCGTCGCCGACGTGCCCGAACAGACAGATCTCCCAGCCCGGGTAGCGCTGCGCGAAGAGCCGCTCGAGGTCCGCGGAGAACGCCTCGAGCGCGGCGATCGGCAGCGAGACGTCGTTCTTGTGCGGCAGCCCCGTCGCCGAGAGGCTCTCGCTGATCCCCTCGCGCAGGGCCCAAAGGTCGCGCGCCTCGCCCGAGTGCCGCGCGAGCGTGCCGTCGTCGGCGAGGCCGTCCGCGAAGACGCGCTCGATCCACGGCTCGAGCTTCTCGGCGAGGCGCGCGGCGTCGGCCTCGGCGGGGCCGTCGCCCTCGACCTCGACGAGGACGTAGTACTCGGACGGCGCGGACAGGGGCGGCCGGAGCTTCCGGTGCGCCGCGACGCGGTCGAGGCAACGCTGCGAGAAGAACTCGTACGCGGCGATCGTGAGCGGCGCCGAGCGCGCCTCGCGGAAGAGGCGGAGGACGCCCGCGACGTCGCGCACGCCGAAGAGCATCACGGTCGTGACGCCGGGCGCGCGCGTCAGCTTCAGCGTCGCCTCGGTGACGACGCCGAGCGTGCCTTCGCTGCCGATGAAGAGCTGGCGGAGGTCGAGCCCGGTGTTGTTCTTCTCGAGCGCGCCGGGCGCGGCCAGCACCTCGCCGCTCGCGAGGACGACCTCGAGCCCGAGCACCCACTGCCGGGTGAGGCCGTACCGGATGACCTTCACGCCGCCGGCGTTCGTGGCGATGTTGCCGCCCACGGTGCTCGAGCCCTTCGACGCGAAGTCGACCGGCCAGGTGAGGCCGTGCGGCGCGCAGTGGGCGTGCACGGCCTCGGTGATCGCGCCGGCCTGGACGCGGACCGTCGCGCCGAGCCGGTCGACGTCGTCCATCCGCCGCATCTTCGCGAGCGAGAGCACGAGCTCGCCGTTCGCGGCCACGGCGCCGCCGGCGAGCCCCGTGCGCCCGCCCGACGGCACGACCGCGACGCGCGCCTCGTTGCACGCGGCGAGGAGGCGCGAGACCTCGTCGGTCGAGCGCGGGAAGGCGATCGCCGACGGGGCCGGGGCGACGACGCGCGTCCAGTCGCGCCCGTACTCGGCGAGGTCCGAAGGATCCTCGGAGAGGAAGTCGGCCGGGAAGCCGCCTCGGATCCGCTCGAGGAACGATCGCGGAGGGAGAGCCATCGCGGCATGCGTACTCCGCCCCCCGCTGCGGCGCAAACGCCAGGGCCTCGACGGCTCGGGCTCGCCTCGTGGGCCGCGACGAAATGCGGTACCAAGGCGGGATGGATCACTCCCCGAGGTTCGACAAGCTGTGCGACGACGCGCGCGCCAACATCACCGAGATCTCCGCCGAAGAGGTCGCCGATCGGATCGCGAAGGGCTCGAGCTTCGCCCTCGTCGACGTGCGCGAGGAGAGCGAGCTCGCCAAGGGGCGCATCAAGACCGCACGCCACATGGGTCGCGGGATCCTCGAGCGCGACATCGAGAAGGCGATCCCCGATCTCGACGCGGAGATCGTCCTCTACTGTGGCGGCGGATACCGCTCGGCGCTCTCCGCCGAGAGCTTGCAGAAGATGGGCTACCGCAACGTGAAGTCGATGGCGGGCGGCTGGCGCGGCTGGAAGGAGAAGGGCCTGCCGACCGAGTGAACGGCGCTCAGCCACACGACGCCGCAGGCGCTCGTCCGCCCCTCGGCTCTCCTTGCGCGAAGGCACCGATGGTGGCCACACTAGTGGATGCCGGCGGACCTCTACCGAGATGCGCTCATCGGCATACGCGCCCGCATCCTCGATCTCGATGCGCGGATCCGCGAGCGCGAGACCGAGCTCACCGAAGCCTTCTGGTCGAACCTCGAGCCGTACCTGCGCGAGCGCCTCGGCGAGCTCCGCGCCGCGCTCGAGCTCGTCGGCGCCGAGTCGCTGGAGATGCTCGCGCGCGCCGAGGTGCTCCTCTCCGCGTACGCCGACGAGCTCGACGCGTGGATCGCGCGGGCGCCGGCGCTCGAAGAGGAGTGGCTCGAGGTGCCCGGCGAGGTCGGCGACCCTCCTCCCGTCCCGGAGAGCGGACCGCGGCTCTGCTCGCAGGAGGGCCGCGCGCTCTTGCGGACGTTCAGCGCGATCGTGCGCGAGACGAGCCCCAGCGTCGAGGTCGTCGAGGACGGCTGGTGGTCCAGCGTCGCGCGCTTCCGTCACCGCGACGCGCCGTTCGTGCTGCGCGCGTCGGCGCTCCCGACCGAGTCCGGGCAGATCGGCGAGGTCTCGATGCAGCTCGTGACCAGCGTCGCGCGCGCCGCGCCGCGCCTCCTCGTCAAGCACGAGTCCCTCTTCGCCGCCGTCGGCAAGGCGATGGGCTGGCGCAAGGAGGTCGAGGTCGGCGACGCGTCGTTCGACGGGCTGTTCCTCATCCAGGGGGCGCGGAGCGACGCGTGCCGCTTCCTCGTGCCCAAGGTGCGCTCGTTCCTGCTGGCGCTCGCGCGCTTCGACGTGCCGACGCTCGAGATCGATCCCGCGAAGCGCACGGCTTCGCTGTCGTGGTGCTTCGAGCCCGTGGCGAGCGCGATCGAGTCGGCCGTGCGGGCGCTCACCGTCATCCGCGAGATGCCGTCGACGATCTCGTTCCGGCGCTGACGGGCGACGCGCGCGCCGCTCACGCGTCCGGGCTGGTCTCGGCGTCGTCGTCTTGCCGCTCGATGAAGAGGATCGTCACGAGGGTCGGGAAGAACAGGCAGACGGCGAGCGAGGCCCAGTCGAGCGGCACCGTCCCGAGGAACGAGCGAGAGAGCGCGAGGCCGTGGCTCGCCATCTGCTGGATCGACAGCGCGATCGCGGGCCAGAAGGCCAGGCGCGGGCGGAGCACCAGGAGCGCCGCGAGGCCGGCGTTGATCGGCACGAAGACCCAGTGACGCGCGACGTCGCCGTCTCCGCCCACCGCGAGCGCCGCGTGGCGCAGCGCGGCGGCGACGAGCAGGAGCGCGGCGCCCGCGCGGACCGCGCGGTAGGTGCTCGGCGACGCCATCGAGGCTAGGGCGCGACTCGGTCGCGCCGATCCTGGGGAACGAGGGCACGGCTCGGAGCTCGGCGCGACGAGCCGAAGCTTCGGGCGCTCGCCCGAACGGGCGCCCGGGACCGAGGCTCACGGCGCGCGATTGCGG
>JAHBWF010000273.1 GCA_019637105.1 Labilithrix sp.
GCCGCCTCCGCGGCGACCTCGCGCGCGGTCTCGCCGGCGCTACGCGTCGCCTCCGCGGCGACCTCCCGCGCGACGTCACGCGCCGCCTCCCGCGCGACGTCACGCGCCGCCTCCCGCGCGACGTCACGCGCCGCCTCCCGCGCAGCGTCACGCGCCGCCTCGACGGCCGTCTCCCGCGCGACGTCACGCGCGCGCTGGAGGACCTCCTGCGCGCCGTCGCCTGCCTCCGACGCCGCGCGCGCGCCGTCGGGACGGCGAAGCTGCTTGGTCTCGAGACGCTCGTCGGGGAGCGGGCCGCGCGAGCCGAGGACGGGCTCCCTCGAGCCGGGATCGACCTCGGCCGGTCCGCGCGCGCGCGCGCGCGTGTCCTCGACGGGCGGCGGCTCCCGGTCCGCGGCGGCGCCCTGCGGCCGCCGGCTCGGGCGCTTGCGCGAGGACGTCGGGCCCGCGTCCCGCCGCGGCTCGGGGACGGGCGACTTCGACGCGGCCGGGGGATCGTCCCTGCGCACGGAGTCGCGGAGCGCGCGCGTGGTCTTCGCCGCCTGCCGGATCCCGAGGGCGACCCCGGTCGCTTGACGCACGATCTCGAGCACGAAGTCTTCACCTTCGTGCTCGTGCCGAACGATGCGCGGCCGGCTCGAGAGGCCGGAGATGTCGTCTTGCGAGAGCAGCTCGCTCACCGCCTCGAGGATCGCCGCGCCCCGGACCGGATCGCCGGACATCGGCCTCCGCTGCTCGCCCTCGAGCGCCACGGCCCGTTCGTTCGGGGCGAAGAACACGCGCTCGGCGCCGGACTCTTTCAGCTTGGCAAGGAAGGGGATGAGCAGCGACACGCCAGGACCTCTCGAACGACCATACGCGATCGGCGCGCCGAATGGCGCCTCGCGGCGCCCGGTCGAGCGCCCGGGACGGCCCGAGAGGATAACGCGCACGGTCGTTCGCCGCGCGCCAGGCTGAGCCGGAGGCCGCTCCGCGCCGCTCGACGGGCTCTGTCGCGTCGTGCCATCATCGCGGGGTCACATGTCGACGGACGCCATCCGCTTCTTCGCCGCGACCGACGTGGGGTGCGTTCGCGAGCACAACGAAGACAACTTCCTCGTCGACAAGAAGCTCTCGCTCTTCATGGTCGCCGACGGCATGGGCGGCCACGCCGCCGGCGAGGTCGCCAGCGCCATCGCCGTGCGCACGATCCACGAGGAGATCAAGCGCGAACGGGACCTGCTCAACGACTTCCTGTCCGGCGCGCGCGGCGCCTCGCGCGTCACGAACAAGGACGTCCTGGCGCTGATGGAGCACGCCGTCCAGCGCGCGTGCTCGCGCATCCACGAGGAGGCGCAGAACGATCCGCAGAAGCGCGGCATGGGCACGACGGTGTCCGCGCTGCTCATCCTCGGGACGCGCGGCTTCATCTCGCACGTCGGCGACAGCCGCATCTACCTCCAGCGCGGCGGTGTCGTCCAGCAGATCACCGAAGACCACACCGTCTTCAACGAGCTCATCAAGCGCGGGAAGCTGACGAAGGAGCAGATCGAGAAGGTCGGCCACAAGAACGCGATCACCCGCGCGGTCGGCGTCTACGAGCGCGTCGACGTCGACACGCTGATGATCGAGGTGCTCCCGGGAGACGACTTCCTCCTCACGAGCGACGGCCTCACGGGCTACCTCGAGAGCGCCGACGAGCTCGGGCCGTGGTTCCAGCAGGACGGCGACACCGCCAGCAAGGGCCTCGTCGAGCTCGCCAAGGAGCGCGGCGGCAAGGACAACATCACGGTCGTCATCGTGCGCCTCGGCGGCGACGTCGAGAACGACGAGCGCGCCAAGCGCCTGGCCCTCAAGCGCGAGGTCCTCGCGCGGATGCCGCTCTTCGCGCGCCTGAGCGATCGCGAGCTGCTCCGCGTGATGCAGTCGGTCGAGGTGCGCAAGTACGAGCACGAGCAGCTCGTCATCCGCGAGGGCGACAAGGGCGACGAGCTCTTCATCGTGCTCTCGGGCAAGGTCAACGTCTCGCGGGGAGGCGAGACGCTCACGCGCCTCGGCGCCGGCGAGCACTTCGGCGAGATGGCGCTCATCCGCGCGGTCCCCCGCTCCGCCACCGTCAAGGCCGAGGGCAACGCGGAGCTCATCGCGATCCGCCGCGTCGACTTCTTCGAGATCCTCCGCACCGAGCACGAGATCGCCGTGAAGATGCTCTGGCAGTTCCTCGGCGTCCTCGCCGACCGCCTCGACGTCACCTCGAGCGAGCTCCGCCACGCCAAGCAGGAGCTCCACGCCGAGGAGCTCCAGACCGAGGACGTCACGATCGAGATCTTCCCCGGCATCGAGGGGGGCGACCACTCCCCGTTCGGTCGCCGGTAGCGCGCCGCCGGCCTCGCCGCGCGCTGCGGTGCGGAGGGTGCAGGGCGGTGCCCGCATCGATCCACGTCGAGGCGCGCGCTTCGGTCCTCGGGCCTCCCTCGCCCCGGAAAACGCGCGCTTCCACGCCGCGGCACACGCCGTGCTCCACCGGACGGCTCGAAAGGAGTCGGACCCGCGTGGAACGTCCTCGCGCCAGACGCGCAGCCCTCACCGTCGCTCTCGTCCTGTTCGCCGCGTGCCTGTTCGCCGCGTGCACCGACGGATCGCGCGGGTCGCTCCGAGACGGAGCCCCCACGCTCCGGCCGTCGGGCGGGGTCTCCCCCGAATCGGACGACGACCCGATCCCTACGCCGCCTTCCGATCCCGGACCTCCGCCGCCGACGTTGCCGACGTCGACGTTCAAGAGCGCCAAGGTCTGCGGCGGCTGTCACGACGCGATCTACGACCAGTGGACGGACTCGATGCACATGCGCGCGCTGACGAGCCCGCTGATGATCGCCGAGACGAACAAGGCCGTCCGCGGTCCCTACGCCGGCGTCGCGAATCCGGATCCGAAGCGCCTCTGCGTCAATTGCCACTCGCCGAGCGCGGCGCGCGTGACGACCAGCGCGAGCATCCCGCTCGGCGACGACAGCACGCTCTGGAGAGAGGGGATCAACTGCCAGACGTGCCATCAGTTCGCCGGGGCGCCGACGAGCGGCGGCGGCGGCTACAGCACCGGCTTCATGAAGGGCCTCGCGCCCGGCGACACCGTGTTCGGCGGGCTCACCGATCCGGCGCCGACGTCGGGCCACGCGAGCGCGCGCGCCGACGCGTTCGATCGGCCGAACACGATGTGCGGCAACTGCCACAACGTCCATTTCGACCTCGACGGCGACGGTCGGATCGAGAAGGGCAAGGACCTCGTCCTCCAGCAGACGTGGGACGAATACGTCACCGACTACCGCGATCGCGGCGGCGAGGGGACGTGCATCTCGTGCCACATGCCCGTCGTCCGCGGGCTCGCGCGCGTCACCAACGATCCCTCGACGCCGACGCGCGAGGTCCACGATCACTCGTTCTTCGGCGTCGACTACTCGCTCGACGACCTCGCGCAGCGCGAAGCGACGCGAGCGTCTCGGACGGCGCTGCTCCGCGAGGCCGCGCGGCTCCAGGTCGACCAGGTCACGTCGACCGCCGGCCTCGTGACGTTCCGCGTCCGCATCACGAACGCCTCGACGGGGCACAACCTGCCGACGGGCTTCGCCTTCGTGCGCCAGATGTGGGTCGAGGCTCGCGCCCTCGACGACGCCGGCGTCCTCGTCGCGTCGTCGGGGCTCGTCGCGTCGCCGGACGCCGATCTCTGCGAAGCCGAGGTGCTCGCCGAGGACAGCCCGCTCGCGTCGTTCGTCCGCGGGTGCGACGGCGTGGATCGCTCGCTCGTTCACTTCCAGCAGAAGCTCGTCGATCGCGTGCGCGTGGCGCGCGTGGACGGTCGCGTCGTGCGGGACGCGCTGGACCAGCCGGTCCTCGAAGGAGCGCGCGGGAGCAGCGAGGTGTTGATCCAGTACCTCGAAGGCGGTCCGGTCGCGCGCCGGAGGCCGAGCGACGGCGCGGCGCTCGGGCTCTTGCGTCCCTTCGAGTCCCGCGCCTTCGCCTACGAGCTGGCCACGGGCGACGCGACGACGCGCCGGCTCGTCGTGCGCCTCCTGTTCCGCAACGTCGCGCCGTACTTCGTGCGCGGGTTGGCGGCCGACGCGGCGAAGGACGTCCCGAACCTCGCGGAGCTCGCGAAGAACCTCGAGATCGTCGAGATGGCCAGCGCGACGATCGACGTCCCGCCGAACTGACGAGCCCGCGACGATCGCCGCGCGCGCCGGTGAGACCGCGCCTCGACCTCGTCGGCGCCGCGTCGCTGCCCCATGCGCGAGGCTCGGGCGTCTCGTCCGCGTCGGGACGCGAGCCGCACCGCGGCTTCGCCGCGTCCGCGCGCCGACTCGACGTCCGCGCGCCGACTCGACGTCCGCTCGGCGACTCCGCGTCCGCTCGGCGACTCGACGTCCGCTCGGCGACTCGACGCCCGCGCGGCGATTCGACGCGCGCTCGACGACGAGCGTCGAGCGCGGGAGCCGCATCCCCTTCGGCGACAGAGCCCGCGGCGCCGACCCTGCCATCCGTGTCCTGTTCCTCCACGCGAACCTGTGGACCGCGATTCATGGAGGGACCGAGGACGCCGGCCTCCGAGCGGTCATATCCTCGGATCCACGAGCCATTCGGCGCGGCGCGCGGCGAGCGTCCGATCGAGGCGCCGGCGGCCCGCTTGTTGCTCGTGCGGGCAGCTCATGCGCCTCGCTCTGACGGGACTCGTCCTCCTCGCCGGCCTCTCCTCCGCCGCGTGCAGCGCCTCCGAAGCCGTGACCGAGCCCCCGGTCGACGAGCCGACGCCGTTCGAGCCGGCCCCGCCGTCGCCGCCCCCGCCCGCGCCCGAGGCGCGGAAGCCGCTCGCGCCTCCCCCGCCGGACGTGAGCGACGAGACCTTCGCCGAGGTCGTGTACGTCCTCATGCGCGATCGCAAGTTCGATCTCTGGTTCTGCACCGGGACGCTCGTGGCGAAGGATCGCGTCGTGACGGCGGCGCACTGCCTCGATCCCCAGATGTTCGTCGCCTACGAGGTCGTCGCTCCGCTCGCGCCGTCGCGCCCGAGCGTGAGCGCCTCGGACCCGAGGCTCTTCGGAGGGGACTTCGAGCTCGTCGAGAACCCCGACATCGGCTTCCTCACGCTCGACACGCCGATCGCGCTCCCGACGTACGCGCAGCTCACCGACGTGGTCGCGCGCGTGGAGTCGGGCGAAGCGCTCACCGCCGCCGCGGTGGTGCGGACGAAGGAGGAGCCCGAGGCGCCGCTCGCCTTGTCGCAGCACCTCCTTCTCACGTCGACCGTCCACCTCGGCTACGCCTACGGCTTCGGCACGCCGTACTTCTCGAAGGGCGGCGACTCCGGCGCCGGCCTGTTCCTCGTCGAGGACGGCAAGCCCACGCACAAGCTGATCGGCGTCGCGCGCCAGCCCGAGCCGGATCGCGATCTCGATCACTTCACGCGCATCGGCGCGCCGTTCCTCGACTGGTACCACGCGGCCGACGACCTCTGACCGAACGCCCGGGCTCGGCCGGCGACCGGCTCCTCCGGCGGAGGACGGCCCCGCTGCGCGGGTAGGCTCGAAATCCGCACTGTCAAAAGTCCAAGAGCAGCGGCTGCCTCCGTGCCGGTCCGTCCGTGGATCGTCCTAGGTCCGTCCTGTTTCAAGGCCCGTGCCGCCACGTAGCATCATCGCCTTGGCGCTCGGCATGGTGAAGGAGGCGGGGGCCGACCGCTCCACGCACGAAGGCCTTCCGGACCTCCTCGCTGGCAGATACCCTCCTGTGATGCGGGGTCGTGGTCGCTCATTGATCTCCTACGTCGGCGCCGCTGCGGGTCTTCTCGCGGCAGCATGCGTCGGAGACGATCCCGTCATCCGCAGCTCACCCCCGCCGGACGCAGGGCCCGATGTCTCGGACGCGCCCGACTCGTCGGCCGACGCCGAGACCGGTGGCCTCGAGCGATGCACCCGACCTTGCGACGTCGCGAAGGGGCAATCGCAACCCTACGGCATCGCGGTAGACGACACGCACGTCTATTGGTCGAACCGATCGGTACCGGGAACGATCTTACGGAGATCGAAATCGAGTGAATCGATCGAAACGCTCGCGAGCGGCCAGGATGCGCCGACGGGAATTGCGCTGTCGACCGGATATATCTACTGGCTCACGACGGATCCACCCCGCGTGTCACGCCGAGCGCTGTCGAATCCGGTCATCGAGACGACGCCAGCGGCCGTCGCGAGACCGCAACGGATCGCCGTCACAAACGCTCGCGTGTTCTACACCGGCGAGGCGGATGCCGGAGACGAGACGAGGCGTGGACTGCACAGCCTGAGCGACGCCATCAACGAGCCTCGAATACTCGATGACAGCGTCGCGGCGCGCGCGCTGGCCGTCGATCCTGCCGGCAAGCGAACGTACTACGCGCGCTTCGATTCCGAGGCAGGAGAGCTCCGTGTCATCGACGATGATGGGATGATCCTACGTCAAGCGGGCATCAACGAGAACGTCGTCGACTGGAGGAGCCTCTACGCCATTGCGGTAGGGACCGATGACGTCTACTGGACCTCGGCCGATGGAGTCTTCCGTCAGTCGAAAGCTGCCTTCGGCACCGCTGCGTTTGCGGTCGCCGTGTCCGAGGTCACCGATGCGCGCGGAATCGTGTTCGACGGCGCTCGCAAGCATGCCTACTTCGTCACCACGAATGGCAGCGTCTATCGTGTGCGAGGCAACGAAGTCGACTCCATCGGCCAATCGGATTGCCAAGCCGAGCTCCTCGCCCAGGACGAGCAATCGCTCTACTGGACGTGCGGATCCGTCGGAACCGTCAAGAAGATGGCGAAGCCTTAA
>JAHBWF010000274.1 GCA_019637105.1 Labilithrix sp.
GGGCTCGCCCCCGCGAGCGCGCTCGCGCTCGAGGCGATCTGCGCGCGCGTCGTCCACGATCACGGCGAGGCGCTCGGCCGGCTCACGCCGATCCGCGAGCGGCCCGGCCTCCCTCGCGCGCTCGCGCGGACGCTCGGCGAGCTGCGCCTCGCGCGCGCCGGCGCCTCGGCCGATCCGGAGCTCGCGCGCTTGCTCGCGGCCTACGAGGCCGAGCTCGAGGCGACGAAGCTCGCCGATCGCGCGCGGACGCTCGAGCTCGCGACCGCCGCGGCGCGCGATCGGACCGACCTCGGCGCGCTCCTTTTGGTCGACGTCCCGCTGAGGAGCCGCGCCGAGCGCGATCTCGTCGAGGCGCTCGCCTCCCGCGCGCCGGCGGCGCTCGCGGTGGTCCCTGCGGGCGACGACCGCGCGCTCGCGCTCACGACCGCCGCGCTCGGGGTGGCGACGCACGAGGAGCCCGCGCCCGACGCCGGCGACGGACCGCTCGCGCGGCTGTGGGCGGGCCTGTTCGGCGCGGACGCGAGCGACGGGCCGCCCGTCCCCGACGACGCCGTGACGGTGCTCTCCGCGCCGGGCGAGAGCCGCGAGTGCGTCGAGATCGTGCGCATCGTCCTCGCCGAGGCCGCGCGCTCGGGGACGCCGCTCGACAAGATGGCGGTGCTCCTCCGCGCGCCGCAGTACGGCGCGCACGTGGTCGAGGCGTTCCGCCGCGCGGCGATCCCGGCCTTCTTCGCGCGCGGGACGAGGCGGCCCGATCCGGCCGGCCGCGCGTTCCTCGCGCTCCTCGCGTGCGCGGCCGAGCAGCTCTCCGCGCGCCGCTTCTCCGAGTACCTCTCGCTCGGCGAGGTCCCGGACGACGGCGAGGACGGCGCGCCCCCGCCCGCCGCGCCGCGGGCCGAGCGCGTCGCGGCGCCGGACGACGAGACGCTCCACGCGCTCCTCGGCGCCGGCGCCGCCGACGAGCGGCCCGACGAGATCGACGCGCCCGCGAGCGCCGCGCCGCCGCCCGTGGCCGAGGAGGACCGCGGCGCGGCGTTCGGGACGCTCCGCACGCCGCGCCACTGGGAGCGCCTGCTCGTCGAGGCGTCGGTCATCGGGGAGGCCGGCCGCTGGCGGAGCCGCCTCGCCGGCCTGGCGGAGAAGCTCGCGCGCGACGCCGAGGCCTACGACCGGAAGGACGAAGGCGCGCTCGCCGACGCCTCGCGCCGCGAGCTCGCCGCGCTCGAGGCGCTCCGGCGCTTCGCGCTCCCGCTGATCGACGATCTCGCCGCGCTCCCGAAGCGCGCGGCCTGGGGCGACTGGATCGAGCGGCTCGGCGCGCTCGCGTCCCGCGCGCTCCGCCGGCCCGAGCGCGTGCTCGCGGTGCTCGGGGAGCTCGAGCCGATGGCGAAGAGCGCCCAGGTCGGGATCGACGAGGTCCGCCTGGTCCTCGAGCCGCGGCTCTCGCAGCTCCTCGTGCCCGAGCTCGGCCGCCGCTACGGCAAGGTCTTCGTCGCGACGACCGACGAGGCCCGCGGCCTCGCGTTCGACGTCGTCTTCGTGCCCGGCCTCGCGGAGAAGATGTTCCCGCAGAAGGTCGTCGAGGACCCGCTCCTGCTCGACGCCGCGCGGCAGAAGCTCTCGCCGGACCTCCCGACGAACGAGGATCGCTCCGACGACGAGCGCCTCGCGCTCCGCCTCGCCGTCGGCGCCGCCACGCGCCGCGTCGTGCTCTCGTACCCGCGCCTCGACGTCGAGCAGGCGCGCCCGCGGACGCCGTCGTTCTACGGGCTCGAGGTCCTGCGCGTCGCCGAAGGCCGGCTCGGCGACTTCGAGCACCTCGCGAAGAGGGCCGCGAGCGCCGCGGAGGCGCGCGTCGGCTGGCCCGCGCCCGCGCGGCGCGAGGACGCGATCGACGAGGCCGAGTACGACCTCGCGCTCCTCAAGGACGTCCTCGAGAAGCCCGAGAGCGAGGTCGACGGTGAGGGCCGCTACCTCGTCGACGCCGCGGACAAGAACGACCACCTCGCCCGCGCGCTCCGCTTCCGCTGGATGCGCTGGGATCCCAAGCAGCTCCGCGCGTCGGACGGCCTCGTCGCTCCGCCGCCGGAGGCGCTGGCGGCGATCCACGAGCACACGACCGACAAACGCTCGTTCTCGCCGACGGCGCTCCAGAACTTCGCCGCTTGCCCGTACCGCTTCCTCCTCTCCGCCGTGCACAAGCTCGCGCCGCGCGAGGAGCCCGACGCCATCGAGGACATGGACCCGCTCACGAAGGGCTCGCTCGTGCACGAGGTGCAGTACCGCCTCCTCACGCGCCTGCGCGCGGACGGCCTCTTGCCGATCACCGCGGAGACGCTCGAGCCCGCGCGGGAGCGCCTCGACGCCGTGCTCCCCGAGGTCGCGGGCGAGTACTTCGATCGCCTGAGCCCGGCGATCGAGCGCGTGTGGGACGACGCGATCACCGGCATCGGCGCGGACCTGCGCGAGTGGCTGCGCCGCATGCTCGACGAGCCCGACTGGACGCCCGCGCACTTCGAGCTCTCGTTCGGCCTCAAGGATCCGCGCGCGCAGGACGCCAAGAGCACCGACGAGCCCGTGAAGCTCGACATCGGCCTGAACCTCCGCGGCTCGATCGATCTCGTGGAGCAGAGCGCGCGCGGCACGCTCCGCGCCACCGACCACAAGACCGGCAAGGTCAAGGCGAAGAAGGACGAGACCGTCATCGGCGGCGGCGAGATCCTCCAGCCGGTCCTCTACGCCCTCACGCTTGAGCGGTTGTTCCCGGGGACGAAGGTCGAGGACGGCGTCCTCTACTACTGCACGTCGGCCGGCGAGTTCACGAAGGTGCGCGTGCCGCTCGACGACGGCGCGCGCGCCGCGGCGCACATGGTCGCGAAGACCGTGAGCGACGCGCTGGTGAAGGGCTTCCTCCCGGCCGCGCCCAACGTCGAGAAGAAGGGCTACAGCGCCTGCACCTGGTGCGACTTCCGCCCGGTGTGCGGCCCTTACGAGGAGATCCGCACGAAGAAGAAGCCGCAGGGCCCGCTGAAGGTCCTCGCGGAGCTGAGGAAGCGCAGATGAGCGGCGAAGGCGGAGACAAGGCGGCCACGACGAGCGCGCTCGTCGACGCCCCGGAGCGCACGCGGATCGCGAACGACCTCGGGTCGACGCTCGTGGTCGAGGCGGCCGCGGGGACCGGGAAGACCACGGCGCTCGTCGAGCGCGTCCTCTCGCTCCTCCGCACCGGCACGGCGACGCTCGCGAGCGGCACGGGCGATCTCGTCGCGGTCACGTTCACCGAGAAGGCCGCGGGGGAGATGAAGCTTCGCCTGCGCACCGAGATCGAGCGCGCGCGGACCGTCGCGGCCGCGGGAAACGGCGATCCGAAGCGCCGGATCGAGAAGGAGCGCCTCGATCGGGCGCTCGAGCAGCTCGAGGCCGCGCGGATCGGGACGATCCACGCGTTCTGCGCCGACATCCTGCGCGAGCGGCCGGTCGAGGCGGCGATCGACCCGCTCTTCGAGGTGGCCGCGGAGGACGAGCAGGACCGCCTGTACGAAGACGCGTTCACCGCGTGGTTCCAGGCCACGCTCGCGCGCCCGTCGAGCGACGTGCCGGGCGTCTCGCGCGTCCTCCGGCGCGCGACGCGCGAGCGCGATCAAGACGGCCCCAAGGCGGCGCTCCGCAAGTCGGGCCGCGCGCTCGTCGAGCAGCGCGACTTCCCCACGCCGTACGAGGCTCCGGTCTTCGATCGCGCTCGCTCGATCGACGCCGCCGTCGACCGCCTGAAGGAGCTCGTGAAGGTCCGGCCGAAGGGCTTCCCCGACAGCTGGCTCACCAAGTCGCTCGTCGAGATCGAGCGCGTCCTCTACGAGATCGCGAGGCGCGAGGAGGCCGAGCCGCGCGATCACGACGCCGTCGAGGCCTCGCTCCGGGCGCTCCAGCGGTCGCGCCTCTGGGGGTGGAAGGGCTCCGGACAGTGGTTCAACCGCGCGGAGGGCATCCTGCGCCAGGACGTGCTCGACGCGCGGGCGAACGCCCGCGAGCACCTCGACGAGGTCCTGAGCGCCGCGGACGCCGAGCTCGCGGCGCAGCTCCACGTCGAGCTCTGGGGGATCGTCGACGCCTACGAGTCGGCCAAGGCGCGCTCGGGCAAGCTCGACTTCCTCGACCTGCTCCTCCTGACGAGGCAGCTCTTGCAGAGCAACGCCTCGGTGCGCGCGGAGCTCCAGGCGCGGTTCAGCCGCCTGCTCGTCGACGAGTTCCAGGACACCGACCCGCTCCAGGCCGAGATCCTCTTCTTGCTCGCGGCGGACGATCCGGAGGAGGCGGACCCCGAGCGCGCGCGGGTCGTCCCGGGCAAGCTCTTCCTCGTCGGCGACCCCAAGCAGTCGATCTACCGCTTCCGCCGCGCCGACGTCTCGCTCTACGAATCCATCAAGCGCAGGCTCGAGGACGGCGGCGCCGCCGTGCTGAAGCTCTCGACGAGCTTCCGGAGCGCGCCGTCGATCCAACGGCTCGTGAACGCCGCGTTCGCGCCGCTCATGCCGGCGGCGGCGGGCGGCGAGGCGCGCTCGCAGGCCGAGTACGTCCCGCTCTCGCCCCATCGGGCCGATCCCGCGGACCGCCCGACGATCGTGGCGCTGCCCGTGCCGCGGCCCTACGGCGACTACAAGAAGATCGTCCAGTGGAAGGTCGAGGAGTCGCTCCCCGACGCGGTCGGCGCGTACGTCGACTGGCTCGTGCGGTCGAGCGGCTGGACGATCACCGAGCGCGGGTCGGACGCGCCGACGTCGATCAAGGCGCAGCACGTGTGCCTCCTCTTCAAGCGGCTCCAGAGCTTCGGCAACGACGTCACGCGGCCGTACGTCCGCGCGCTCGAGGCGCGGCGCATCCCGCACGTGCTCGTCGGCGGGCGGAGCTTCCACGAGCGCGAGGAGGTCATCGCGCTCCGGAACGCGCTCGCCGCGATCGAGTGGCCCGACGACACGTTCTCCGTCTACGCCACGCTGCACGGGCCGTTCTTCGCGCTCGGCGACGACGCGCTGCTCGCGTTCAAGCACGGGCAGAGGCACCTTCACCCCCTGCGCAAGCGCGACGAGTCGAGGCTGACCGAGCTGACCAAGCCCGTGGCCGACGCGCTCGAGGTGCTCGCGCGCCTCCACGTCGGCCGCAACCGGAGCCCGATCGCGAGCACCATCGCGCGCCTGCTCGAGGCGACGCGCGCGCACGCCGGCGTGGCGATCTGGCCGGCCGGAGAGCAGGCGCTCGGCAACATCCTCCGCGTGCTCGACATGGCCCGGCGCTTCGAGCAAGGCTCGGTCACCTCGTTCCGCGCGTTCGTCTCGCGGCTCCAGGACGACGCCGTGCGCGGCGGCGTCAACGAGGCGCCGGTCGTCGAGGAGGGCACCGACGGCGTCCGCATCATGACGGTGCACAAGGCGAAGGGGCTCGAGTTCCCCGTCGTCATCCTCGTGGATCCGACGGCGAACGCGACGTTCCGCGAGCCCTCGCGCCACGTCGACGCGAAGCGCAAGCTCTGGGCCGTCCCCTTGTGCGGCGCCGCCCCGAAGGAGCTCTTCGAGCGGCGCGACGCCATCCTCGCGCAGGATCGCGAGGAGGCGCATCGGCTGCTGTACGTCGCCACGACGCGCGCGCGCGAGCTGCTCGTCGTGCCGGTCATCGGCGACGACCGCGAAGAGCCGACGGACGGCTGGCTCGATCCGCTCGCGCCCGTGCTCTACCCGCGGCCGGAGGATCGACGGGCGTCCGAGGAGGCGCCCGGGTGCCCGGCGTTCGGCGAGGACACGGTCTTCGAGCGGCCCGCCAACGTGGAGCGCGACGCGGACTGGTCGGTGCGGCCGGGGCGGCATCGCCCGGCGAGCGGCGAACACCGCGTCGTGTTCTGGGATCCCCGCGCGCTCGAGCTCGACAAGGAGGACGAGGCGGGCCTCCGCCACCAGAAGGTGCTCGCCAAGGGCCCCGCCGCCGACCGGAGCGAACGACAGCACGCCGCGTGGAAGGCCGCGCGGCGCGACGCCGTCGCCGTGGCGTCGACGCCGACCCTCCGCGTGCGCGCGGTCACCGAGGTGAAGGACGACGTCGTCGCGGCGGGCGCGGCCGCGGACGTCGCGCGGGACGCGGCCGTGGCTGTCGAGTCGACCGACGCGGTCCGGCGGGCGCGGCCGCACGGCAAGCGCTTCGGCGTCCTCGTCCACGCGGTGCTCGCGACGGTCGCGCTCGACGCCGACGGGGGCGCGATCGCCGACGCCGCGCGCATCCAGGGCCGCCTCACGGGCGCCACCGAAGACGAGGTGACCGCCGCGCGCGACGTCGTCGCCGCCGCGCTCGCTCACCCGCTCCTCGCCCGCGCGCGCGCGGCGACGCGGCTCGAGCGCGAGGTCGCGGTGATGCACCGCGAGGACGACGGGACGATCGTCGAGGGCGTCGTCGACCTCGCGTTCTTCGAGGAGGGCGCCGGCTGGACGGTCATCGACTTCAAGTCCGATCTCGACATGGGCGACCGCCGCGACGCCTACGCGCGGCAGGTCGCGATCTACGCGCGGGCGATCGCCGCCGCGACGGGCGCGCCGGCGAAGGGCGCGCTGCTCTCGGTCTGACGCGCGCGGCGCGCCGCGGCCGGCGCGGGCCCTGGGCGAGCCCGGCCGGCGGGCGGCGCGCTACCCGCGGACGACGAGCAGGCGCTC
>JAHBWF010000275.1 GCA_019637105.1 Labilithrix sp.
GCGCCGCCGGCGTCACCGAGCGCGGCCTCCTGCCGTGTTTGACCCGCGGAGGAGGCGCGATATGGTCGCGGCGTCCCATGCTCCTCAGCCGAATGAAGGGCGGAGATCCGGAGATCTTCGCGACCGTCCAGGGCGAAGGCACGAGCGCCGGCGTCCCGAGCGTCTTCGTTCGACTCGCGGACTGCAACCTTCGCTGCGGCTGGTGCGACACCAAGTACACGTGGGACTGGAGCGCGTACGACCGCGCGGCCGAGACGATCGAGCTCGGCGTCGACGCCGTCGTCGCGCGCGTGCTCGAGGTCTCGGGCGACGGCGTCCGGAACGCGGTCCTCACCGGCGGCGAGCCGCTGCTCCAGCAGGACGAGCTCGCTCCGCTCGCGGCGCGGCTCCGGGAGCGCGGGTTCTCGATCGAGGTCGAGACCAACGGCACCGTCTCGCCGACCGAGGCGTTCGCCGCCCACGTCGACCAGTGGAACGTGTCGCCGAAGCTCGCGAGCTCCGGCAACGCCGAGCGCGCGCGGAGCCGCCCCGCGGCGCTCCAGTGGTTCGCCGCACGCCCGAACGCGCACCTCAAGTTCGTCATGACGTCGGACGACGACGTCGCCGAGGTGAGCGCGCTCGTCGAGGCGCTCGGCGTCCCGCGCGCGCGTGTCCTGCTCTCGCCCGAAGGCGTCGACGCGACGACGCTCGGAGAGCGCTCGCGCTGGCTCGCCGACCGCTGCCGCCAGCACGGCTACCGGCTCGGCACGCGCCTGCACGTCTTCTTGTGGGGCTCCGAGCGCGGGCGCTGACGCGCGCGAGAGCGCCGCCGACCCCGGCTCGGCGACACGCCCCCGAGCGCGCGCCGACACCTTCCCGTCACATCGACGCCCCGACGCGCTCCGATGACACCGCGTCGTCACGACAGAGACGCGCTAGTGCCTCGGCCGTCGACTCAGATGCCGCCCGTGCATCGTCCACGTCACGCCATCGTGGCAGCAGTCGGGCCTCTCTTCTTCTTCCTTCTCTTCTCCTCCACCGCCGCCCTCGCCCAGAGCGGCCCCTCCCATCCCCCTCCCGGGAAGCTGCCGGAGACCGCGTCGACGCAGATCAGCAGCACCGGCAACACCGGCGACGCGAGGGACGAGCCGGAGAGGCACTGGTACGACCGGCTGAACCTGCGGGGCTACACGCAGCTCCGCTACAACCGACTCGGGGCGACGAACCCGGACCTGAGGAACGACCAGGGCGACAAGTCGATCGGCGCGCCGGGGGGGCTCTTCGCGCGGCGCGCCCGCATCGTCGTCCACGGGGATCTCGTCTGGTTCTTCTCGCTCTACCTGCAGCCCGACTTCGCGGGGTCGATCCAGGACTCGCTCAACGTCGCGCAGATGCGCGACTGGTACGGCGACATCTACCTCGAGAAGGAGAAGCGGTTCCGCTTCCGCGTCGGCCAGCAGAAGGTGCCGTACGGCTTCGAGCTGATGCAGTCGAGCAGCAACCGCCTGCCCTTCGACCGGAGCGACGGGCTGAACAGCGCGTTCGTCAACGAGCGCGATCTCGGCGTCTTCTTCATGTTCGAGACCCCGGAGGTGCGGCGGCGCTTCAAGCGGCTGGTCGACTCCGGGCTCAAGGGCTCGGGCGACTTCGGCATGACCGCGGTCGGCATCTCCAACGGCCAGCCGCTCAACACGCGCGAGAAGAACGACAACAAGCATTTCTTCGGGCGCGTCACCTACCCCTTCGACGTCGGCTCGCAGACGCTCGAGATCGGCGGCGGCGGCTACACCGGCCTGTACGTCCCGTCCGTCTCCGAGGGCTTCTCGACGCCGAAGGAGGTCGCGGACTACCGCGTCCACGGCACGTTCGTGCTCTACCCGCAGCCGTTCGGCGTCCAGGTCGAGTACAACGTCGGCTTCGGGCCGGAGCTGGTCGGCGATCGAATCGAGAAGCGCCCGCTCGACGGCGGCTACGCGATGGCGATGTGGCGACAACGGACCGTCGTCGGCGTCGTGACGCCTTACGCGCGCGTGCACCGCTACGACGGCGGGAAGAAGTTCGAGCAGAACGCGCCGCGCCACGAGGTGCGCGAGCTGAACCTCGGCGTCGAGTGGCAGATCCGGCGCTGGGTCGAGCTCACCGCCGAGCTGATGGCGAGCGAGCGCACCGTCGCCGGCAAGCGCGAGGACGGGCGGCTCCTCCGCCTCCAGCTTCAGTTCAACTACTGACGCCCTGCGGCGCGCGACGAGCTGCCCTGCGGCGCGCGACGCCGGCGAGCCGCCGCGCGGACGAGGGAGCGACGCCGGCTCAGCTCGCGCCGTCCGTCACGAGCCCCTCGCGGAGCAAGACGAAAGGCTGAACGACGAGCGCCGTCCACGCGGCCCCCGGCGTCTTCGACCAGGCCTCGATGACCGCGAGCGAGGGCTTCCCGACGAGCCCGCGCTCGATCCACGCGGCGACGCGCTCCTTGTCGTCGCGGGCGACGGCCTCGCCCACCTCGAGCAGATCGAGCGACGCGTCGACGAGGATCACGGCGTCGCGCGCGAGGTGCGCGCGGATGTCGGAGAACTCGATGGGGCCCATGGAAGCGGCCAGCGTCGCGCGCATGGCCCTCCGTACCGCGCCTGGGCGCGCGCGGCCACCCTCGCGTCGCGCGCGCGCCGCCGGTCGTGGGATCGCCTCGTGTCCCGAGCCCGACGAACCATCGACTCCGAACGCTAGGCGCTCCGGAGCTTCGAGTGCCGGTTGCCGTAGCCGAAGTAGATCGCGAGCCCGAGCGCGAGCCACACGCCGAGGCGCGCCCAGTTCGGCCAGCCGAGGCCGAAGATCATCGCGGAGCAGAGGACCGCGCCGAGCAGCGAGACGACGCGCACCGCGGGGACGCGGAACGGTCGCGGGATCGCCGGCTCCTTCACCCGCATCACCCAGACGCCCAGCGAGACGAGGATGAACGCGAAAAGCGTCCCGATGCTGGTCATGTCGCCGACGACGTCGCCCGGCACGAACGCCGCGAACAACCCGACGAACCCGAGGAAGAGGAGGTTCGACTTGTACGGCGTGCGGAAGCGCGGGTGGAGCTCCGAGAACATCGGCGGCACGAGGCCGTCGCGGCTCATCGAGTAGAAGACGCGCGACTGGCCCATGAGCATGACGAGGATGACCGACGAGAACCCGCCGAGGATCGCCACCGTCACGAGGTTCGAGAGCCACTGGTAGCCCGGCATGGCGCGCTCGATCGCCTGGGCGACCGACGCCTCGCTCCCCGTCGTCCGGAAGAACTCCACCGACGCGAGGCCGGTGAGCACGTGCGCGAAGAGGACATAGAGCACCGTGCAGACCGCGAGCGAGCCGAGGATGCCGATCGGCATGTCGCGGCGCGGGTTCTTCGCCTCCTGCGCCGCGGTCGACACGGCGTCGAAGCCGATGAACGCGAAGAAGACGATGCCCGCGGCGCCGAGGATGCCCATCCCGCCGCCGAACGCGTGGGTCACGCCCTGCTTGTCGGTGTACTCGGTCGCCTCCGGGATGTACGGCGTGTGGTTCGCCGGATCGATGAAGCGCCAGCCGAGCGCGATGATCAGCACCACGATGACGAGCTTCACGATCACGATCAGCGTGTTGACGAGCGCCGACTCCTGGATGCCGCGCACGAGGAGGATCGTGAGGACGACGAGGATCCCGAGCGCGGGCAGGTTCACCACGCCGTGCGCGCCGGTCAGGTGATCGACCTCGAAGGGCGAATGGCAGAGCGCGTACGGTATCTGTACGCCGAACATCTGGAGGAGCTTGTTCAGGTACTCGCTCCACGCGATCGCCACCGTGGCGGCGCCGAGCGCGTACTCGAGCGTCAGGTCCCAGCCGATGATCCAGGCGACGAGCTCGCCCATCGTCGCGTACGTGTAGGTGTACGCGCTGCCGGCGATCGGCAGCATCGACGCGAGCTCCGCGTAGCACAGGCCCGCGAAGGCGCAGCCGATGGCGGCGACGACGAACCCGATCGTCACCGACGGCCCCGCGCTCGACGCCGCGGCCGCGGCCGTGCGCACGAAGAGCCCGGCGCCGATGATCGCCCCGACGCCGAGCGCGACGAGCGATCCCGCGCTGAGCGTCCGCTTAAGGCCCTTTTCGGACTCGAGCGCCTCGGCCTCGAGCTCCGCGAGCGGCTTCCGTCCCCACAGATGTTTCATGGCTGTCGCCCGGATACCACGGCCGGGCCGCGGCGGCGTCAGCGTCGTTCGCCAACCACGAACTGTCGGAACGCCGCGACGTCGTCCTTGGAGCCGATCACCAGCGGCGTCCGCTGGTGGAGCTCGGTCGGCACGATGTCGAGGATGCGCTCGGTGCCGTTCGTAGCTCCGCCGCCCGCCTGCTCGAAGAGGAAGGCCATCGGGTTCGCCTCGTAGAGCAGGCGGAGCTTGCCGCTCTTGCTCTTCGTGTCGGCCGGGTACACGAAGATGCCGCCCTTCATCAGCGTGCGGTGCGCGTCGGCGACCAGCGACCCGACGTAGCGCGCGCCGTACGGCGTCTTGAACCCCGCGCCCTCGGCGGCGGGCGGCGCGTCCTCGGCGTCCCCCTTGATCCACCGGGCCCAGCGCTGGATCTCGGGGGTCCAGCGCGAGTAGTTGCCCTCGTTGACCGAGTAGCAGCTGCCGCGCGGCGGGCATTGGATGTCCGGCTGAGAGAGGAAAAACTCGCCGATCGCCGGATCGAGCGTGAAGCTGTGCGCGCCCTGCCCGGTCGAGAGGACGAAGACCGTCGACGGGCCGTAGAGGACGTAGCCGGCGGCGACGATCTCGCGGCCCGGGCGCAGCGCGTCCGCGAGCGCCGGCGGCGAGAGCTTCGGATCGGAGCGGCGGAGGACGGCAAAGATGGTGCCGATGCCGACGTTCGTGTCGATGTTGCTCGAGCCGTCGAGCGGATCGAAGAGCGTGACGTACTTACCGTGGTTGTTCTCGAGGATGGCGTCGTCGAGCTCTTCGCTCGCGATGACGCCGCAGTGACCGCTGCGCTGGAGCACGTTGAGCAGGACGTCGTTGGAGAACGCGTCGAGCTTCTGCACGGCCTCGCCCTGCACGTTCGTCTCGCCGGTGTAGCCGAGCAGCCCCGCGAGGCCGGCCGAGCGCACGCGCGAGTTGATGATGCGGATCGCGAGCGAGATGTGGTTGAGCAGCGACGTGAACTCGCCCGTCGCGCCCGGCGCGGCGTGCATCCCATGGAGGACGTGCTCGCGGAGCGTCGTGCCGCCCGCAGGAGGCGGAAGAAACGAAGGAATGCTGCTGTGCTCGGGCATGGCTCCGACGGTTTCCCAGATGCCGCGGAGCGTGGCAAGACGCCTGGCGAAAATTCGACGGCGCCGCCGCAGCGCCGCAGCCTCGCCCAGCGCGGCGTCTCGGCCGCTCGTCGCGCCGCGCCACGTCGACGATCGCCGCGGCGGCACGTCACTCATACCTGAGTGACGAAGTGGTCGATTTGTCCCGAGGGGCCGTTGATTCGAAGACAGTCGCGGACTACCCTCCGCGCCACTTTCGAAGGAGCGAAGCGATGGCGCTGACCGACCGCGTGAAGCAGATCCTGTCCTGGTACGGCTCGGACAACCCCGGCGTACGGGCGAACCTCGTGCGCATGCTGAACCACGGCAACCTCGCCGGGACCGGCAAGATGGTCATCCTGCCCGTCGACCAGGGCTTCGAGCACGGCCCCGCGCGCTCGTTCGAGCCCAACCCCGAGGGCTACGATCCCGAGTACCACGTGCAGCTCGCGATCGACTCGGGCTGCAACGCCTACGCGGCGCCGCTCGGCTTCCTCGAGTCGGTGGCCGACCGTCACGCGGGCGAGATCCCGCTCATCCTGAAGCTGAACAACTCGGACACGCTCGCGAAGGTCGACCAGCCCGCGAGCGCCGTCACCGCCTCGGTGAAGGACGCGGTCCGCCTGGGCTGCACGGCGATCGGCTACACGATTTACCCGGGCTCGGGTCACCGCAACAAGATGTACGAGGACCTCCGCGAGATCATCCTCGAGGCGAAGGACGCCGGCCTCCCGTCGATCGTGTGGGCCTACCCGCGCGGCGCCGGGCTCTCGAAGGAGGGCGAGCAGGCGATCGACGTCACGGCGTACGCCGCGCAGATCAGCGCGCAGCTCGGCGCGCACGTGATCAAGGTCAAGCCGCCGAAGGATCACATCGAGCAGGCCGAGGCGAAGAAGGTCTTCGAGAAGTACGGCATCGCGACGAAGACGCTCTCCGAGCGCGTGCGCCACGTCGTGAAGTCGGCGTTCAACGGCAAGCGCATCGTCATCTTCTCGGGCGGCGAGTCGAAGGACACGCCGGCGCTCCTCGAGGAGGTGCGCGAGCTCGCGAAGGGCGGCGCGTTCGGCTCGATCATGGGACGCAACGCGTTCCAGCGACCGAAGGCCGAGGCGGTCAAGCTGCTGCAGGACGTCGAGGACATCTTCAAGAAGGGCGGCTGAGGCCGGCGGCGCGACGGGATCACCGTCGCGCCCACCTCCTCACGGCGCGCGACGCCGCGCGACCGGGGCGCGCCACGCGCTCTCCGCGCGAAGCGCTCTCCGCGCGAAGCAAGCTCGGGCTCAGCGCGAAGCAGACTCGGGCGGCGCGGGCTCGCGC
>JAHBWF010000276.1 GCA_019637105.1 Labilithrix sp.
CGCGACGTCGCGCTCGACGAAGACGGCGGCGACGAGCGCTTCGCGGGACGCGAACCCCTCGCGCTCGGCCCAGGCGTCGAGCGCGGCCTCGAGGTCGGAGAGCGCGTCGAAGCGCCTCGGCGGGCTCGCGTCCTCGAGCGCGGCGCGCGCCCCGCAGCTCGGGCAGCAGCGCTCGTCGACGGCGTTCGGCGCGAGCTCGCGCAGGCACGCCGGGCATCGGTTCGCCGGCACCTCCCGGAGCGGCTTCGCGGGCGCGCGGTCGAACGCGCCCCGGCTCGCCGACGCGCACAGCTTGCAGCTCGTCCTGGCGGGCAGGCCGAAGCGGCAGGCGGCGACCTCCGCGTCGTAGACCTCGACGACGCCGCCCTCGAGGCCGCACGCGTCGCAGTCCGCGGTCAGCTCGACGGTCGCGAGGCCTGCCATGCGGGCGTGATCTTAGCCCCTCGACGGTGGGGCGCGCAGCACCTCCCGCTCCGATCCCGACGTCGGAGGCTCACCCGCGCTTCGCGACGAAGTCGAGCAAGAGCTCGTTGACGCGCTCGGGCGCGGCGTTCTGGACCCAGTGGGTCGCGTCGGGGATGTGGACGACGCGCGCGCGCGGGACGAAGCGCTTCGGGGGCTCGGCCATCTCGCTCCCGAGCGCGCGATCCTGGTCACCCCAGATGACGAGGACGTCCTGGTCGATCGCGCGCATCTTCGGGACGCGCCCCGTGAGCACGCGGCGCATGCTCGCGCGGTAGTACGCGAGCGCCGCGGGGACGACGCCGGGGACGCGCAATGCGGCGACGTAGCGCTCGATGTCGTCGTCGGGGAAGCCGTCCTCGCGGAACATCTTGCGGATCATGGCGAAGTCGCCCCTCGCCATGAGGCGCTCCGGGAGCAGCGGCAGCTGGAAGAAGAAGATGTACCAGCTCTTCTTGAGCTGGGCGGGCCGGCGCAGCCCGCGCATCATCGCGAGCGGGTGCGGCACGTTGAGGATCGCGAGCCGCTCGAGCATCTCGGGGTACTCGTTCGCGAACGCCCAGGCCACCATCGCGCCCCAGTCGTGGCCGACGACGATCGCCTTCGCGCGGCCGAGGGCGCGGATGAGGCCGGCGACGTCGCCCGCGAGCTTCTCCACCTCGTAGGCGGACGTGCCGCGCGGTTTGTCCGACTCGTTGTACCCGCGCATGTCCGGCGCGACCGCCCAGACCCCGGCCTTCGCCATCGCGTCGAGCTGGCGGCGCCACGACCACCAGAGCTCGGGGAAGCCGTGGAGGAAGACGACGAGCGGCGCCGCGTCGGACACCTCGGCCTCCATCCCTTCGGGGCGCGCCTCGGCGACGTGGAGGCGGACCTGACCGACGTCGACGACGCGGTGCAGAAAGCCGTCCTCCCGACGCTCGAGGGGCGCCGGCCGGGGATCGCGTGCGGAGGCTCCATTCGTCGACGGCTGGCTCATGCGGCTCCTCTCGTTGTGCGACGCGGCGGCTCGTGCGTCATCCCTCGATGCGTCGCGCGACGACGGCGGCGACCTCGGTGGTCGCGGGCTCGATCGGCGGCGGGAGCGCGCCGAGCGACGTCAGCGTCTTCTCCGCGCGCGAGCGCAAGAAGCTCCGCGGGTCCCCGAGCATCGCCATCAACTCCGGGACGAAGCGCTCGTCGTCGGGCGCGTTCTCGGCGATGACGGCGCGGAGCTGATGGTTGTCCGAGCGGAGCCCGGCGATGAGCACGTCGTTGCTCTCGGGGTGGTTCAGCTTCGCGAGCGCTCGCACGAACGCGACGAGGTGCGGAGGCGCGTCGTCGTACTCGTACGTCGAGGTCGGCGGCTCGGCGAAGAGGCGCGCGGTGGCCTCCGCGAGCGGGCGGACCACGCGGTCGTCGCCGATCTCGGCGAGCCGCGTGGCGACGTTGTGGCGGAAGATCCCGAGCGGATCGCGCACGGCCTCGACGAGCGCCTCGAGCCCGCCGTCGCGCTCGAGCTCCGGGAGCGCGAACGCGAAGTAGGGCCGGACCCGCGGCGTCGGGAGCCCCCACGCGGCGAACGCCGAGTTCGCGGCGCGGCGCACGCGGTGATCGTCGCGCGTGACCAGGTGTCGGATCGCGGCGTGGCCGAGGAAGAGCACGCCGGCCTCGATCCGCGCGCGCCGCTCGGTCGTCGCGATCGCGGCGAGCTCCTCGAGCGCGCGGAGGCCCCAGGCGCGCCGGCGCGAGGTCTCCTCCTGCCGGAACGCCGGCTCCCACAGGGCGCGGTCGATCGCGCGGCGGAGCTCGGCGCTCTTGGGCGCGCTCCTGCCGAAGCGGAGCTTCGCGAGCGCGGCGAAGCGCGTCGCCTCGGCGCCGGGCTCGAGGCCCGTGAGGCGATCGAGCAGCGCGGCCGCGCCTTCGCGCGCGCTCGCGTGCGCCTGACCGATCGCGCCGACGGCCCACACGGCCTCGCACGTGACGGGCTCCTTCGGAGAGAAGAGGAGGCGCTCGAGGGCGGTGAGCGCGGGCACGTGGCGGAGGCGCCCGAGCGCGTGCGCGGCCGCCGGCAACACCGCGCGGTACTCCTGGCTCGTCGACTCGAGGATGGCGAGGAGCTTCGGCGCGGACGCTTCGTCGCCGAGCTCGCCGAGCGCGATCACGAGCTCGCGGACGAGCCCGCCGCGCTCGAGCCCCTCGCGCCAGCCGGTGAGCGGGTTGTCGTCGAGCAGCCGTCGCAGCGCCGGCACCGCCTCCTCGGCGCGCACCGCGACGAGCATCCGGACGATCGCGGCCTCGTAGAGGCGGACGCGGCTCGGCTCGCCGCCGAGGAGCCCGACGAGGTGGGGGACGATGCTCCGATCGCCGAGCGCGGCGAGCATGTCGACCGCGGCGGCGTCGCGCGGACCGCGCCGATCGGCGACCCCGGCGAGCGCGCGCTCGAGCAGCTCCGGAGCGACGCGGCGGTCGCCGAGCTCCGCGAGCGCGAGGAGCGTCTCTTCGCGCTCGTGCTGCGCCGCGAAGGACTCGGCGTTCGGCGGCAGCGCGTCGAAGCGCGCGACGATCCGGCGCGTCGTGTCGAGCGCCTCGTCCCGCGCCGCCTCGCCGTGGCGCTTCGTCGGGCGGACGGCGCGGAGCGCGAGCTCGCGGCGGCGGGCGAGCTCGCGGGCGGCCGCCGACCGCCTCCCGTCGCCGAGCGCCGAGAGGAGCAGCGCGGTCGCGTCGCGGACGACGGCGTCGGAGGAGCTCGAGTGCGCCGACAGGCGCCGCGCGGCGTCGTCTCCCGCCTGGCGGAAGAAGCCCTCGACCACGGCGCCGAGGGCGAGGGGCATGCTCCGCTCCTCCCGCTTCTTGCGGCGCGCTCCGGCGGCTCGGTACTCCGGGGGCGGCTCGTCGAGCGGCTTCACGGCGAGAGCGCGCATCGCGACCTTGAGCTGCGCGTCGGTCCCCGCGACCACGTGCGCCAGCGAGCGCGCGCGCTCGAGGAGCATGCGCACGCTCTCCTCCTCCGCGAGGCCGAACGGCGGCAGCTCGGGATCCTCGCCGGCCGCGACGAGGCTGCAGATGACGGCAAGCTCTGCCGCGCCGCGACAGACGAGGCGGCCGGTCAGGCGGCGGGCGTCGATCGCTGCGATCACGGAGTCCGCCGGCTCCTCCGCCAGGAAGTACGCGAGGACCTCGCCGATGCGGCTCTCGCCGATCGGCACCGCGCCGGCGAACAGGGCGGTCAGGCGCGCGAGCGGAGCGCCGCCGCGACGGGCCGCCGTGAGGAGCGACGGGAAGCGGGGCAGCGCCGGGCGCGCGACGAAGTCGGCGATCGTTCCACCGTCCACGGCGGTCATGAACCGCGCCAGATCGAGGGGCAACGTCACGCCCAGATCGAGCGCGCGCGTCCGCGCGCCCTTCGCCTTCGGGTGATGAATCACCCCCGGACGCGAAAGGAAACGCGCGAAGCCGCGATCGAGGAACCGCTCCGGCGCCGCGGCCGCTCGAAGCATCCATCTCGAGGACACGAGGCCAAGGAGGATTCACGCGAAGTCGCGCTCGGTCAAGCCTGCTCGCGTTCGTGCTCGCGCGCGACGCAGCGCGGCTCGAGGCTCCGTCGCGCGCTTGTCCGACACCGCCCCTCTTCCACGCAGACCGCGCGCGCCGCGTCGAGCGACGTCACGTCACCATCGCGGCCGGGAGGTGCGCGGTCTCATTGTACGACACGACCCGAACCGCGCCGCTGTCGCGCACGAGGATGCGCGTCATGCTGCAGTGGTTGCTGTTCATGCGCGTCCAGCGGGCGACGGGCACGTCGATCGCACGACAGACGAGGTAGCGGATCAGGTTGCCGTGGCACACGACGATCTCGAGGCGGTCCGTGCGGCTCGTCCGGAAGAGGCGCGCGTACGCGGCGTCCGCGCGCTGCCGGTCCTCCTGGCGCTCGCTCGGAGGGACCTCGTAGCCTTTCACCTTCGAGTAGATGCCCTCGCGCAGCACGCCGACCGCGCGGACCTTCGAGCGCGTCAGGTTGCGCGCGATGATCGTCGCCGTCTCTCTCGCGCGCGGCAGGGTGCTCGACCAGAGCGCGCCGATGCGCTGCCCCGCGAGCTGCGCGAAGATCCAGCGCCCGGTGAGCTCGGCCTGCTCGCGACCGAGCTCGGTGAGGCGGCCACCGTCCTCGACGCCGTACTGGCCGTGCCGAACGAGGAGCAAGGTTCGGGTGCCCAACGCGGAAGACTCTACGTGAGCCGCGGTGCGATGAGGAGCACGATCGGCGCGTCGCGCTCGAGCTCACGCGAGGCGCTCGGTGTACCCGGCCGGCGCGACGGCGCGGTAGAGACGCTCGAAGAACGCGAGCGCCGCGTCGCGTCGAAGGAGGCTCGAGGCGCGCGTCGCTCCGAGGCGCAGGCCGACGCGGAGCGGCTCGACGCCACGATCGTCGACGAAGAAGCCGCCGTACGTCTCGACGTACCCGAGGCAGAGGCCGTGGAGGCCGAGTCGGAAGAGCGTCCGCGCGAGCCAGTAACGCGGGACCTCCGACGTCATCCCGCCGACCGTGACCGCCACCGCCGACGCTCCCCGCGCCTCGACGCGGACGCCCTCGGCGTCGAACGGCAGCGCCCCCGCCGGCGCGTCCTCGTACGGCGCGAAGGCCGGGGCCGGCAAGGCGCTCCACGACGGCGGCGCCGGATCGGGCTCGGCCGCGCCCGACTCGAGGACGAGCGCGCGGACGATCCCGGCGCCGTCGAGCGTCGCGCCCGGCGCGATCCGGTAGAGGTCGCACGCGGCGCGCCAGCTCGTCGGCAGCGCCTCGAGGACGACGACCCACCCGCCGCGCGCCGGGGCGATCGAGCCCGGGCGCGCGACGAGCGTCAACGTCGTCCGCCCGATCGTCGCGAGCCGTCCCGGCGCGCCCGCGAGCGACGCGAGCACCATCGGCGGGGCGCCCGCGCGGTAGACCTTGACGTCGTCCGCGCGATCGTCGGGGACCGGCAGGGGCCACGCCGTCGGCGGCGTCGGCCGGTCGGCGCAGTAGACGAGCGAGAGCCCGGCGCGCCGCGTCCCGGGCGGGAAGGCGAGCGGCGCGTACGGCGGCCGGAGGCGACCGGGCCAGTGGAGCCAACCCTCCGGGTGGAGCGTGAGGTCACCGGCGCGGTGCCGGTAGCGGCCGACGTCCTCGCCCGTCGCGGGGTCGGAGAGGTACGTGCGGAGGGGGAAGCGGTCGACGAGGTCGTCGCCGCTCGACAGCGCGATCACGTACTCGTCCGAGACGTTCACGTGCGCGAAGTAGAGCGGCTCCGACGCCGTCGTGAGCTCGAGCCGCGCGCCGTCGACGCTCGCGCAGACGACGAGGTGATGCTCGAACCGCCCGGGCCGCGCGGCGAGCTCGCGGAGGTTCGCGCGCTCGATCCCGGGCGCGAGCGCGGCGCCCCGGCGCGGCTCCGGGAACGTCCAGCCGCTCGCCGTGGCGTGGCGCGGCGCGCCCGGCGTCGTCGCGCGGCGTGACGGGGGAGCGGCCCCGACGCGCTCGCGGATCCACGGGACCACCACGTCCATCAGGCGGTCGACGTCGGACGCCGCGCCGCCCGGCTCGGGCTCGAAGTAGTGGCGCGCGTCCAGCGTGAGCGCGCGCTTGTCGGGCGAGGCGATCGCGCCGGCGATCGCGGCGGCGTCACCCGGGAGGATCTCGCGATCTCGGCCCGGGGTGACGAGCAGGGTCGGCTCGGCGATCCGCGCGACGTTCGCGACGAGGTCGGCGCGCGAGGAGAGCCCCGACCAGGTGGAGAGCCACGCGCGCGGCGTGCACGTCCGCGCGAGCCCGAGGGACGCGTAGTCGAGGAGGTCGGGGCGCTCGCTGAGCAGCGTGCCGTAGTCTCGGCCCGACGGATCGATCCGCCGGTCGACCGCCGCCGGGTTCGCCATCGTCCGGTAGACGACCATGACCGGCTCGCACGCGCGCCGCCGCAGGACGTCGCGGCGCTCGGCGCCGCTCCGCCGCGCGAAGTCGGCGGCCTCCG
>JAHBWF010000277.1 GCA_019637105.1 Labilithrix sp.
CGCCTCCTCGGCCGAGCAGAGCGAAGGATCGTCCTCGCGCGCGTCGGGCAGCGCCGGCAGCGGTGAGGGCGTCACCGTCGTCGGCGTGAACGAAGCGCGCGCGTCCGTGTGCTGGAGCAGGCTCGTGACGGTCGGGAGCAGCATGTCCTCGCCGTCGCGGCCCTCGACGCCCACCACGAGCCCGCGCGAGGCGAGGTCGCAGAGGAGATCGTCGAGCAGCGCCGGCTCGGCGCCGCCGCAGAGCAAGAGCTCGCGCGGCGAGGCGCCGTTCGCGAGGCGTCGGACGACGAGGCGCGCGCGCTCGGGCGTCGCCTGGAGGTAGTCGGCGACCGCCTCGTCGTCGAAGCGGACGCGCGCGACCGCGTTCATCTGCGTGCCCGTGAGGAGCGAGATCGCGGCGCGCGCCTTGGCGACCGGCTTGGCGAGCTGCGCGGCGAGGTTGCCCTCGAGCTCGGCCTCGACGGGCGAGGTGCTGTTCGTCACGGTGAAGCGCCCGGCGCTGACGCCGAGCAGCTGCGTGAGGACCTTCGGGCCCCTGAGGAAGCCGCCGGCGCCGTCGGTGCGCGTCGCGCGGTGCGGCGCGCCGCCGCGGATCTCGACCTCGTAGAGGAAGGTGGCGTCGCGGACCGACACGCGCGCCCCGGGTCGGGCCGCGCCGACGACCTCGAGCAGCGTGCGGATGCTGACGCCGTCGAGGCGGCCGCGGACCTCGCCGTCCTCGCGGAGGCGCGCCTCGATCCGTCCGCGCGCGCGGAGGGCCTCGCGCACGCGCGCGATGATCGCGCGCGTGTCGCTCTCCTTGCGGACGTAGCCCGCGGCGCCTGCGCCGAGCTCGCGCACGCGCTGCAGGAGGTCCTCCTTCCACGAGAGCAGGATCACCGGCGTGTCGCGCAGCGCGACGTCGCGCCGGAGCGCGCGGCAGAGCGAGAAGCCGTCGAGGTTCGGCATCAGGATGTCGCTGATGACGAGGTCGGGCGAGCTCTTGTACGCGAGCTCGAGCGCCTGCCGTCCGTCGAACGCCTCGTGCACCTCGCAGCCGGCCGTCTTGAGGAGGTCGGCGAGGAACCAGACGACGCCGGGGTCGTCGTCGGCGACGACGACGCGGCGGCCCTGCAGACGCACCTCGGCGGCGACGCCGCGCTTCGGCGTGCGCAGGCGATCCCCGCGCGCGACGTCGGGCTCGTGGAGGAGCGGCGCGGGGGTGAGCGCGCCCTCGGGCCCGCCGGCGAAGCGGACGGCGCCGTCGCTGCGCGAGGTCACGACCTCACGGACGCGCGCGATGGCGCCCCAGACGGCGCCGAGGACCTCGGTCCCCTGCCCGAGGGGGATGCGCCGGCTGCGCGCCGAGGGATCGGCGCGGCCGACGATGGCCTCGCGGAGCTCCGCGGCGAGCCGGTCGCCGAGCTCCTCGAGCGTGGGCTCGCCGAGGACGGCGTGGGCGGTGACGGTCCCGCGATCGGGCGAGAGCGTCTCCTCGCACACCGCGCGGAGGATCTCGCGCAACGTCGGCTTGCCGACGGTCTTGGCGACGCCCATCGCGACGTAGCGCGCGGCCTCTCCCGGCTCGAGGAAGCTCCCGACGACGACGATCGGCACCGTCTCGGTGAGCGGATCGTCCATCAGCGCGAAGGCGAGCTCGGCCGCGTCGGCGAGGTCGGCGTCGAGGACGACGAGGTCGGGCTCGGTCGTGCGCACGAGGTCGTAGGCGGCCTGCGCGTCCGGCGTGCTCTCGCAGGTGAAGGCGGCCTGTCCGCGGGCGTTCGACGCGTCGTCGTCGAGCAGCGCCTCGGCGATCAGCGCCGTGCCGACGACGAGGACGTCGTACTTCGGCGCGGCGGCCCGCTCGGCGGACTCGGCCCGCGACGAGCGCGCGTGCCCGTCGCCCCACGCGAGCGCGGGCAGGTCCTCGATGATCTGCTCGATCGCGTCGAGGTCGACCTCGTCGAGGCCGGCGTCGCGCGAGGCGCGGTCGAGCGTACCGAGCGCCTCGGCGATGCCGCGGTCCATCGCGTCGAACTTCATCATCTTCGCCGCCGAGCCGAGCGCGTGGAGCTTGCGGCGGAGCTCGTCGCGGGGCGCGACGTCGTCGACGGCCGCCTTCACCCGCGCCAGCGTCGTCCGCAGATCGGCCACCTTGCGTCCGAGGCCCGCGACGAAGTCGGCGCGCGCGCCTCCCAGCCGCGCACTGGTCGCTCCGTTCGAACCGTTCGAGCTGGCCCTCGTCCCGGTGTGCGCGTGTTCAGCTAGCATCGGATCGCGCGTAACAGGTCGGGCCGCGGACGGCCCAATTTCCGGCGAACCGCCGCGGCCCGCGGGAAGACGAGGCAGGGGGCGCATGACGACGTTCCGGCGAGCGAAGGAGAGCGATCTCGAACGCCTGGTGGAGATCCACCTCGCGGCGTATCCGGATCCGTGCAGCATCGATGTACGTATGCGTAACTTCACGCATCATCCGTTCGGTGGGCTCGAGCGCCTGGTGGTGGTCGAGGACGACGCCGGGCGGCCCGTCGGCCACGCGTTCCTGTTCCCGCTCGAGGCGTCGTTCGGCGGCGCGAAGGTGAAGGTGGGCGGGATCGCCTCGGTCGCCGTCGCGCCCGAGGCGCGCGGACGGGGGATCGCGACGGCGCTCATGCGCCGCCTCCACGCCCTGTCCGATCGGCGCGGCGACGCGGTGACGATGCTGCACCCGTCCCGGCAGGGGTTCTACGCCCGGCTCGGGTACGCGACGACGTCGTCGCGCAAGCGGCTGGCGATCGCGACGCGCTCGGTGCCCGAGCCCTGGCGCGCCCTCGCCCGCGCGCGCGTCCGGGCCGCGACGGGCGGCGACGAGCGGGCGCTCTACCGCCTCCACGCCCGCGCGGCGGAGCGAGCGACCGGCTGGATCGCGCGACCGAAGCGCTGCTGGGAGCTCTTCATCGCGCGCGAGCGCCGGATCCTGCTCGTCTGCGAGGGGCCGCGCGCGCGCCCGGCGGGCGGAGCGAGCGCGACCGGGTACGTCGCGTTCACCCTCGCGCAGGAGCAGCTCCGCGCCGAGACGCGGCTCGAGGTCGACGAGCTCGTCGCGGACGACGACGAGGCCCGCCGCGCGCTCGTCGGCGCCCTGGCGGCGATGCGCGATCAGGCGACCGAGATCGTCCTCGAGGTGGCCGAGGCCGATCCGCTCGAGCGCGCGCTCGTCGATCCCGACGGCCGCCGGTTCGGGACGAGCGGCGTCGAGCACGCACTCGGCGAGATCGTCGGCGGACCGATGGTGCGCATCGAGGACCCGTCCCGGGCCCTCGCCGCGCGCGGCTACGCGGGGAGCGGGGCGTTCGACGTCGTGGTCCGCGAGCCCGGCGGCGACGACGGCGTCGCGCTCGGGCTCTGCGTCCGAGGCGGCCGCGCCGAGGTCGGCCCGGCGCGCGGCCGGCGTCGCGGCGCGCTGCAGACGACGCGCGCCGGCCTCGCGGCGATCTTCTACGGCGCGCTCTCGGTCACGGACGCGGTCGCGCTGGGCATGGCCGAAGCCCCGCCGGAGGTCGCGGCGCGCCTCGACGCGGTCGTGAAGATGCCGCCGCTCGCGCCCGTCGACGCCTTCTGAGCCCGGTGCCCGGCGGAGGACGCCGGCGCGGCGCGGGCGCGCCGGCCGCGGCGTGCGCGAGAGAGCACGTCGCCGGGGCCGGGCGCCCGCGTGCGCTCCTCGTCAGAGCTTCGGCTCGAGGACGCGTCCGAAGAACACGAACGATTTCGTCGCGCGGTCGACGATCGCCAGGAAGAACGGACGATCGACCTTCATCGTGACCACGTCGAGCGGCGCCGAGGTGTTCACGACGGTGACCGCCGTCGAGGCGGCGGCCTCCGTCCCGTCCTCGTCCACGTGGAGGAACGTCTTGTGGAGCACGTCGGCGACGCGGAGCTTCTCCGCCGTGCTGATCCCGGAGAAGTCGGCGCTCCGCTCGAACGCCTGCTTCATGCCCAGCGCCTGCAGGGGCGCCTTCAGCGCGAAGTTGCTCTCGAGCTTCAGCTTCGGCAGGCTCAGCTGGACCTCCCTGCGCTCGAGGCCGGCGAGGACGTCGAGGAGGTTCTCGCCGGTGAGCGACGCCTCGAAGTCCGAGAACGGACCGGTCGGAGCGATCACGAGCATCGAGAGCTCGTCGCCGTCGTAGGGGAGCTCGACCGCCTCGTAGCCCGCGCCCCTCACGTACGGGCGAGGCATGGGCGGCGCGGACATCATCGAGACGGGCACCTTCGATCCGTCGATCTTCGTGAAGCTCGCCTCCGCCGTGGCGTCACGAGCGAATTTCGTCGCCCACGCCGCCTTGAAATAGACCGCGTTCACGAGGACCAAGCGCGTGTCCGGATCGACGGAGCCCTGCGGGAGGATGTCCTTGATCCGGCGCTCGGTCCTCTCCTCGACCCACCCGTTGATCGTGTGCCGCGACTTCTCGCTCGCGCCGACGAAGTCGACGACGTTGAGCCCGGCCCCGTAGTTGACGGCGAGGTTGTCGAGGAACGGCCCTTCGAACGGCGTGCCCGTCTGGCCCCACACCGAGTTCGTGACCTCGAGGCGGAACGGCTGCTTGTCCTTCTCCTCGACGTCCTTGCCGCGGCTCGCGAGCTGCAGATCGAGGTAGTCGAAGGCCGTGTGCAGGCGATCGTCGGGGAGCTCGAAGTGAAGCGCGCTCTTCATCTCGTCCGCCGTGGTGCCGCGCGCTCCCGCGTAGGTCATGGCGAGCGCGATCGACACGCTGTGCGGTGAGAGGAAGAGCGCCTCGTCTGCGCTCTCGGGGCGCTCGCGGACGGCCTGATACAGGTCGACGGCCAGGTTCGCCTGGCTCCTCGTGAGCGTCTCCAGCTCCGTCGGCGCCAGCTGCGGGTCCATGTTGCGCTGCTGCGCGGATCGCACGACGCCGATCGGCACCTTGCCCTGGTCGACGGGCTCGTCCGCCGGGGGCGGCGGCACGGAGTCCGGCGTCTCCTGCGAATTGGAGGACATGGGCCGCGACGACGACGAGCACGCCGCTGTCGCAAGCAGGCCGAGGACGAAGAAAACAAGTGTCTTGTTCATGCGCGCCGGAGCAGCAGAGACCGTGCCGTGACGGCGCGGCTTCGCGCCGTGGGGATCGATCGCCACGCAGCGAGAGGGCCCCTCCCGCAGCGAGAGGGCCCATCCGCGCGCCGGCGCCTGAGCCGTTGGCGCGTGAGCCGTGGGCGCCTGAGCCGTGGGCGCCGACGGAACGAACGGACGAGCGCCGCGTCGGCGTGGATGCTGCTTCACCCGATCGACGCGTGGAGTGGACCATGAACCGATTGCTCGCCTGGCCCGTCGCCGTCGCCGTCGTGATGCTGCCTGGCTGCCACACGAAGGACCAACCGTCCCGCGGGAGCTCGGTGACGCACGAGCAGGAGATGACCGCCGAGCCCTCGGGCGCTACGGTCGTCGAGGTCCCGCTCGCGGCGCGGTCGGGCTCCGCCCTCACCGGTCGAGCCGTGCTCACCGAGCAGCGCGACGGCGTGCACGTCGTCGTGGAGGTGGCCGGCATCTCCCCCGGCAAGCACGGCACGCACATCCACGAGGACCCGGACTGCAGCGCGCCGGACGCGAAGAGCGCGGGCGCGCACTACAACCCCGAAGGGCATCCGCACGGTCTACCGTCGAGCGACGCGCGGCACATCGGGGACCTGGGGAACCTCGTCGTCGGCGAGGACGGCGAGGGGCGGCTCGACGTCGTCGCGCCGCGCGCGAGCTTGCGCGTCGGCGACCCGCGGTCCTTCGTCGATCGCTCGATCGTCGTCCACGCCGAGCCCGACGACGGCTCGCAGCCGGACGGCGCGGCCGGCGCACGCATCGGCTGCGGGGAGATCCGTCGCGACGGGCGCGCCGTCGATCTCTCCCGGTGAGGTGACGCGGCCCCGCGCCGCGCGCGCGAGGCCGAGCGCGACGAAGACGTCCGACGAAGTCGTCGTCGAAGGCGCGCGTCGAAGGCGCGCGTCGAGGCCGGCTCAGAAGCTCCTGCCGTCGACGCTGGTGACCTGGAGCGTCGAGAGATCGACGCCGTCGAGGCACCGCACGTTGACCGCGACCATCTTCTTGCCGTCGGGGGCGGTGCCGTTGGCGTAGGGCTTGATCCCGCAGGTGGAGCAGAAGAGGTGGTGAATGGCCTTCTTGTTGAACTGGTAGTCGGTGGTCGCGCCTTCGCCGGCGACGAGCTCGAAGCGGTCGGGCGTGACGAACGTGAGGAGGGTGCCGCTCCTCCCGCACATCGAGCAGTTGCAGGCGATGACGCTCGCGAGGTCGACGGTCGCCTTGTACCGGACGTTGCCGCAGTGACAGCTACCTTCGTAGGTCTTCGTTTCGGACATGACGGCTACAGACCAGGCGAGGCCGGCGCCGTCAAGACGGAGGCCCGCGCGCGCCGAGGAGGCGGGCCGCGCCG
>JAHBWF010000278.1 GCA_019637105.1 Labilithrix sp.
TCGCGCTCGAAGCGCACGTGCTCGCGTTCGACGAGCTCACCGCGACGCGTGAGGTCGATCGCTCCGGCGTCACGCTGCTCGAGGTCGCCGCGACCGGCGCCCCGCCCCGCCCCGCTCCCGCGGCTCCCGCTCCCCCGGCTCCCGCTCCCGCGTCTCCCCCTCCCGCCCCCGCGCTCGCTCCCGCTCCCGCCCCCGCTCCCGCGCTCGCTCCCGCTCCCGCCCCCGCGCCGGTCCCCAAGCCTTCCCCGACCTTCAGCGCGCCCACCGCGCTCCCGCTCCGCCCGGTCCGCCCTCCGGAGCCCGAAGAAGAAGAGCAGATCGTCCCCGAAGCCGGCGACGTCGTGGAGCACTTCGCCTTCGGCCGCTGCGAGGTCATCAAGAGCGACGGCGATCGGCTCCATCTCCGCCTCGGCAAGGACGGGCGGATCAAGGAGATCGCGCTGGAGATGCTGAAGGTGACGCCGCTGCCCCCGGCTCCGGACGCGACGGGCAACCACTTCAAGCTCGATCGGAAGCTCTGACGCGCGCGACGCGCTCGCCCACGCGCAGCTCGGTGCCGGGCTTCGCCTGAGCCCACTTGACCATCGCGATCGCGACGGGTTTGCCCGCGGACGGCCCCACGACGGAGCTCTTCACGTCGCCGACCACCGCGCCCTCGGGCGTCGTCACCGGCTCGCCCCTGCCGGCGGGCGCGTCGCCGTCGACGTCGAGCGGGACGAGCTTGCGCTTCACGTGACCGCGGTTCTCGAGCATGTAGACGACCTCCTGGCCGAGGTAGCAGCCCTTGTCGAACGACACGGCGAGCTTCTCGAGCGCCGCCTCCTGCGGATAGAGCGTCGCGTCGACCTCGACGCCAAAGCGCGGCACGCCGCGCTCGATGCGCACCGCTTCCCAGGACGCGTCGTCGGTCACGAGGCCCCCCGCCTCGCTCACCCGCGCGGCGAGGCGCTCGCCGAGCGCGTCGGCCTCCGCGGCGGGCGCGGCGACGACGGCGCCGCCCAGGCCCAGGAGATCGACCGCGCCTCCGAACGGCGCCTCCAGCGCGGCGGCGAGGGCCTCGGCCTTCGGGCCGTGGAGGTGCCAGAAGGCGAGATCGGCCCGCTCGAGCTCCGCGTCCTCCATGATCAGGTAGTGGTCGAGCGTCTCGACGATGGCGACCTCGAGGCCGCGCGGCACGCCGAGCGCGAGCGCCTCGCTCGCGCGGCCGGGCACGGCGAAGAAGTCCGTCTGGATCCGGCCCTTCTTCTCGACGACGAGCCCGTAGGCGCCGCGGCCGGGGCCGAGCTTCGTCAGATCGCACGTGACGAGGCCGTTCAGCCAGCTCGTCCGGTCCTTCCCCGTGACGAGGATGCCCGTGCGATCCGCCGCCCTCACCGCCAGCACCGACTCGCGCGCCGCCTGCGCCTCCCGACCTGTCTCGCTCATGCCCTCCGTCTTGGCACCGCCGGGCGCGAAAGTGGAGCGGGAAAATCGGCCGCCCTCGGCTTGACGAGGTACCCCCCGGGAGGTCAGGCTGCCCGCCAGCGTGCCCGGCATCGGCGTGATCTTCAACCCGCGCAGCGGGCGCAACCTGCGGGATCCACGCGCCGCCCGCCGGCTGGCGCGCACGCTCGGAGACCGCGGGGTCATCCGGGAGGCCGGGTCGATCGACGAGCTCTACCGCGTCGCCGAGGACTTCCGGAAGCTCGACATCGACGTCCTCGGCATCAGCGGCGGCGACGGCACGAACGGGACGACGATCACCGGCTTCTTGGACGTCTACCAGGGCAACGCGCTGCCGCAGATCGCGTTCCTCCGCGGCGGGACGATGAACACCGTGGCGAACGCCGTCGGCGTCCGCCGCGGTCGCCCGGAGGGCCTGCTCGATCGCCTCTGCCGGGCGTACGTCGCGCGGGCGGCGCGACCGCTCGCCGACGTCGAGCGCCACGTCATGTGCATCCGCGGCGAAGGCCCGCACGCGCCGCCGCGGAACGCGAGCTCGGACGACGACGAGGCGCCGTCGTCGATGCGCCGCAGCAAGCCGCTCGCCACGAAGTACGGCTTCAACTTCGGCACCGGCGTCGTCTGCGGCTTCCTCCACGAGTACTACGCGTACGGGCAGCCGCCGAACCCCGTCGTCGCCGCCAAGACGCTCCTCCGCGGCGTCGGGAGCGCGGTGGTCGGCGGCGACATGATCAAGCGCATGGCCGCGCCGTTCCGCGGCTCCGTCGAGACGGACGACGGGACGATCTGGCCCGAGCGCGACTACCTCGCCGTCGCCGGCGGGACCGTCGACCAGATCGGCCTCAATTTCCGGCCCTTCTACCGCTTCGCGGAGCGCCCCGACACGTTCCACCTCCTCGGCATCCACACGACGCCGATGGGCTTCGTCTCGCAGCTCCCGCGCATCTGGCGCGCTACGGCGATGAAGCCGGGCCACACCTACGAGGCCGTGACGACGAGCGCGGTCATCCGCTCGCCGCGCTCGCCGCTCCGTTACATGATCGACGGAGACTTGCACGAGTGCGGCGGACCTCTCCACATCTCGATCGGGCCGCGCGTCCGCATCGTCGTCGGCACGTGAGCTCTGCCCGGCCGGGGCGAGCCCGGGGAGAATCGTCCGCCGTCCCGGGGCGTTCCACGGTCGTGGTCGACGCGTCGCACACGACCTCGGAGCCCGAGCGCGCCGCCCGCTTGCACGGACCCGGCGCGCCCCTTAATCTCCGTCGGACCATGCGCCGCCTGCTCGCGTCCCTCGCCTTCGTCAGCGCCGTCGGCGCGACGACGGCGGCGCGCGCGGACTCGCTCCGCCCCCACGAATCGGCGCGCCTCGCGCGCGGCGAGACCGTCATCCGCGAGCAGACGCTGGAGCGCGGCGAGCACCGCTGGATCGGCGGGATCACCTACACCGTCGTCGACGGCTCGGCGGCCGAGGTCGCGGGCGTCATCGACGACGTCGAGTCGCTCCGTCGCGTCCTGCCGAAGACGAAGCGCGCGCGCGTCGTCGGCACGGCGAGCGGCGGCGACCAGCTCGTCGAGCTCGTCCAGGGCAACGCGCTGATGGAGGCGGCGTACACGATCCGCGTCCGCCGCGACGCGCGCGAGGCCCGCTTCTGGCTCGACCCGTCGCGCCCCCACGGGATCGACGACGCGTGGGGGTTCTTCCGATTCGAGCCGTTCATCGGCCCCGGCGGCGAAGCGCGCGTCCTGTTGACGTACGGGATCATGGTCGACGTCGGGCCCGGGATCGTGCGAGACCTGTTCGAGGAGCGGCTGCGCGCGGCGCTCCTCTCCGTCCCGCAGCTCGTGCAGAGGCAGGTAGCCCAACTGCGCCGTCCGATCTAACGTCACGTCGAGATGCTCGGCAGAGTCCTCGCCATCGCGATGAACACGTACCGGGAGGCGGTGCGCGCGCGCGTGCTCTTCGGCCTGATGGCGGCGGCGCTCGCCGCCAGCGCCTACTCTCTCGTCATCGCGTCGATGTCGATCCGCCAGGAGATGCGCATCGTCGCGGACATCGGCTCCGCGTCGATCTCCGCGTTCGCCGTGCTCGTCGCGATCATCCTCGGCGCCACGTCGCTCTACCGCGAGCTCGAGCTGAAGACCGTCTTCCCGATCCTCACCCGCAAGCTCCGGCGGCACGAGTACATCCTCGGCAAGTACTTCGGGATCCTCGCCGTGCTCCTCGCGTTCGTCGCGATCGACGGCGCCTCGGTGCTCGCCATCATCGCGCTGCAGTCCAGCGTCCACGTCGGCCTCACGCTCGGCGTGATCGGGAGCCTCCTCGTCGTGCTCGGCGTCGGCCTGTGGCGGGCGAAGCTCTCGCGCGTGTTCTTGATCCTGCCGTGGGCGCTGTTCGCGTTCGGCGCGATGGCGGTCGTCTCGCACGGCGCCGGGCCGGAGCGGCAGATCGTCATCGTCTCCGCGCTGCTCACGATGGCCGAGGTCGCGATCGTCACGGCGATCGCGATGCTGTTCTCGTCGTTCTCGTCGCCGTTCCTCACCGCGATCTTCACGTTGATGGTGTTCTTGATCGGCCGCTCCGCCGATACGCTCGGCAACCTCCCGGCGCGGGTCTTCGGCGAGACCGTCCGCTCGATCGGCATCGTCCTGTCGAAGGTGTTCCCGAACCTCTTCATCTACGTGCCCGCGCGGCCGGTCCTGCTCGGGCAGGTCCCGAGCATCGCGCTGCCGTCGTACGTGCTCGGCGCCTTGGGCACGGCCGTCCTCTACGCCGTCGCGCTGCTCGCGGTGAGCGCGATCGTCTTCCGGCGCCGAGACTTCCAGTGAGCGCGCCCCCTCCGGCGATGCGACGCGGCCTCCCGGCCGTGGCGCTCGCGCTCGTCGTCGTCCTCACGGCGTGGGTCGGGCGCGTGTCCGAAGGCCGGCGCGCGCTCGAGGCGTGCGAGGCCGCGCTCGCGCGCGACGACCACGTCGAGGCGATCGTCCTGGCGCGCGCGGCCGCCGAGGCGCGCTGCCCCGGCTGCAGCGCGCCCGAGCGCGGCCACGCGCGCCTCGAGGCGATCGCGAAGGACGCGGAGCGTCGCGGCGACGACGCGACGGCGATCGCCGCCTGGCGCGCCGCGCGCGCCGCGACGCTCGCGACGGCGCTGATCGACACCTCCCCCGGACGCCGGGAGCGCGCCGACGCGGAGATCGCGCGGATCGAGCACCGCATCGACGCCGCCTCGATCGCGCCCGGCGGCGCGCCGTCCCCGGCCGCGTCCGAGGCGAGGCTCCGCGCCGCGCTCGCCGCGCCCGCGGTCCCGTCCGGCACCGTCTTCTTGCTCGTCGCCCTCGGCGGCGCGCTCTTCGCGTTCGGCGCGGTCCGGTTCGTCCGAGCGCGCGCGTTTCGCAGGGTCGAGCTCGCGGTCGCGCTCGCGGGCGGGGCGCTCTTCGTCGTGGGGGCGCTCTTCTTCTGAAAGCCGCGCGGCCTCCGAGGCCGCGCGTCGCAGGGCAAACGGCCGCGGGGTCGGGGCGTGCCGGGACGGATCGGGCCGGATCAGGCCGCGCGGGTACGGACGAGCGCGCTGTCGGGCACGAGGCGCTCGGCGGCGCTCGCGGGGCAGCAGACGATGGGTCCGCTCTCCTCGACGTGGTCCTCGATCATCGTCGCGATCATTCCGTGACAGGCGCCGCAGTCGCCGCCGGCGCCGCACACGCGGGTGACCGCCTCACGCGTCGTCGCGCCGCTCTCGATGGCGCTTCGAACTTCCTGGTCGCTGACGGCCAGACAGACGCAGACGTACATCTCCCCTAAGGATAATGAAAGCCATTTTCATTTCAAGCACGATCCCCTGCCACACGGGTCAGGCCGAAGGATTAGACCTTTACTTTCGCTAGTTTGACTCAGCCATTTTCATGTCATGTCGAGGGTTGCGCAGCCGCGGTGCGCCCTCCCCTACCTCGTCGCCGGGGGTAGCCCTGAGCCATCCCCGGCGACGGCCTACTCCCGGATCTGCTGCGACAGGTAGTTCGCCTCGCCGACCTGCTTGACGAGCTCGAGCTGGGCCTCGAGCCAGTCGACGTGCTCCTCCTCGCTCGTGAGGATCTTCGTGAGCAGCGCCTCGGTCCCGTTGTCGCCGATCTGACGGCACGTCTCGATCGACTTGTTGAGGAGCGGGATCGCCACGGCCTCGACGCCGAGATCGTTGTGGAGCATCTCGAGCACGGTCTGGCCGACGTTGACCTTTCCGAGCCGCTGCAAGTTCGGCAGTCCCTCGAGGTAGAGGATGCGCTCGATGAGCATGTCCGCGTGCTTCATCTCGTCGATCGACTCCTTGTAGATGTGCTCGTAGAGGCGCTTGTAGCCCCAGTTCTGGCACATCTTCGCGTGCAAGAAGTACTGGTTGATGGCGGTGAGCTCGCCCGTGAGGATCTCGTTGAGGAGATCGATGACCTTCGGATCGCCCTTCATGACGTTTCGCCTTTCGCCCGTGACGTCCGCGTACGCGCGCACGTCCTCTCCGGTGCACATCGAATCCAGCACCGTGAGCACGCGCGCGCAACGACAAGACGTGACTCTGAGAATCACTTTCAACTAAGTCCGGAGCACGAGCTCGAACGCGCGTCGTGTGCCGACACGCGCGCGCAAGAACGCCACGGAGCGAACGCGCGACGGAGCGGCCCGTCGACGCCGCCGCCCGACCGTGGCGCGTCCCGCGTCGTCCCGCCCGCCACCGCGCGTCCGCGGCGGGCGATCGCCGGGAGTGACCCGCGACGCGCGCGGAGAGGCCGATCAACGATCCGCGGCGAAGTCGAAGGTGATCCAGACGTCGACGCCGTCGCGGCCGACGCGCTGCGAGCCGTTGGCCCTCAGCGTGACGCAGCGGCATCGATCGCGGAGCTCGACCCCGGCGCGCGCGCCCACGAGCTCTCGGGTCGTCGCGTCGGCGTCGACGCCC
>JAHBWF010000279.1 GCA_019637105.1 Labilithrix sp.
GCCTCGCCTCCGTCTTGCTCGGCGCCACGCTGCTCGTCGCGTGCCTCGACAAGCCGCCCGGCCTCCCCGCGCCCGAGCGCGATCCGCCCCCGCCGCCGCCGCCGGCGCCGCCTTCGCCCGAGCCCGCCGAGCCGGCTCCGTCCGCGCCGCCGGTCGCCGAGACCGCCGTCGACTCGCCCGACGGGAGCGATCCGACCGGCGGGCGGTTCTCGCTCGACGACGCGACGGCCGGGCTCGAGGGGAGCGGCCCGCTGACGGCGACCCTCACGACGAGCCGCGGCGTGCTGCGCTGCAAGCTCTTCGACGACAAGGCGCCGGCGACGGTCGCGAGCTTCGTCGGCCTCGCGCGGGGCACGCGGCCGTTCCGCGTGTCGGACGACCGCTGGGTGAAGAGGCCGTTTTACGACGGCACGACGTTCCACCGCATCATCAAGGGCTTCATGATCCAGGGCGGCGATCCGCTCGGCAACGGCACGGGCGGACCGGGCTACGAGATCGTCGACGAGATCTGGCCGGGCGCGACCCACGATCGAGCGGGGCTCCTCTGCATGGCCAACCGCGGGAAGAACACGAACGGCTCGCAGTTCTTCATCACCGACGCGGCCACGCGGCAGCTCGACGGCAACTACACCATCTTCGGCGAGTGCTCGCCCCTCTCGGTCGTCCACGACATCGCCCGCGTGCCGAAGGGCCACGACGATCGGCCGCTCGATCCGGTCCGGATCGAGCGCGTCGAGATCTCGCGCTGAGGAGAGCCGTCCGACATTTCGAAACCGACGACGCGCCGCGAAACCGCCGCGGAGGTGGGGCCCCGATGGGGCGCCGCGCCGCGGCGGCCCGGTCCCCCGGACGCAACGGCCTCGCGGTTCGGTGCTACCCTGACGGGCCGGCTCGTGACGGCCGACGAGGTGACCCACGGTGTACGGAGACGATTCGACAGCGCGTCGCCGCGCGGCGGCGCTGGGGGTGGGGACCGGGTTCGCGCTCGCCCTCGTCGTGAGCTGCGGGATCGTGTTCCAGAGGGTGCTCGGCTTCTCCGCCGCGGACGCGGTCGCCGCGAACGCCGTGACGACGCTCGGCGCCGTGGCCGCGGTGATGGTGACGGTGCGCGCCCACGCGGGATCGCGCGATCGGATCGCGCTCGCCCCCGCGGTCCGCGAGCGCCGCGTGACGAGCTTCATCGCGAGCCAGGCGCTGGGCGCGGTGCTCGGCGTGCTCGCCATTCACGCCCTCCTCTGGCGCGGGCTCGAGGCTCATCCGTGGCTGCGCGAGCACCCGCGGCAGCTCGTGAACGACCTCGTCGCGGTCTTCGGCGTCTTCGCGTTCGTGTGGGGCTCCGCCCAGAAGCCGCTCCGCCCCCAGGTGATGATCGCGGGGCTCGCGCTCGTGCTCGGCTACGAGCTCACTGCGGCCTACTGGCACCTCGACGCCCCTCTCCCCCGGTCCGGCGAGCTCGCGTGGTCGGTCCAGAGGTTCGTCGGCAGCGAGGTGACGGCCTCCGGCGTCGGCGTCCTCGCGTTCCGCCTCCTCCTCGCGTAGGGCCAGGCGCGATCGATGCTGGCCCACTCGGAGCTGCTCCTTCGTGTCGCCACGGGCGCCGCCCTCGGCGGCGCGATCGGCTACGAGCGCGGTCGGCACCGACGCCCCGTCGGCCTCCGCACGCACGTCATCGTGGCGCTGGCGTCGGCCACGTTCATGATCGTGTCGTCGCAGTTCGTTTACTACCAGCGCTTCGGCGCGGGGGACCGCGTCGAGGTCGACGCGTCGCGCATCGCGGCGTCCGTCGTGTCGGCCGTCGGCTTCCTCGCCGGCGGCGCGATCCTGCGGAGCGGCCTCAGCGTCCAGGGCCTCACGACGGCGGCCGGCCTCTGGCTGGTCACCGCGATCGGGCTCTGCGCCGGGGCCGGGATGTACGTCGAGAGCTCGGCCGTCACGCTCCTCGGCATCCTCGCGCTGACGGTCTTCCGGCGCTTCGAGGACAAGAACGATCTCGTCACCAAGCGCCGGATCGGCGTCGTGCTCGGCGACGGAGACGAGACGGAGTCGTCGACGCACGCGGTGATGAAGGCGATCTCCGATCTGGGCGCCGACGTGGTCGACGTGGAGTACGAGCGCCGCCTCGACGAGAAGCCTCGGACGGCGCTCACCCTCGACGTCAGCCTGCCCGTCTCGGTCACGGTCGCCGCCCTGGTGGAGACGCTCGAGGCGCTGCCGAACGTGAAGCGGATCCAGATCTCGCAGCCGTCGTGACCGCGCCCGCACCGCCTCGCCGCGCGCCGGCTCGGCCCCCCGGCGAAATCGAGCTGAAGCCGGCGCGCGTCGTGGCGTAAAGTAGGGGCCGTGTCGCGGATCTCCTCCCTCTACGACGCGTACCTGAGAAAAGCGCCGCGGCAGTCGCGCTCGCGGAGCGTGGTCGAGGCCATCCTCGGCGCGGCCTCCGAGCGGCTCTCGCGCGGCGGCGAGGAGGAGGACGTCACGCTCCAGGAGGTCGCGGACCGCGCCGGCGTCGGCATCGGCTCGCTCTACGACTACTTCCGCGATCGGCGCAGCATCCTCTCGGCGCTCGCCGCGAAGGTCACGGAGGACAACCTCCGCGCGTTCGAGGAGGTCCTCGCCTCGACGCGCGAGCTGCCGCTCGAGGACGGCGTCGGCAAGATCGTCGACTTCTGCTTCGCGACCTACACGGCCAACAAGCGCGTCCCGCGCGCGGTGCTGAAGATCGCCCACTCGATCGGCCTGATGCCGACGCTCGCCGAGAGCCAGACCGTGTTCGCGGAGTCGCTCGCCGCCGAGCTCCGCGAGCGCCGCGACGTCGCCGCGCGCGACCTCGACCTCACCGCCTGGACCGTCACCCAGGCGATGATGGGCGTGATGAACACGCTCGTCTGGCAGGACACGCCGCCGCACGCCGAGGCCGAGCTCCGCCGCGAGCTCGTCGCGCTCTTCTGCAAGCACCTCCGGGCCTGACCGCCCGCGTCACTTGCCGAAGACGCGCCTCCAGACCGCGAGCCGCAGCGCCTCGGCGGCGAGGGCCGGCGGCGCCGACGAGGGCGCGCGGCGCCACGGGGCGTCGTCGCGCGCGGACCGCGCGGCCGCCCGGCCCATCCGCTCGAGCTCGTAGTCGACCGCCTGCACCGCCTCCTCCATCCGGGAGAAGCGATCCATCACCTTCCCGTCGAGCGTCACCTCCCAGGCCTTCCCCCGCGGCGCGCGCCGGAGGACGAGCGCCTCGCTCGGCCGGCCCGCGCGCCGCTCGAAGTGGAGCCCGACGCCGTGGCGCCCGAGCGAGAACCACGCGTTGCCGGAGATCGCGCGCACCTCCGCGTCGGTCGCGAGCGAGAGCGGATCGAAGCTCGCGGCGCGGTCCTGGATCTCGCGGAGCGTGAGCGCGCCGGCCTCGAGCTCGAAGCCCGGCTGGTCGAACAGGATCCGCTGCCAGGCGCGGCGCGCCTCGGTCGCGTCGCCGCCGGCGAGATCGAGATCGCGCGGCGCCCCGAAGAGCGACGGCAGCGTGCACAGGCTCAGCGCCGAGAGGTCGACGAAGTCGAGGACGAGGCAGTCCGTCTTGCCCGGGTGGAGCCGCGTGCCGCGGCCGACGCACTGCGCGTAGAGCCCCTCCGAGCGCGTGGGCCTCGCCATCGCGACGCAGGAGACGCCGGGATCGTCGAACCCCTCGGTCAGGACGGCGACGTTGCAGAGCACCTGCGTCCGCTCCTCGCGGAAGTCCTCGAGCGCCTTGGCGCGGACGTCCTTCGGCATCGCGCCGTGGACGATCCCCGCGGGGACGCCGAGCACGTTCAAAGAGCGCGACAGGCTCCGCGCGTGGTTCACCGTCACCGCGAACGCGATCGTCCGCCGGTCGCGCGCGAGCTCCTGGATCGACCGAGCCACGAGCGCGTTGCGCTCCTCGATGTCGACGGCCTCCGAGAGCTCGTCCTCGCGGAAATCGACGCCGCCCGGCGAGAGCCGCCCGAGATCGGCCGACGTCGAGACGCGGTAGCCGCGGAGCGGCGCGAGGTAGCCGTCCTCGATCATCTCGGGCAGCGCGCGCGCGTAGACGATCCGCTCGAACACGTCGTCGAGCCCCTTGCCGTCGCCGCGCGTGGTCGTCGCGGTGAAGCCGAGCAACGTGCCGGTCCAGCCCTCGTCGAACACGCCGAGCTGCCTCAGCACGCGCCGGTTGTCCTCCGCGGCCGCGTGATGACACTCGTCGTAGATCACGAGCCCGACGTCGCGGCCGCGCGTGACCCGGGCGAGCCGCTCCTCGTGGAGCGATCGGATCGAGCAGACGACGACCTTCGCGTCCGCCGGCGCCCGCTCGGCGCCTTGCTCGATCGCGACGACCGCCGCGCCGTCCATCGCGCGCGCGATCTTGTCGCGCGCCTGCGTCAGGAGCTCCTCACGGTGCGCCAGCACCAGCACCTGCCGCCGGGCGAGCCGCGCGAGGTGGGAGAAGACGACGGTCTTCCCCGCCCCCGTCGGGAGGCAGACGACCATCCGCCGGACGCCGCTCCGCCGGGCGCTCAGCACCGCCTCGACGGCGTCGCGCTGGTAGGGTCGAAGCGCCGGGCTCATCGGGCTCCGGCCGAGCTTCCCACGGGCGCGCGCCGGCCGCCACGGCCGCGGCGACGGGCGGCCGCCCTACGCTCGCGCTGCCGCGCGGCGGCGGGGAGCGATTCGTGCATGTCGCCGTGAGTGATCCCACGAGCAGAAGCAGAGAATATGCTGGCCGACGTGGAAGCGCCCCACGGGCCTGACGACGACGCCGCGGCCCGAGGACCGAAGGGCACGAAGAAGAAGCCCTTCTCGTTGATCCGTACGTTCGCGCTCGCCGACGTGATCACGATCGGGAACGCCGTCTCGGGCGCGGGCGCCATCCTCGCGAGCATGAGCTACATGGCGACGGCTCAGCGCAGCGCGATCTGGACGGCGCTCGTGCTCCTGCCGATCGCGCTCGTGTGCGACGCGCTCGACGGCGCCGTCGCGCGGTGGCGGCGCAAGTCCTCTCCGCTCGGAGCGGACCTCGACTCCCTCGCCGACATCGTCTCGTTCGGCGTGGCGCCCGCCGCCCTCGGCTTCGCGCTCGGTCTGCGGGGCGGCTGGGACGCCGTCATCTTGTGCTACTTCGTCGCGTGCGGGATCTCGCGGCTCGCGCGCTACAACGTGACGGCGGCCTCGCTCTCCGACGAGCGGGGGAAGGTCAAGTACTACGAGGGCACGCCGATCCCCTCGAGCCTCGGCCTCGTGCTCGTCCTCGGGATCGCCTTCGGGATGGACCGCGTCCACGAGGCGCTCTGGCTCGGCGCGATCGAGCTCGGCCCGTTCGTCCTCCACCCGCTCACGCTGGCGTACGCGCTGAGCGGGTCGATGATGATCAGCACGATCCGCATCCCGAAGCCCTGACCCGCCGCGCGGGGCCGCCCCTCGTGCCGGCGGCGCGCGTCATGGCAGAGTCGTGACGCAGCGGGCGGCGCGACTCGAGTATGAAGGCGGCGTGGCAAAGCACGCGCTGGCGGGCCTCTTCACCTACGCCGAGTTCGCGGTCTGCGTGACGGCCTTCTTGCCCATCATGGCGGCGTCGTCGCTCCGTCACCGCGGGGATCCCACGCAGCGCGCGCCGGGCCGCTGGATGCGCCGCCTCGGCCGGACCACGAGCCGGCTCACCCCGCTCTGGACCTTCGAGATCGACGGCGAGCCCCCCGCCGACATCGGGCACTCGGGCTACGTCGTGGTCGCCAACCACGAGTCGGTCGCCGATCCCTTCGTCCTCTCCTGGCTCCCCTTCGACATGCGGTGGGTCGCCAAGGAGGAGCTCTTCAAGCCGCCGGTGATCGGGTGGGCGATGCGCTGGGGCGGCGACATCCCCCTCCGCCGCGGCCAGGGCGAGAGCGTCCGCGCCATGTTCGACGAGTGCGAGCGCGCGCTCGCCGGCGGGATCTCGATCATGATGTTCCCCGAGGGCACGCGCTCGAAGGACGGCGACCTCCTGCCGTTCAAGGACGGCGCCTTCTCCCTCGCGATCCGCGCGCAGGTGCCGGTGCTGCCGGTCGCGCTCGCCGGCACGCGGGAGATGCGCCCGAAGCACTCGCGCTGGTTCGGCAAGGCGCACGCGCGCGCGCGGATCCTCGCGCCGATCCCGACGAAGGGGCTCGGGCCGGAGGACGTGGGCCTCGTGCGCGAAGAGGCGCGCGACGCGATCCGCGCCTGCCTGCCACGCCTCCGCGCGACGACCGGCTTCGCCGAGGGCTGACGCCCGCTCAGGCGCCGCCGTCGCGCGCGTGCCCGTGCGGCCCGCGG
>JAHBWF010000028.1 GCA_019637105.1 Labilithrix sp.
GCTCGCCGCGGTCGAAGAGCGGCCCGCCGAGCGCGCGCACGGCTGAGCGCCGGCGGCGCGCCGGCGCTTCAGCTCGCCGTGCTGGAGCGGAGCTTGGCGACGCTCTCGGCGGGGAGGTCGATCGTGATGACGTCGCCTTCGGCGAGCTTCGTGTCGTGGCGCGGCCGCGTGAGCTTCCCGCCTGGCCTTCGCACGCCGACGATGCGCCCGTCGATCGCGTCCTCGCAGAGCATCACGGTGCGCCCCCACCACCCGGGCGGCGCCGCGACCTCCATGTCGACGCGCATGCTGCCGTCCTCGAGGTAGTACACGCCGCGCACGCCGGACTCGGTCGCCTGCAGGGCCGCGAGCGGGCCGGAGAGCGCGCTCGTGCTGAAGGTCTCGTCGACGTCCAGCGCCGAGCGCATCTTGCTCGCCATGCGCTGGTCGAACATCCGCATCACCACGCGGATGTGCGGGTTCTCGCGCTTGGCGTCGATCGCGACCTCGAGGTTCGCGAGGTCGTTGTCCGTCGCGCAGACGATCGCCTTCGCGCGCTGCACGCCGGCCTCGATGAGCAGCGCGTCGCGGCGTACGTCCCCGTAGAGCACGGGGAAGCCGAGCTCCTCGACGGTCGAGGCGAAGGAGCTCTCCTTGCTCCGCTCGAGGGCGACGACCGGAGCGCCCAACTGCTTGAGCGACTCGACCACCCGGATCCCGACGTGGCCCAGGCCGCAGACGACGATGTGGTCCTTCATCCGTTCGGTCATGATCTTCACCCAGAGGTTGTGACGCTCCTCGACGTCGAACAGCGATCCGCCGACCCGGACGACGCCGCGCAGGATGAGGCCAGCTCCGAGCAGCGGCGTGATCCAGAAGACGGCGCGCGCGAGCGGCGCGCGCGGGAGGTCCTGCGTCGGCTCGAAGAAGAGCTGCGTATACATCGCGTAGAGGTCGGCGCCGAAGTCGGCGGTCGCCTCGCCGTGCCGGCGCATGTCCCAGCGCAGGACGATCGTCGCGAGGACGATGTACGCGACGAGACCGATCAGCCACGGCGCGAAGCGACGCGCGAAGTGCCAGAAGAAGAGCCTCCCGACCGATGGCGACTCCGCGAACTTTGGACCAAGACGACGAGGCATCGCGCCGCTCGAGAGGTAGCGGCACGGCCGCGGCACAGCGAGCAAAATCACGCCTCGGAGCGACGCGCGGGGAGGGCTTCGAGCGCGGGCCCCGCGGGCGGCTCGGCGACGGCTGAGCCGGCGGCCCGCCCGCGCCGACCGCCGCGCTCAGCCGACGCGCGCGAGGCGACCCGGCGTCTCGCCCGTGAAGCGGTTGCCCTCGAGGATCGACCGGCCCGCCACGAGCGTCGCCCGGTACCCCTCGGCGCGCTGCAGGAGGCGCTTCCCGCCCGCCGGCAGATCGGCGACCAGCGCCGGCCGCAGCAGGCGGAGCGCGCCGAGGTCGATCACGTTGAGATCGGCGCGCTGGCCGAGGGCGATCGTGCCGCGATCGCGGAGCCCGATGTAGCGGCTCGTGTCGTGGGTCAACATCTTCACGACCTGCTCGACCGTGAAGCGGCCGCGGTCGCGGTTCTTCGCCCAGTGCGTGAGCATGAAGGTCGGGAAGCTCGCGTCGCACACCGTGCCGACGTGCGCGCCGCCGTCCGAGAGCCCGAGGAGGGCGAGCGGGTGGCCGAGCATCTCGCGGACGGCGTCGAGGTCGAAGCCCGCGTAGTTGTAGACGGGGAAGTAGAGCAGCTCCTTGCCGTCGTTCTCGAGCAGCGCGTCGTAGATGACCTCGAGCGGCCGCTTCCCCGTGCGCATCGACTCCGCGAAGAGCGACTCCTCCTTCGGCGGCTCGTAGTTCGGGTGCTCGCCGAGCCGGAACATGCGCATCGAGATGAAGTCGATGTTCGCGAGGAAGCGGTCGGCCATCGGCGGCACGTTGCTGCCGTCGCCGGCGATCTTCTCGCTCTTCTCGGCCAGCATCCGCGCCCGGAGCTCGGGGTCGCGCATGCGGCGGACGCGCTCCGCGAGCGGCAGCGAGGCGATCGCCTTGTAGCTCGGGAAGCCGATGAACGGGTGGAACGTCGCCTCGAAGCCGAGCAGGACGCCGATCCCGCGCGCGCCGACCTGCAGGCGAATCGGGATCCCGCGCTCGTTCGCCTTCTCCGCGCGCGCGATGATCTTGCGCCACTGCGTCGTGTCGAGATCGCGCTGCATCAACGAGAGCGAAAGCGGCCGGCCCGGCGCCGCCTTCGCCATCTCCTCGAGCACGTCGAACTCGGCGTCGAAGCGGTCGAGCGACTTCTCCATGTCGAAGTCGGAGACGGCCTGGAGGACGCCGTGCGACAGCCCGTCGAGCCCGGCGGCGATCCCGGCGAGCTCGCGCACCGTCGCCTCCGCCGCCGGCGTCTCGCTCCCGTCGATCGAGCGATGGTTGTCCGTCCTGCCGGTGGTGAAGCCCGCGGCGCCGAGCTGGATCGCCTCGCGCACGAGCGCGCGCATCTTCGCGACGTCGTCGTCGGTCGCGGCGCTCCCGGCGAACGCGCGCTCTCCCATGACGTAGACGCGCAGAGGGTCGTGCGTGATCTGCGAGACGACGTCGATGGTGCGCGGCCGCGCGTCGATCGCGTCGAGGTACTCACCGAACGACTCCCAGCTCCACTGGATCCCCTCGGAGAGCGCCGCGCCCGGGATGTCCTCGACGCCCTCCATGAGCTCGATCAAGCGCTCGCGGTCGCGCTCGCGCGCGGGCGCGAAGCCGACGCCGCAGTTGCCGATGACGCACGTCGTGACGCCGTGCAGGCTCGACGGCGCCATCTCGCCGTCCCACGACACCTGGCCGTCGTAGTGGGTGTGGAGGTCGGTGAAGCCCGGGGTCACGATCGCGCCTTCGGCGTCGATCACGCGATCGGCCTGGCCGGCGCACGCCCCGATCTCGACGATGCGCCCGTCCTTCACGCCGACGTTCGCCCGTCGCGAGGGCGCGCCCGTTCCATCCACGACGGTCCCGCCGATGATCTTCAGGTCCATGGAGGAAGAGGAGACCACGGTTCGGCCGGCTCCGCGAACACCGCGCGCCGCTCGCCGGACGGGGCGAGGCGCGATCTCCGTGAAAATGCGCCCGACGGACGGCGCTCCCCGCGCCCGGTCGACGACGCGCCGCCCTGTACGCTGTGCGGGTGACGGGTTGACCGTACCGTCGAGCGGTAGTGTTCTCTCGTCGCGACCGCTCGTGGTCGCGGAGAGGGGAGACCATCATGAACGAACGTCGATCGAGCTCCGTCCGGAGCTCTCGCTGGATCGCGCGGAGCGTGCTGACGCTCGCCGGGCTCTTCGCGCTCGCGAGCGCCTGCGCCGACTCGCCGGAGCGAGGAGAGACGGGCGCGGCGTCGCAGGCGCTCGCCGGGCCGACGCTCAAGTGGAGCGTCACGAGCGCGTCGCCGTTCGTCGATCTGGCGCCGCGGAGCGACGGGTCGGCGATCGCCGCGACGAAGGAGAGCGTCCTCTCGATCGACGCTTCCGGCGCGAAGACGACGCTCTACGCCGGCCCGCCGCCGGTGGGGCGGCCCCTGGTGCAGCGCGGCGCCGAGGGCTTCCTCGTGCCGACGGGCAAGGGGGTCAGCGTCCACGACGCGACCGGGACGGCGAAGGGGGCGGTGAGCTTCGGCGCGAACGAATACGCGCGCCTGATCCCCGGCGGGCTCGACACGTTCGTCCCGCGGGCGGAGTCGATCGATCCGGAGGACGTCACGATCGTGGAGGGCCGGGTCTTCTCGCAGACGGGCGCGCTCGCGGCGAGCTTCGCCACGTCGAAGCTCGTCAAGTCGCGGATCACGAAGTCGCACGTCCTGTGGGCGACGCGATCGACGCTGACGAAGAGCTCGCTCGCCGGAGCGACGGAGTGGGTGAACACCTCGGTCCAGCCGCACCGCTTCGAGATCGACGACGAAGGGCGAGCGTACATCGTCAACCGCAGCGGCGACACGCGGGTCGTCGAGCTCTACGACAAGACGACGCGGCTCGGCGCGTACACCTTCGACGCGCCGGTGTGGAACATCGCGATCGCGCCGGGTGGTGTCTACGCCGCCGCGAGCTCGAAGAGCGTCGCCGTCGTGTTCAAGCACGGCGCGGTCGTGGGCAAGGTGCCCCTCGGCGGCGTCTACCCGGTGTCGCTCGACGTCGCCGACGACGGGCGGCTGCTCCTCGGCACCCAGGACCGGGCGAAGAAGACCACCGGGGTCGCGCTCTTCGACGCGAGCGGCGCCTCGCTCTTCTCGAAGCCCTTCGGGGACGACGACGACGCCTACCGCCCCGACGTCCGCTTCGCGCCCGGCGGGAACGGCTTCTTCGTCCGCGATCGGGCCGGCCTCTCCTTCTACGTGACGGAGGCCCCGTGATGCGCGCCGCGCTCGTTCGTCCGCTCCTCGCGCTCGCGCTCGCGGCGTCGACCTCTCCGGCGCTCGCCGCCTACGTCCCGGCGAACTCGCTCCCCTGGCCGCTCTACCGGCAGGACGCGCCGAACACGCCGCGGGAGGCGCTCGGCAACGCCTTCGGCGAGTACCAGGAGTTCGGCGTCTCGTACGTGCACACCGGCATCGACATCCGCGGCGCGGAGGGCGACATCGTCAAGGTGGTCGCGCCCGGCAACGTCTGGGTCACCGTCAACTACCACGACGATCTCTGCACCCACGCCAACGCCTGCCGGATCTACGTCAAGGGCGCGCGCTACATCTACTACTACAGCCACCTCCAGCTCGACGCGGGCTCCGGCGTCACGACCGAGACGCGCGAGAAGATCGTCAACGCGTCGCGCTGGGAGCTGGGCTCCGGCTCGTACCCGGTCCAGCCCGGCACGAGCGTCTCCACCGGCGAGATCCTCTCGCGGATCGGCCCGTTCGGCTCGAACTGGCCGCACCTGCACTTCTCGATCGTCGACGCGACCGAGAACTACGACGCGATCAACCCGCTGACCGCGCTCAGGCGCTCGTGGGGCGGGATCGACATCGTCGACGACGAGCGCCCGGAGATCACCGCGCTCGAGCTCTTCGCCGACGGCGGGCAGACGCCGCTCCCGATCCCGAGCGCCTGCGATCCGATCTCGGGCGCGGTCGACGTCGCGGCGACGATGCGCGACTCGTTCTACACGACCGATCCCGAGCCCTACCCGGTCTTCGGCGGCGTGCTCTCGACCTTCGGCGTCTACGAGGCGAGCTACCGGATCCGGAACGTCGTCACCGGCGTCGCCCTGAGCGGCACCTGGTACCGCTTCGATCGCGCGCCGCTCGAGTGCGCCGGTCCGCTCCGCGGGCTGTCGTGCCCGGTCGTCGCGACGGAGGCGACCTTCGCCGCGCACTCCTTCCTCCAGGTCTCCGGCGGTCTCCGGATCGCCGAGCCCTACACGCCGACCCTCTTCGCCACCGGCCCGTCCGAGAGCAACTACGTCGGCGTCGAGCGGCACGTGCACCTGCTCACCAACGCGTGGGGCCAGGCCGGGAGCTGGAACACGGCGCTGTCGTCCGACGGCTACTACCAGGTCTCGGCGATCGCGCGCGACGAGGCGGGCAACCAGCAGGCGCGCTCGCGCTTCGTCTCCGTCGACAACCACGGCGGCTTCGTCGCGCCGGCCGACGCCTTCGTCCGCGACAACGACGTCGACGTCGGGGCGATCCCGTCGACCCTCGGCGGCCACCCGTTCTGGACGAGCCCGGACATCTTCATCCTCCCCGCCGGCTCGCCCGCGCCCGACCTCGGCGCGTCGCCGCCCCACACGCTCCTCGCGGCGAACACCACCTACGAGGTCTACCTCCGCGTCCACAACCAGAGCTGCCAGACGGTGAACGGCCTCCGCGCCCAGATCTACTCCGCCAACCCGGCGATGATCGTCGACGACGGGCAGTGGACCTACGTGACGCCCGAGGGGCAGTTCGTCCCGGCGGCCGGCGTCTCGCTCCCGGCCGGGGCGAGCACCTTCCTCGGACCGTTCTCCTGGACGCCGACCGAGGCGGAGGCCACCTCGAACGACGGCCACCGCTGCATGCTCGCGAAGATCGACGCGTCGAACGACCCGGTCGGTGACGCGTCGGTCCCCGACGACAACAACGTCGCGCAGCGGAACCTCCAGTTCGGCGGCACCTCATTCGACTTCAACAACCCGGAGCCTCGCTCGGCGCGGATCGAGGCCGAGATGCGCTGCAACGGCTTCCCCTTCGCGGAGAAGGGCTCGAAGCTCGAGCTGACGGTCGCCTACGACGCGGCGCTCCACTCCGCCTGGGCGAACGCCGACGGCGCGACGGTCACCGTCTCGGGCAAGGACCTCGTCGTCGGCTTCAGCCGCTGCAACGTCCGCCTCCCGGCGGCGACGCTGCCGGCGAAGGCGAAGCTCCGCGCCGCGTTCCGGAGCGTCGTCGGCGGGCAGAAGCCCGGCCCCTTCACGATCGACCTGCTCGGCTACGTGAACGGCGGCCTCCGCGGGGGCATGAGCTTCACCGCCAAGCAGTAGCCCGCGCCCGCGACCGCGCAGCGCTCGCGCGCCGAACGCTGCGCGGCGCGCGGGCCGCGAGCGCCGTCCTCGGGGTGGACACGGCGTCGCTCGGGCCGACCCGCTCGGGTCCGGCTCCGCGTCGCCGCGCGCCCGCCTCGCCGACGAAGCGGCGTAACGCGCGCGTCATCGGTTCGACACCGCGAGCCCGCCGCCTCGAAAGCCGCCTCGAAAAAGGAGCGCGGGCGAGCGCTCTCGGGTGGTCATCACGGTCGGCACGCGCTACGGAGTCGGCCCATGTACCGCGCGCTCTCGCTCCCCCTCGCCGCGCTCGCCGTCGGCGGCGCCCTCTTCGCTTGCAGCAGCTCTCCCAGCGCGAACGATCCGGGCGACCTGGACGGCTCCGTTCCCGGCGAGGAGGGACCGGACGGCGGGGCCGACGGCGACGCGCCCGTGAGCGGCGCGTGCTCGGTGACCAAGAAGGGCGGCGCGGGCCTCGTCCTCCAGGGACGCGTGCTCGCCGCCTCCGGTCCCATCGACGGCGAGGTGCTCGTCGACGCGGACGGCGCCATCACCTGCGTGGACGCGAGCTGCGCCGCCGGCGCCGGCTACGACGAGGCGACGGTGATCGCGTGCACGGGGAGCGTCATCTCCCCCGGGCTCATCAACGGGCACGACCACACCGACTACGCGTCGGCCCCGCCGATCGTGCACGGGACCACGCGCTGGAACCACCGCCACGGCTGGCGCACCGGCGCCGGCGGCGAAGAGGAGGTCGACTCGCCGCGGCGCTCGGAGGACGCGACGGTCATCGCGGGCGCCGAGCTCCGCTTCGTCCTCGGCGGCGCCACGAGCGTCAACGGCAGCGGCGGCGTGCCCGGCCTCCTCAGGAACCTCGCCAACTTCCAGGACAAGACGCAGCTCGAGGGGTTGGAAGGCCCGACGGTGTTCTTCGACACGTTCCCGCTCGGCGACGCGAACGGCACGCTGCGCGACACGGGCTGCAACTACCCGCAGACCCGCTCCGCCGGGAGCGCGTTCGCCGCCGGCGCGACCTACTCGCCGCACATCTCGGAGGGCCTCAACGCCGCCGCGCGGAACGAGTTCACCTGCCTCAAGGGGACGCTCGTCCGCGACAAGACCGCGATCATCCACGCCGTCGGCCTCGACGCGAACGACGTCGACGTGATCGCCAAGGCCGACGCGAAGGTCATCTGGTCTCCGCGCACGAACGTGGACCTCTACGGCAACACCGCGCCGGTGACGCTGATGAAGACGATGGGCGTGACGCTCGCGCTCGGCACGGACTGGCTCGCCTCGGGCTCGATGAACGTCCTCCGCGAGCTCGCCTGCGCCGACGCGCTCAACGAGAAGTACTTCGACAAGGCGTTCGACGACAAAGAGCTCTTCGAGATGGCGACGAAGAACGCCGCGATCGCGCTCGGCATCGAATCGCAGGTCGGCACGCTCGCCGCCGGACGACTCGCGGACATCGCGATCTTCTCCGCGGGGGCGGGCAAGGACTACCGCGCGGTGATCGGCGCGGGCGTCGAGGACGTGCTCCTCGTGCTCCGCGGGGGCAAGCCGCTCTACGGCGAGGCGTCGCTGATCGACGGGCTCGCCGCCCCGGACTGCGCCGAGCTCGCCGTGTGCGGCGCCGAGAAGAAGGTCTGCGTCGACACGCAAGGGGTGACGCTCGCCGACATCCAGACGGCGGCCGCGTCGATCTACCCGCTCTTCTCGTGCAAGGGCGAGACGCCGAAGGACGAGCCGAGCTGCGTCCCCTACCGCGACACCTACCCGAACGGCACCTCGGCGACCGATCGCGACGGCGACGGCGTCCCGGACGCGGACGACAACTGCCCGTCGATCTTCAACCCGGCGCGCGCGCTCGACGGCGCGAACCAGTCGGACGTCGACGGCGACGGGATCGGCGACGCTTGCGATCCGGAGCCCCTCGTCGCCGATTGACGAGCGCGAAGGCGGCGCTCGCCCGACGCACCGGGCGCTCGCGCCCCGTCAGCGCGCCTCGTTGAGCGCGCGATCCAGGTTGTACGCCGCGCTGATCAGCGCGAGGTGCGTCAACGCCTGCGGGTAGTTGCCGAGCGCCTCGCCCGTGCAGCTCGTCTGCTCCGCGTACAGCCCGAGGTGGTTCGCGTAGCCCAACATGCGCTCGAAGAGGAGGCGCGCCTTCTCGAGCTTGCGGCGGTCCGAGCGCCCCGCGCGCGTCAGCGCCTCGACCAGCCAGAAGGTGCACATGTTGAAGGTCCCCTCGCGCCCGGTGAGGCCGTCCGCGGGCGTGTCGGCGTCGTAGCGATACACGAGCCCGTCGGAGAGCAGGCCTCCTTCGGCGGGAGGCCGCATGATCGTCTCGAGCGTCTGGAGCATCTTCGGATCGACCGGCGACACGAAGAACACGAGCGGCATGATGAGCGTCGACGCGTCGATGGCCTGCCCGTCGAACGCCTGCAGGAAGGACCGGCGCTCGTCGCTCCAGCCGCGCGCCATCACCGCCTCGAGGATCGCGTCGCGCGCGGCGAGCCACTCGACGCGCCTCGCCGGAAAGGAGCGCTTCTCCGCGAGGCGGAGGCCGCGATCGATCGCGACCCAGCACATGAGCTTCGAGTACACGAAGTGACGCCGGCCGCCGCGCGTCTCCCAGATCCCCTCGTCTTCGCGCTGCCAGTTCGCGGAGACCCAGTCGACGAGCCTGCGGAGCTGGGTCCAGAGCTCGAACGAGATCGGCATCCCGTACTTGTTGAACAGGTAGACCGAGTCCATCAGCTCGCCGTAGATGTCGAGCTGGAGCTGATCGTAGGCGCCGTTGCCGATGCGCACCGGCCTCGATCCGCGATACCCGGAGAGGTGGCCGAGCTCCGACTCCTCGAGCGCGGCACGACCGTCGATGCCGTAGACGATCTGGAGCGGGCTGCCCGCGCGCACGTCGCGGCAGCGCGCCTCGAGCCAACCCGTGAAGCGCGAGGCCTCCTCCGTGAAGCCGATGCGGAGCAGCGCGTAGACGGTGAACGCGGCGTCGCGGATCCACGCGTAGCGGTAGTCCCAGTTGCGCTCGCCGCCGAGCACCTCCGGCAAGCTGCACGTCGGGGCCGCGACGATCGCGCCCGTCGGGTCGTAGGTCAAAAGCTTCAGCAGGAGCGCGGAGCGTTGAACGGTCTCGCGCCAGCGCCCCCGGTAGGTGCAGCTCGAGAGCCAGCGGCGCCAGAACTGGATCGTGTCCTCGAAGGCGCGGGTCGCCTGCTCCGTCGTCGCGGGCGCCAGGCACGCGGCGCAGCGCTCCATTCCGCGGAGCACGAAGGTGGTCTTCTCGCCTTCGTGCAGCGTGAACCGGGCCTCGACCCCGCGCTCCGTGGCGCGGAGCGGCACGTCGCAGGACAGCGTGAGGGTCGAGCCGGCGCCGCTGAACACCGCCCCGTTCCGCGTGATGACCGTGCTCGCGCGTACGCGCGCGTAGTCGAACGCGGGCTCGCACACGAGGTGGAGCTCGACGTCGCCGCGCACGCACGAGACGCGGCGCACGATCTGATCCTCCCACTGGGCGGTGGAGGACACCGGCATGAAGTCGTCGACCTCCGCGACGCCGCCGGGCGAGAGGAACCGCGTCGTGAGGACGTTCGTGTCGGGCCAGTAGAGCTGCTTGCACGAGGCGAGGCCGTCGCCCGAACCGATCCGGAAGCGACCGCCGCGCTCGTCGTCGAGCAGCGCCGCGAAGACGCTCGGTGAATCGAACGTCGGGAAGCAGAGCCAGTCGATCGAGCCGCGCGCGCTGACGAGCGCGGCGGTGCGCATGTTGCCGATCAGCCCGTAGCTCTCGATGCGCTCGTACATGCTCCGGCGCCACTGCGGCTGCATACGCCGAGCCAGGCGCGGCTCGAGCGGCGCCGCGGACGCGAGGCGCCCGAGCGCGAGCGCTGGCCCGGCGCCGACGATCAGCGCGTGACGGGCGGCTCGTAGGCGCGCGCGCGCTCGTGCGCGATCCGACGGACGCCGGCGACGTCCTCGCGCGCCTTCGCCTTGACCGCGATCTTCACGCCTCCCGGGACCTCCGTCACCGCGAGCGTCGCGTTCGGCGCCGCGGCCGGGCAGCGCTCGTCGCCGGCCGGGCGCGCCGCGAGCGCCTTGGCTCGCTCGCGGACCGCCTTCGCGCCGGCCGGCGTCGACTCGGTCACCCTCACGTCGACGCCGTAGGGCGCGTCGGTCACGGTCGTGGACGAGTTGGGCACCGCGCTCGGGCACGTCTTCATGAGGCCCTCGCCGAAGAGCTTCGGCGCCGCGAGCTGCGCGGCGCGCGCCTCGACCTCGCGGCGGAGCCAGGCGAGCTCCGCCGGCTGCGACGGCGCGAGGACGATCGCCGCGCCGCCCGGGATCTCGCGCACCGTGAGCACGGTGTTCCGCATCACGACCGGACAGCGCCCGAAGCGGGCGCGCCCCGCGCCGGAGCCCTGGTGCTCGCCGCGCGTCTCCTCCGCGGCCGCCGCGAGCGCCGACGCGCGGCGCCGGATCTCTCCGGCGCCGTCTCCGGTCGCCGTGATCGCGAGCTCCACGCCGCCTCTGACCTCGCTGACGAGCGTGCGCGCACCGCCGACGGCGCTCGGGCAGAGCGGCATGCGTTCGGCCTCTGCGGCCGGGGCTCGCGCGAGATCCGCGTCCGCCGCGGTGAGGGTGCCCCGCCCCGCCGGCTCGCTCCGCGTCGCGCCCGACGTGTGGCACGCGGCGACGCCGAGGGGAACCACGACCAAGAGCCAGCGCGCGTGAGCCATGACGTCGCCTCCTTCCGAACGAGAACGCCGGCGCGTGATGCAGGTGTCGCGCCGATGAAACATCCGGCGCGCGGCGGCGCGGGCGACGCGCCGCCGGCACCTCGCCGCCGGCGGCGCCCGGGCTCACCAGTCGGAGTGGAGCACGGGGACGAAGAGGCCCATCGCCGCGCCGACGAGCGCGCCCGCCGTCACGTCGGTGGCGTAGTGGTAGCCCGCCTTGATCTTGAGCAGCGAGACGCCGGCCGCGAGCGCCTCGGTGACGCCGAGGACGACGAACCGCCAGGGGCTCGTGGGGTGGCGCTTCCAGAACGTCACGGAGTACGACGTCGCGGCGGCGAACGCCGTCGAGGCGTGGCCCGAGATGAAGCTGCGGAAGGCGTCCGGGCTGTCGAGGTGCGACGCGTCCGCGCTCGGGTTGTAGACGAGCGGCGCCGGGCGGCTGACGGCCGACTTCATGACCTGGGTGATCGCCGACGAGAGCAGCACGGCCTGGAGCGAGACGAAGCTGTCCTCGAGCCACCCGTCGAACCGGCTGTCGGCGGCGTTGATGACCATCGGCGCGAGCACGAGCCCGAAGACGACGACGTTCGCCAGCCCGAGCGCTTGCGGCGAGTAGTTGCCGACCGAGGCGTCGTCGATGCCGAGCATGTTGGTCGGCGGCTCGCACGTCGGGTAGCACGCCGGCTTGGGGTGGCCGATGGCGGCCGTCATCGTCCCGGCGGCGCCGAGCGCGACGAGCGCGGAGTCGTAGGTCCACTTGAGCCGGTACGGGCTGCCGCCGGGGCGCGCGGCGCTCGCGTCGTCCGCGCGCGCGTCGCCCGCCCGGAAGAGGAGGAGCGCGCACGCCACGACGAGCGCGAGCCCGAGGCCACGAGGAGCGCGACGCCGGCGCGAGGGCGCCGGCGCGAGGACCGCTCGGCGGGTTCGCGGGTCGTGCTTCATCGCGCGCCTCGCGCGTCGAGAGGGACGCTGGCGCGCGCGACGTCGCACTCCGCGCAGCCTGCGCCGGAGTGGCACAGGAAGACGAGCGGATCGTCGGCGAGGTGGGAGACGGCCACGGAGACGACGTCTCGCGCCTCGGAGAGCCGCGCGTGCGCGCCTCCGACCTTGCCCTCGCGCTGCATCCCACGCTCCGACAGCCACGCGTCCATCCGCCGGAAGCCCGCGCAGCAGTGATCGGTCTCCGGGATCGTCACGGTCGTCGCGACCCCGTCTACCTCGACGACGCACGGGTGCTCCACCGAGTACGGCGCGCGGGCGATGCTCTCGGCGACGTGCATCGTCGTGCTCTCGCCGTGCGTCACGCCGAGGAGGAGCACCTGCCCGCCGAGCTCGTGAACGCGCCCGGGCGGGCTGTCGACGCCGTGGGGCGGAGCGAGCGGCTGCGGCGCGCAGATCCGCGCGGCGAGCGGGCCGGCGGCCGCGAAGGATCCTCCGGGGTGCGTGCTCCGGAGCACGCCGGGCTGACGCCAGAAGAGCTCCGCGGTGATCCCCATGCCGGCCGTCGGCGTGGAGCGCGGATCGAAGACCGCCTCCCCGTCCGTCATCGTGGGCATGACCAGCGTCCCGCCCGGCCCGAGCGCGCCGCGCAGCGCCGCGATCAACCCGAGCGGCCCGCCTTCGACGGGGCGCACCGCGCGGAACGACGTGTGCACGAGCAGGACGCCGCCCGGCCGTACGCCGAGCGCCGCGAGCTGCGCCTCGATCGCGGCGACGCCGAGCGCGCGCGCCTCATCCTGCACCATCGCGAACACTGTACGTCATCGGCGGTCACCACGGCCCGCTTCCAGGCACGCCCGCGGGGCGTGCCGCCCCGCCTCCATGACCGTTCGAGAGGACCTAAGGGCGCGACTCGGTCGCGCCTTTCCTGGGCCGATCCCGGGGACGAAGGGCACGGATCGGAGCAGGCTCGACGAGCCGGAGCGTCGGGCGATCGCCCGGACGAACGCCCGAAACGGACGTCTCACGGCCGTGATACGCACGAGCTCCACGCCCATCGGCGGACGCTCGGAGCCGGGCGCGCTACGCTCCTTGCATGCGCGGCCCGTACCGAGAGCAGCAGACCGAGGGACGGAGGCTCGAGCCGGATCCGGCCGCGCGGCGGAAGGTCCGCCTCGCCGGGCTGACCACCGCGGCCCTCGGGGTCGGGATCGGGGCGACGGCGCCGATGCTCGGCTCCCTCGCGGCCGCGTTCGGCGGCGGCCTCGCGCTGCTGGGGCTCGTGCTCTACCGGGAGGCGCCCAAGAGCCCGATGAAGGCGGCGTGCCCGACCTGCGGCGCCACCATCGCGGAGCTCGATCCGTCGACGGACGCCGCGCGCTGCCCGACGTGCGGCGACTACGCCCGCGTGATGAGCGGCGTGCTCGCGGCGGTCCCTCACGACTTCGTCGCGCGCGAGCCCTTGTTCGCGATCCCGCTCGAGCTGGCGCGGTTGGGGCTGCCGCCGATCTGCGCGGAGTGCGGAGCGCACGCGCGGCACCTCGTCCGCGTGGCGGTGAGCGTGCATGGAACGACGCTCGCCGGCGACGCCCCGGCCGAGATCGTCGAGGTCCCGCACTGCCAGCAGCACGACGCCGGGGCGGCCGCGGACATCGGGGCGCTCCGCGTGCGAGCGCGCGCGCTCTCGATCGAGGCCGAGGCGCAGGCGATCCCGCCGCAGGCCGGCGACGTCGAGCGAGAGGGTTGAGCCGCCGCCGGCGACGAGCGCCTCGCGGGCGGAGCGGCCGCGGCGCTCGCTCACCTTGCGTCGCCGGCGGCGACGCCCCTAAGGTCGGGCGGTGCCCTGGAAGATCGTCAACCTCGACTACGCCGAGCGACCGCACCTCCACCTGAAGGATCCGAACGCGCCGATCCATCTCCGGACCTTCTTCTCCGATCAACGCGTCGAGATCGGCCTCGGCGCGGACGATCCCGAGGACTGCATCGTCCGCGCGACCGTGACCCCCGACGACGTGGTCGTGCGCGCGACGCGGTTCGAGCCGCTGCACGTGCAGATCCTGTCGTCCATCCTCACGTCGCTCGACGTCGAGCCGGGCGAGCGCGACGACGCGCTCGCGTGGATGCACGAGCGCGTCCGGGCGCGGCGCGCGACGGACGCGCCCGGCGCGATGCTCGAGGGCAACGTCGCCGCGTTTCCGCCGCCGAGCGGGTGGCCGTACGATCTGACCGACGACGCGCTCGTCGAGTCCCTCTCCGATCGCGACGGGGCCCCGCACACACGCGTGAGCGCGCTGCTGCGCGAGGCGCGCCGGCGCGGTCTCCGCGGCGAGGAGCCCGCTCCGCGCGGCCCCGAGATCGTCCACCGCCGGCCTCGACGCTGACCGGCGCGACGCCCCGCGCAGCTCCGCGGGGGCGCTCGGCCGGCGACATGGCCCGGGAGCGGAGGCTCCGGCGGAGCCCCGCGGCGCCGCCTCGGCCCGCGGCTCCCGCGGCCGGCGAGGTGTCGGCCGGCGCCCGGGCGGAGCATGACCGAGCCCGATCGCGCCGGCGTCGAGCTCGTCGCCGTTCGTCGCGGGAGGCCCCTGTCCGATCGGACGGCGATCGAGGCGCGTGACCGCGTCGCGGAACTCGCGACGAGCGAGGCGCAGGCGAGAGTACGCGGTGTTCACGGGGATGCCGAGCCGCGCGGCGATCTCGGCCATCGCGCAGCCGTCGATCTCCTTCAGGACGAACACGGCCCGACGGCGGGCCTCCATCGCCGCGACCGCCCGCGCGACGATCTCCCGCGCGGTCCGCGCGCCGACGGCCTCGTCGTCCTGGGCGCGCGACGCGAGCTGCTCCGGAGCGGCGAGCTCTTCCCGTCTTCGCCAGCGACGCCGGTGATGACGGAGCGCGACGCGGTAGACGATGGCGAGGACCCACGGCCGAAAGGGACGCGTCGAGTCGAAGTCGTCGAGCAGGTCGTTGACCGTGAGGAACACGTCCTGGACGGCGTCGTCGCGGTCCGCGCGCGGAACGCCGAGTCGGCCGAGCGAGCTCTGCACGTAGGTCCGATGCGCGTCGAACAGCTCACGCAGGCTCGGACGACGAGGCATCACGGCCGCCCGTCGTCCGCGTGGGTGCGGCGGTCCGCGCGCGGCTCGATCGAAGCCGAGGCCTCGGGCTCGCCGGGTGTGCGTGGCCGCGTCGAGCGTTGCATGGCCCGCGCCGAAGCACCTCGCGTGCCGGACGGACAGGGCGACGATCTCGACGGGATCTTACGAGGTCGGGCCCGGCGGGCGGCGGCCGAGCGAGAAATTGTTGCGCACCTCGCAACTTTTCTCGTGCTCTCCGCCGACGACCGCGGCGCGCCGGACCGGCGGCGCGCGATCCGCCGAGGACACGCGCGAGCCGGCCTCCGACGGAGGCCGAACCTCGCGGCGACGTCCCCCCTCGGATCCGCGCGCGCGGTCCGGACGGGGAGCACGGGCGCGTCTTCGCCGCGGCGTCGTGGCGTCCCTCGGCCTCCGCGAGGGTCGCTCGAGCGCCCTCGACTCGGATATGCCTCCCGCCGACGATTCGCGTGACGAGATCGTCCGCGTCCCGGCGAAGTCAGGGCATGCGTTCCGCTCATCGTCTTCGCTTCCTTCTCGCGGCGTTCCACCGAGGATCGGCGTCGCGCCGCACGTCTCGGACGAGGCCGGGGCCGCGGCCGGGGTGCTCGATGACAGGAGGAGGCCTCCGGGCCGCCTCCCTCGTCCTCGCGGCGTGCGCGTTCACGGCTTGTTCGGGCTCGGACGGAGCCGCCGACGACGAGTCGGGGCCGCCCGAGAGCTCACCCACCGAGCGCGACGGCGGCGATCCCACCTCGACCGACGGCGGCGTCGTCGGCGCGCCCGACGTCCGCGTCCGCGTCGGCGGCGAGGAGCTGGCGGCAGGCACCACGCGAGCGATCGAGCTCGGCTCGACGCGCGAAGGCGGCTTCACCCCGAGCGTCGACGTCGTCGTCGAGAACCCGGGCACGGGCCCCGTCTCGCTCTCCGCGTCGAACGCCGGCGCGTTCTCGGCGACGCTGCCGGCCACCCTCGCGCCCGGCGCGACGGCGAAGCTGACGCTCGCGATGCCCCCGACCGCCGTCGGCGCGCACGAGGCGACGATCGAGCTGAAGACGTCGGTGCCGGGCAAGGAGTCGTTCCGCTTCGATCTGCGCGGCTTCGTCCTCGTCTCCACGGGCGTGCCGCTCAACCCGTACTGGACGACGGCGCCCTGGAAGCTGTGGTTCGAGGACCCGACCCCGGTCACGTTCACCGGCCCCGACGAAGACGGCAACACCCACACGCTCGAGGTCGCTCCTCCCCCCGCCGAATCGCGCCGGTTCCCGAGCCCCGCGGCGCTCGCCGCGACCTGGCCCGGCGTGTTCCTCGGGCTCGAGACCGCGCCTCCCTCGCCCGCCGCGGCGGGCTGGTGGGACGACGTCTCGGGGACGATGGACCGCGGGCACTCGAAGCCATGGCAGGCGTGGAGCGGTCAGGGCGGCAACAACGTCAACCTCACCGGCCAGTTCATGCGCCTCACGTTCGGGAGCCCGGGCGGGCCGCAGCGCATGGCGGTCGGCATGAACTTCGCCAGCGAGTCGTACGCGTACCGCGGCCATCAGCTCACCCGCTCCACGGGGAACGTCGTCGACATCGAGCGGAACTCGCTCTTCGCCAACACGCTGCGCGGCTCTCCGTCGTTCTACTCGTACAGCGAGGTCGACGCCGACCACACGACGGACAACTACGACGGCCTCTACGGGATCGCGTATCAATCGCTCGGCCGCTCCAGCAGCGAGACCCGCGCGCTGCAGAAGATGTTCATCGCCGGCGGCTTCATGCCGCGCCCGACGAAGGAGCTCCTCAAGCGCCACGGGCTCTACGCGACGGTGATGCTCACCCTCTTCCGCCAGGCGCTGCCTTACGTGAACGCCGACGGCTCGCCCGTCGACTACGAGGGCGAGATGATCCAGCGGTCCACGTACCTGTCCGACGGGAACGCCATCTCGGAGGAGTTCGCGCCGAACAACATCACCTTCCACCAGTACAACGACACGATGCACCTCTTCCGGATGGTGCAAGGCGCGAAGGCGCTGACGACCGCGCCGCCCGTCGCCGTGATGAAGCTCCTCGACGTCTGGTCGTCCACGGCGAACGGCGCGCCGACGAAATGGGCGGCGACGGATCCGCGCCTGAAGGTGCGCGGAAAGACCATCACCACGATCTGGGCCGACCCCGAAGAGACGCTCGACGTCCGGATCGATCTCGGGGAGTCGATCGATCTCGAGGGCGGCGAGCTCGACTTCTCCGCCAAGGCGGTCTACCCGAATCAACAGAGCGCGCTCGTCATCGAACGCGAGGGCAAGACGGCGATCTTCCACGTCAGGGCGACGCCCGACCCGAAGCTCCCGCTCGGACGCGTCCCGATCATCCTCCAGGCGCACGTGCGCGGCCTCCGCAGCAACCCGACGTTCTTGAACGTCTTCTGGCGCCAGCCCGATCAGCAGACGCTGCCCGCCAACGCCTATTTCGACGCGACGCGAACCGGCAGCTACGGCATGACCAACAACAAGCAGATGGCCGTATTCTGGAACGCGCGGCCCACGCTCACGACGAGCCTCGGCGCGGCGACGACGATCGCGGGGACGCAAGGAACGCCGGTGACGTTCACCGTCTCCTGCGTCGATCCGGAAGGGTTCTCGACCAGGCTCTACCGGCGCGCCGACGATCCGGGGACGCTGACCAACGGCGCGTACTCCTTCACGCCGACGGCCAGCGGGAGCCGCGACGTCGCGCTCATCTGCTCCGACGGCACCGGCGCGTTCGCCAGCACGAAGATCACGATCGAGGTGCCCTGACGAGCGAGTCGTCATCGAGGGACGTCGCGGCGGTCGTCGATCGCCGCGCGGGCGACGCGGTCGGCGCGGGCGACGCGCCCTGGACGCGCTTCGCCCCCACGTGGAGCGATCGCGCGCGGCGCCCGAAGAGCGCCGCGCCGTGCGATGCTGTCGAGCGTGTCGCGGCGCAAGAAGGCGGCCATCGTGTGCCTGGGCGCGCTCGTCGCGTTGGTCGGGCTCGTCCTCTCGACGTTCATCGCCTCGCCGCTGCCGGCGCCGGCGCCGTTCGCCGGAGAGCTGCCGCCGGCGGCGCCACCCGGCGGCATGTCGATCGCGCGGCTGTCCACCGGCGTCACGCACCGCAGCGCGGCGTTCGCGTACCGCGGGGGCTCGTTCTCCGACGCGCGCGACTTCTCGATGGCGGCGATCCTCGTCCGTCATCCGCGCGGAGACGTGCTGATCGACGCGGGCTTCGGCTCCGACGTCGACGACGACTTCGCGCGCATGCCGTGGTTCTTCCGCGCGAGCACGCGCTACACGCGCGGCGAGGCGGCGCGGGACGCGCTCGCGCGCGCCGGCTACGATCTCGCGCGGCTGCGCGCGATCCTGCTCACGCACGCGCACTGGGACCACGCGAGCGGGCTCTCCGATTTCCCGGGGATCCCCGTCTGGGTCACGCGCGCGGAGCGCGACTTCGTGGACGAGGGCGGCTTCCTCACCGCGGTCGCCCGCAGCGCGCACGCGACGTACGAGCCCTACGACTTCGAGGGCGGCCCCTACCTGGGCTTCCCGGCGAGCCACGACGTGTACGGGGACGGCGCGATCGTCGTCGTCCCCGCGCCCGGCCATACGCCCGGCTCGGTGATCGTGTTCGTCGCGCTCCCGACCGGCGAGCGCTACGCCTTCGTCGGCGACCTGGTCTGGCAGCTCGAGGGCATCACGGAGCGCGAGGAGCGGCCCTTCGTCCAGCGCGCGCTCGGCGACGACGATCCCGCCGAGGTGCGCGCGCAGATCCTCCGCATGGCCGCGCTGGCGGCGCGGTTTTCGGAGCTACGCATCGTGCCCGCGCACGACGCCCGGGCCATGGACCGGATCGCGGCGCCGTGAGCCCGGGTGACGGCGGTTCGCCCCGGATCGTCGATCGTCGAACGAAGATGCCGTCGACGCGGGGAGTCGGCCGGCCCTACGGCTTGGAGGCCATCGGGGCCGGGGCCGCCGCCGGAGGCGCGCTTCCGTGCGTGTCGTCCGGACGGGCTCCCTTGCCGACCTTGTGGGCTCCGATCAAGTGCAGCAGCGACGGCAGGAAGAGGACCGCGGCGAGGAAGCAGGCGATCTCGCCGCCGATGGCGAAGCGCCCGAAGGACCCCAGCGCCTGGTTGTCCGCGAAGAGGAGCGAGCCGTAGCCGACGACGGTCGTGTAGCTGCACAGAGCGACGGCTCCGAAGTGCAGCTTCACGGCGCCGGTCACGTCTCCGCCGAGGAGCCGAGAGCGATCGAAGATGTTGAACGGGTACTCGGAGCCGATCCCGAACGTGATCGGCAACGCGATGAAGTTCAGGAAGTTGAGCCTCCCGCCGAAGAGCGTGGCGGTGCCGAGCATCCAGACGACGCCGAGGACGAGGGAGAGGATCACGGCGAACGTGCCGCGCTTCGACGAGGTCGCGAGGGTGACCACGACGAGGACGGCGAGGAACGACGCCGCCGTCGCGAGGGGCCCGTCGCGCTCGAGCGAGCGGATCATCTCGGCGAACACCGTCGCCCGGCTCGCCGTGTCGACGCGCGTGCCGTCGGGCAGGCGGACGCCGTCGATCGTCTGGGCCATGCGGAGCAGATTGTGTCCGTCGTTCCGGGCGATCTCGGGCTTGTAGCGGACGTAGAGCACGGTGCCGAGCGTGCCGTCGCGCTCGGAGAAGCGCGTCTTCAAGAGGCCGGGGAGGTCCTCCGGTCCGACGACGCCGAGCGACTCGGGAGGGACCATCTCCTCGACCGTCCTCCGCTCGTCCTCGCTCAGGCTCGACATGACCTTCGGAGTGAGCCGATCGCGGATGCGCTCGAGCACCTCGAGCTTCGCCTCCTGCTCGGCCGGCGCCCCGGGGAGGAAGTCGCTCAGCGTCGTGATCGTGTCGATCATCGCGCCCTCCGGATCCGCCGCGTCGTTCGCGAGGATGCGCTCCTTCACGCCCGGCACCTGGTCGGGGTGATCGGCGAGGACGAGCGATCCGGCGAGGTTCATGCGTCCGGAGAGGATGGCGTCGGCCTTCTTGGACCACTGGAACGCGCCGCTCGTGCGCGCGCCCTTCGAGCCGAGCTTGTCGAAGTCGTACTCCCACGGGTCCTTCAGGAACGAGGGCAGGCGAACCGACAGGGCCAGGGTGATCACCGCGGCGGCGCCGACGAACCAATAGGGCCAGCGCTCGGTGACGTTGCCGACGAAGCGCGCGACCGGTCCGCGGCTGCCTTCCTCGTCGAGCTTGCCCGGCCGCTCCTGGAGCCACGCGGGGAAGCGCTTCTGCCAGCGCTCCACGAGGACGATCAGGGCGGGGAGGCACGGGATCATCGAGATCCACACGAGCAACATCCCGAAGAACCCGATGACGCCGAACTGGCTGAACCCCCGGAAGTGGGTGATGGTGAGCGAGCCGTACGCGATGCTCGCGACGCTGGAGCCGACCAGCTCCGCGCGGAACGCGTTCCACACCGCCTCGCGGCGCGCGAGATCGGGGCTCATCCCCCGCGCGCGGAACTCCTTGTACCGGGAGTAGAGGACGATCGGATAGTTGACGCCGTTGCCGAGGATGATCGCGCCGAGGAACATGCCGGACGCGTTCACGTAGCCGTAGTTCCAGGTCGCGAAGGCGTACGCGCAGCCCACGCCGAAGAGCGGCGGGAAGCCGACGAGGAGCAACGACCAGGGCGATCCGTAGAACCAGATCACGCCGACGAGGATGAGGGCCGCGGCGATCAGCGTCGCGAAGAGCGCCTCCTTGACGAGCGCCTCCTTCTCGGCGTTCGCGTTCGGGATGTCGCCGCCGAAGCCGACCTTCATCTCCGGGTGGAAGCTCGCGGGCTGGAGCTCGTTCGTGATCCGCTCGACGAGCTGCAGGAGCTGCTCGTCGTTGGCGCCGCCGAGGCCGGAGGTGGTCGACATGATGCGGAGCGCGATCTGCGTCCCGTCCTTCGAGGCGAAGTAGCCGGTCGGGAAGTCGTCCTTCTCGCCGGCGCTCTTCTCGAAGCGCTCCTTGAACTTGTCCATGCCGAGGGCGCGCTCGGCGCCGGTGTCCTCGTCGAGCAGGTCCTCGACGAGCCCGCTCTTGATCGCGATCTGCCGGTCGAGCGTGCGATCGACCTCCTCGAGGTCCTCCCCCTTGGCGTAGAGCCACTTGTTGGCCTCGAAGAAGGTGTGGATGTCCTTCGTCCCGCTCTCGATCGAGGCGATGAGATCGGGGCCGCAATCGACGCGGCACGCCTCCCCGTCGGTCCCCGGCGCGCAGCGCTGCGCACACGCGGCGCGCTCGTCCACCGTCGCGCGGACGCGCTGATCGAAGGCGTCGATGAAGCGCTCGTTCGCCGCGCGATCGGGCGACTCGCACACGATCGTCAGCGTGGCGCGGCCGCCGACGCGCTCGAGGCGTCGCTCGAACGACTGGAACCCGGGGCTGTCCCGCGGGAGCAGCTCCATGATGTCGGATCGCACCTCGAGCTTCCGCGCGTACGACCAGCAGACGACGAGCATCGCGGTCGCCCACGCGATGACGAGCCACGGGCGCCGGCCGCCGAGGTCGACCATCGCGTCCACGAACCGTCGAAATGGCGAGGAAAGACGCTGCATGACGGCGCTCCGAGCTGCTCGAGATCTCGTACGGCGACGGCGTCCCGCGGACCGCCGCCTCGGGGCCCGCCACGACGTCGCCGACTACGATGCCCGAGCCGCCCGGCCGGTTCTCGGCGTCGGCGTGAAACGCTACGGCGAGGGACCTCAGCCGAAGTCGCTCAGCCCCGCGCGCCGCCGGCGCCGGGCGATCCCCCGGGGCGAAACGCGGGGTACGTCATGACGAGGCTCATCCAGCACTCCTCGTTCGTCGGGTTGACGTACGCGTGGCCGACGTCGGCGGTGAACGCGATGGCGTCCCCCTTGCCCAGCTCGTGGCGCTCCGAGCCGAGCTCGAGCACGAGGCGGCCCTGCGTGACGAGGAGATGCTCGCGCGTCCCGGGGGCGTGCGGCTCGGCGTCCTCGCGTCCACGCGCCGCGAGGAACAGCTCGTAGAACTCGAAGGTGCCGTCGTCGTCCGGCGAGAAGAGCGCCCGGGACGAGAAGCGCCCGTCGGCGTCCGTGATGGGCCTCGCGCTCGTGCGACGGAAGATGCGCGTCGTGCGGCGCGTCGGCTGAACGAGCAGCGCCGAGAACGGCACGTCGAACGCGCGCGCGATCTTCCAGAGCGTGCCGAGGCTCGGGACGGTGCGGCCGATCTCGACCTGGCCGAGCGTCTGCCGCCCCACGCCCGTCATCCCGGCGAGCACGTCGAGCGTCCAGCCGCGCTCGGCGCGGAGGCGCTTCAGGTTCGCGCCGACGACGGCGTCGAGCTCCGTCACCTCCTCCTCGACCGGCGGAGCCTCCGGCTGCTCGACGGGGAGACCGGCGGCGCGCCACGCCGACGTCCCGCCTTCGAGGCTGTACACCTCGCCCACGCCGCGGCGCGTCGCGAGCTCGGCGGCTTCGTGGCTTCGTCCGCCGCGCTCGCACACGAAGATGACGCGCTCTCCGAGCTGCGCCGCGCCGAGGTCCGCGCGGAGTCGGCCGAGCGGAACGAGGCGCGCGCGCGGCACGAACCCCTTCGCCCACTCGTGCGGCTCACGTACGTCGACGACGTCGATGTCCCCCTTCGCGATGAGCTCTTGCGCGTCGCGAGGAGCGACTGTCCGGACCATCGAGGATCTTTGATAGCAGATACCGCGCCGGAGCGTCAGCGCCCGGCCTGCAAGCGATGCAGCGCGCGGGCGAGCGCGTCGAGATCCTCGCACGTGTTGTACGGCGCGAGCGAGGCGCGAACCGTCGCCTCGAGCCCGAACCTGCGCAGGATCGGCTGCGCGCAGTGATGACCGGAGCGCACCGCGATCCCGTCCTGATCGAGCATGCCCCCGACCTCCTCCGTCTTCTGGCCGTCGAGGACGAACGACAAGACCCCGGCCTTGGCGGGCGCGGTCCCGATCATCGTGAGCCCCGGCACGGTCGCGAGCGCCCTCGTGCCGTACTCGAGGAGCTCGTGCTCGTAGCGCTCGACGTTGTGGACGCCGACGCGCGAGAGCCAGTCGAGCGCCGCCCCGAGCCCGACCGCGTCGGCGATGTTGCCGGTGCCGGCCTCGAAGCGCGCGGGCGCGCTCTGGAAGGTCGTGCGCTCGAAGGTGACGTCCTGGATCATGTTCCCGCCGCCCTGCCAGGGCGGCATGGCGTCGAGGAGCTCGGCGCGCCCGAAGACCGCGCCGATGCCGGTCGGTCCGAAGACCTTGTGACCGGAGAAGACGAAGAAGTCGCAGCCGAGCTGCTGCACGTCGACCGGCATGTGCGAGACGGCCTGCGCGCCGTCGAGGACGACGACGGCGCCGTGGCGGTGCGCCATCTCGATCATCTCGCGCGCCGGGGTGATCGTGCCGAGCGCGTTCGACACCTGCGTGAACGACACGAGCTTGGTCCTTGGTCCGAGGAGCTTCTCGTACTCCTCGAGGAGGACCTGACCGCGATCGTCGACCGGCGCGACGCGCAGGCGCGCGCCCTTCTCCGAGCAGAGCTGCTGCCACGGGACGATGTTGGCGTGGTGCTCGAGCCACGAGATGACGATCTCGTCTCCCTCGGAGACGTTCCGCCGTCCCCAGGTCTGCGCGATGAGGTTGATCCCCTCGGTCGTCCCGCGCACGAAGACGATCTCGCGCGGCGACGGCGCGTGGATGAAACGGCGGACGCTCTCCCGCGCCGCCTCGTACGCGTCGGTCGCCTTCGCCGCGAGGGTGTGCGCGGCGCGATGGATGTTCGAGTTCTCGTGCTCGTAGAAATACGCGAGGCGGTCGATCACCGCCCTCGGCTTCTGCGTCGTCGCCGCGTTGTCGAGCCACACGAGGCGCTTGCCGCGCACGGGCTCACTCAGGATCGGGAACTCGCTCTTGATGACGTTCGGCTCGAGCGGGCGGTCGAGCGACGCCAGGGCCGGGTCGGCGGCCGGCGCGATCTCGAAGACGTCGAGCGCGAAGCGGGGCTCCGCCGCCGGCGCGACCGCCGGTGACGCGAACGCCGGCGACGCGAACGCCGCGGGCTCCTGGAGAGGAACGCGCAGGATCCGATCGAGGCCCACGTCCCGAGACGGATCGACGAGGAAGTCGACGGCGTCGAAGCTCAGCGGCGCGTCCAACGGAGCCCCGCCCCACGCCGCCGTCGACGCGAACGCAGGCGGCGCCGAAGACGTCGGCACCGACGGCGCGAACGCCGGCGACGCCGAGGACGTCGGCTGCAAGGCGGTCGGCACGAACGGCGCGGCGCTCGGCTCGGAGGCGATCGGCGTGACGGCGGTCGGCGGAGACGAGGCGGAGGCGGTCGGCGGAGACGGCGCGAGCGCGGTCGGCGGAGACGACATCGCGCTCGTGTCCGGCGTGCCCGGCACGCTCGTCGCCGGCGGCGGAGGCGCGGCCCAGAGCTGGTTCGCGATCTGCGCGATCGCGTTCGTGAGCGAGAGGGGGTCGAGCTCCGGGAGCGTCGGGCCCCCGGGCGCGCGCGCCCCGGCGAGCGCGACGCCCGGGGTCGACGTCAGCGCCGCCGACGGATAGCTCGGCGTCTCCGTCGTGCGCGGCGCGTGCGCGCTCAGCAGCGAGACCTCGCCGACCGGCGGGAGACCTCGCGGCGGAGCGCCCTTCGGATCAGGCGTACTCATGGTAGTTGTCGATCACCACGCCCTCGAGGCAACCGAGCGCGTCGTGCGTGAGCACGGCGACCGAGCAGTAGAGCGAGATGAGGTACTTCGCGGCGCCCGTCTGATCGATCCCCATCATGCGGACCGACAGGCTCGGGTTCACCTCGCCCGGGAGGCCCGGCTGGAAGAGGCCGACGACGCCGCGCTTTCGCTCGCCGACGCGCATCAGCAGGATCTCGCTCTTGTTGTCCTTGATCCGCAGCTTGTCGCTCGGCACGAGCGGGAGACCGCGCCACGTGAGGAACGGCGAGCCGAAGAGCGTGACCGTCGGCGGGGGCACGCCGCGGCGCGTGCATTCGCGCCCGAACGCGGCGATCGCCCGCGGGTGCGCGACGAAGAAGGCGGGCTCCTTCCACACCGTCGCGATCAGCTCGTCGAGGTCGTCCGGCGTCGGCGGCCCCTTGCGCGTCTTGATGCGCATCTCCGGGTCCACGTTGTTCAGGAGCCCGTAGTCCTTGTTGTAGAGCATCTCGTTCTCTTGCCGCTCCTTGATCTTCTCGATCGCGAGCGTGAGCTGCTCCTTCACCTGGTCCATGGGGCTCCGGAACAGATCCGAGATGCGCGTCTGGACGGCGATGGTCGTCGTGCACGAAGCGAGGACGTACTCGCGCGGGTTCGGCTCGTAGTCGTTGAAGGCCACGGGGAGGTCTTCGCCCTCCGCCGGGCTGCACTTGACGTCGAACTTCTCGTCGAGCGCCTGATTCACGCGGTAGACGCCGGCCTCGACCGGCGCCCAGGGGATCATCTGAACGAGCCATCGCGGGGTGGCGCCACGCCACTGCGGCGGCGTCTTGGTCGTGTTCGCGAGCTGCCTTGCCGCGCGCGCACCGATGGATTGAGCGGTCATCTGTGAACTCCTCTCCTGGTCTCCCTATTCTGCCCTTCGCGCTGCGGCAATTGAGACTCGCGTCGTGACGTCGCAGTCCTCCGCTCAAGCGGACGCGTCGTCACGCTCGCGTCCGACGCGTACTCACCTTCGCCGCGTTTTCGCGCTCGTGCTTTTCGAGATGGATGAGCCGCGAGGGCGGTCGAGCTCGAGGAGCGAGCCGTCAGCCCGGACCGACGTCGTCCCGGGTCCACAGCTCCGTGCCGGGAGGCACGTCCTCCGGCGTGAGCTCCGAGAGGCGATACATCGCCCACGGCGCCAGCGATCCCCGCACGTGAGAGGTCTCCGTGATGGCCACGGTCTCACGCTCGGTCCCGTCGGGCCGGCGCAAGACCACGGCGAGCTTCGCCGGGGTGCTCGACTCGGCGGTGAAGCGAGGGAGCAAGAGCACCCCGCGACCGCGCGCGACGAACGCCTCTTCCACGACGAGGAGCCTCTCGGCCATACCTCAGTGTACCGCACCGGCGCGAGGCGACGGCATGAAGTCCGCGCGGAGGAAGGGCGTCGCGCACGGCGGAGAGCGCCCTCGCCCTCGAGGAGCCTGGCGGTCGACGCTCCGCCGGCGTCCGCCACGAGGACGGCCTCGACGGTGAGGTCGGAGGTGGTCGGCCGAGGCGAGGCTCGTGTCGCCCGGTCAGAAGCCCGGAGGCAAGACGACGCGGTCGAGCATGAACGCCCAGTCTTCGCAGTCCTCCGAGGACGGCGCCCCTTCTGGACACACGCGGACGCTGCTCGCGAGGTAAGCGAGCGAGAGGTCGGTGTACCCCGCGACGGAGGAGCCGGCGTCTCTCCCCCACGAGTTCTTCACGCGCAAGAAGGAGACGGTGGCGTCGTCCTCGAGCGCGGCGGCCATCTCGGCGGCGGTCGCGACCTCGCCGGCGGGCAGGACGGTCCCGTCGGCGAGCACCGCCTCGTAGTCGACGATCAACGTCTCGTGCGCGCACTCGCCTTCCTGCACGCCGCCGACCGCGGAGACGAAGCGCCCCTCGTCATCCTGGCCGGCCTCCTCGACGCACCACGCGACCGGCACCGGCATCGCCGCGTGCAGCGCCCGCTGGACGCGACGGAGGAACGCCTTCAGCGCGCCCGGCCGCCTCCTCACCGCGACCTCGTGATCGAGCGCCACGGTCTGGAACGCGTAGGGGCCGCTTCGCGCGTCGGCGTCGTCCCCGATCTGGTCTCCGATGCAGTCACGCAGCGTGGTCTCCCCCGCCCCACCGGGCAGGCGGGCCCGCACCGCCGCGGGCGAGAGCACCTTGCCGCTCGCGATCGCGCCCGACTCGAACGTCCTCGCGCCGTCGGCGCCGAAGACCACGTCGAGGTTCGCGACCAGCTCGCTCGAGAGCCCGAAGGCCCGATCGAGCTCCCGCCGGACCAGCGCCCCGTTGCTGCGCGCCCCCTTGGTGCGGAGGGCGCCGCTCCGGAGGCTCGCGTTCACGGCGTCCATCGCGTCGAGAGAGAGCGCCGCGTCCGCGCCGGCGGCCGTCCTTCCGGTGAACGCGCGCAGATCCATGAGCCCGTAGCGCGCCATGAGCCCAGCCGCTCGCCCCCACGATCCGCCGGTCCACTCCACGCCGCGGAACCCGCTCTTCGCCGCGAGGATCTGCTCGTAGAAATTCCAGTAGACGAGGTAGCCGGTGGAATAGCTCGGCACCTTGCCGTCGGCGGTCACGGCGAGCGACTCGGCCCAGGCAACGGTCGCGTAGAGCCAGCAGTTGCCGGTTGCGGCCTGATCGCGGACCCCGCTGCGAGGGATGCTCGTGATGTCCGCGTCGTCGCCGAGCGTCGCGTCGTCGGTCGACGTCGCGCAGGCTCCCGAGAGGAGAGACGCGAGGACGAGGGCTCCCAAGCTCGTCGAGACGATACGCACGGCAGAGGCCGTTGTGGCATGCGCGGGTCGTCCCCGGGCCGGGCGCAAACAAAAGGAAACATTCGGGCTGGGCCTCGATCGTCCGCGCCCGCCGACCCGAGGCACACGAATCGTGCAAGGCCCGGGCGGAGGGCACGACGACGGGCGGTCGCCGACGGGCTCTCGCAAACGTCGGCGAGAACGACAGGTGGATCGCCGCGGCGGCTCGCGCATCCGGCTCGCCCCTGCTCACCCGGGCGAGGACTCAGCGGACTTGAACGCCCCACTCCTTCGTAAGCCAGTCGAGGATGGACCACTCGCTGCTCGTGATCACATCGGACGCCGCGATCACGTAAAGCACGCCGAAGATGGCCTCCCGGGCCTCGTGGCGCGTCACGCGCCGCGCCGCCGCCAGGACGGCAGCCTCGTCAGGCAGCGCGGCGCCGGCCCTTTCGAGAAGCTCCTGGAGGTCCACCGGCAAGGCTTCGGGCCGAGACTCGATCGGCGCTGTTCGGTAAGGCCCCTGCGCCTCCGCGCTCGTCGAGAACAGGTCGAGAAAAGCGTCCTCGAGGGCGACAGCCTCATCTTCGGTGAACGAGCCGTCAGCGCGAACGAGTAGGCGAGCGAGGCCACCGAAGGCGAGCAGCTCGTCGTCGGTCAGAGAGAGAGCGCCGGTACTCATGAGTGATCCTCCTACCACACACCAACGTTCGTCCTGCTCGGCGTCGTCGCCGTGCACCTCGTCGCCCACCGCCGGATCACGCGCCGCCCCTGGCCGCTCTTCGCGGCGCGCTCCCCCCTGCTCTCCCGAGCGACGACGGCGCGAGCTTCACGCTCTTCTACACCGCCGTCAACTACACCGCCGTCGACGCGTCGGCCGAGCCCGTCGGCGCGCGCGCTCTGCGAGGGGCTCCGACAGCGCGCGCCCCGAAGGCGTCCTGGCTGCGCGCCGGCTCACCCGCCGCCCCTCGGATCGCTCTTCGGGCCCATCGCCGCGCGCATCTGCTCCAGGTAGTCCTCGCCGGGCGACGCGCGGCGCATCGCGGCGAGCTCCTCGGCGTCCGGCCCCGCCGCGTAGCGCAGCCGCGCGCTCCCGTCCGTCGCCGCGAGCCAGACGGTCTGCGCGACCTCGAGCGCGCTCGTGCTCTTCGCCGCCCCCATCCCGCCCATCAACTGCTGCGCGTACGGAGCATACGGCTCGGGCACGGTCCCGTTCATGCGGTCGCCGGAGTTCGCGATGAAGCTCGTGGTCGGTCCGTAGCCCGGCTCGACGATCTTCGTCCGCACGCCGAAGCACGAGAGCTCGTAGGAGAGCGACTCGGTGAAGCCCTCGACGGCGAGCTTGCTCGCGACGTACACGGCTACGAGGGGCATGGGCACGATCCCGACGCTCGAGGTGACGTTGACGAGCGTCCCCGCGCGACGCGCGCGAAAGTGCGGGATGACCGCCTGCGTGACCGCCATGACGCCGAACGTGTTGGTCTCGAAGATCTCGCGCGTGGTCTTCTCGGGTGTCGCCTCGAACGCCCCGAACAGACCGATGCCGGCGTTGTTGACGACGACGTCGATCCCGTCGAACGCCGCGATCCCCGCGCGAACCGCCGCGTCGATCGACGCGCGGTCGGTGACGTCGAGCCGGAGCTCGCGAAGTCGCTCGGACGCCGGGAGCCCTCCCTTGCCGGGCGTGCGCATCGTCGCGACGACGTTCCACCCGCGTTCGAGGAAGTGCAGCGCCGTGGCGTGGCCGTATCCAGAGGAGCAACCCGTGATCAGTACGTTCTTCATGCCGAGAACCTACGGCGCCGAGTCAAGACGTTCTATAATGAATCGTCCGTAATGCATTCGAGATCGTCTGAGCCCTCCCCCACGAAGGACCCCCTCGCCGAGGTCATCGCCCTCCTCCGCCCCGAGACCGTCCTCTCCAAGGTCATCAGCGGCGCCGGTCGCTGGGCCGTGCGCTACGCGGGCTACGAGGATCCTGGCTTCTGCCTCATGCTCGAAGGCTCCTGCTTCCTCGCCCCCGAAGGGATCGGTTCCATCGAGCTGAAGGAGGGCGACTTCGTCCTCCTCCCCGCCGTCCCGAGCTTCACGATGGCGAGCGATCCGAAGATGAAGCCGGCGCCCGTCGCGCCGACGCCAACGCGAGTCGAGGAGCTCCGTCACGGCACGAAGTCGGGCCCGCCCACGATGCGCCAGCTCGGCGGCTACTTCCGCTTCGATCGAGCGAACGCGCGGCTCCTCGTGAGGCTCCTCCCGTCGATGGTCTTCATCCGTCGCAGCGAACCGGGCGCGTCGCGCGTCCGCCGGATCGTCGAGCTGATCGCCGAAGAGACGGCCGAGCACCGCCCGGGCCGCGATCTGATCCTCGAGCGGGTCGTCGAAGTGCTCCTCGTCGAGGCCCTACGCTTCCGCCCTGCTTCCCCCGCCGCGAAACAAGAGCAGGGCCTCCTCGCGGGCCTCGCCGATCCCGCGCTCGCGCGCGCGCTCCGCCGCATGCACGAGGACGTGTCGAATCGATGGACGGTGGAGGAGCTCGCGCGCGCCGCCGGGATGTCGCGCGCGGTGTTCGCCGAACGATTCAACCGAAAGGTGGGGATGCCGCCGATGGAGTACCTCCTCGAATGGCGCATCGCGATCGCGAAGGACGTTCTCCGCCGCGAGCGCCCCCCGCTCGCCGAGCTCGCGGAGAGGATCGGCTACCAGTCCGCGAGCGCCTTCAGCACGGCCTTCACGCGCCACGCGGGCTGCTCCCCGAGCACGTTCGCGCGCTCCGGGTCCGCGCCGGAGGATCGTGTCGCTTCGATCGACGGATCGTCCCGTCCGTCCTGCGCTCGGCCGCGCGGATCGCCCGGACCTGTCGCCGAGACGTAGCCAGGAGATGCTGGTCGCACGCGCCCGTCGAAGCCGGGCTCGCGTGTGCAGAGGGTCGAAGAGGCGGGCGTTTTGGCCCCGGCGAGCGGACCTCGAAGCGTCCAACACCGAGGCGCGAGCGGACTTCGACCCACCGTTGAGGTAGGCGTCGAAGCTCGCGACCGCGAAGGGGAGGCGCACGCCGTGGTGAAGCGCGGCCCCACGGTTCGTTCAGCGGCGTCCTCGGCGCCGACGCGCGCCGCCAGACCGGCGAGGTTTACGGCGCGGGGTGCCCGAGCTCCCGCATCAACTCTCCGATGAACGCGGCGACACGCGGGTGGTCGAACCCGGGCGCGAGCCGTGCGAGCTGCGCGTGCATCGCGCGGCGATCGAAGCCAGGCATCGCCTGTTCGAAGAACCGGAGCGCGGCGCGCGCGGAGCACCCCGTCGGTCGATCGTACACCGCCGCGACTTGCATCGCGCCGAGCGGATGGCCGAGCAGGTCCATCAACGTCCCGCGGCGGTGAGCCCAGAGCGAGAGCGTCGTCGCGACCCACGCGTCCTCTTCGGCCTCCGTCGGAGGAGCGTGGGGCGCGCCGGGCGCCGGCTTCTGCGGGCGCGCGCTCGGATCGCACCGCCAGCCACGCTCGACGAGGGCGCGGACGTCGTCGAGGAGCGCGCGCTTCGTCGCGTCGCCGGAGACGGCGGTCGCGAGGACGTCGAGCCCTCGCGTGAGCTCCTCGAGCGCGACCCACGGGATGGCCCGGCGGAGGAAGCCGACGGCCTTCGCGGCCGAGACGTCGGACGCCGGGGTGTAAAGGAAGCCTCCGATCGCGGAGATGGTCGCGGTGGGGCCGTCGAGGCGATCGCCGCGCAAGAGCTCCGCGAGGGTGACCTCCCAGATGCCGAGCTGCGCCGACGTCCACGCGTCGTCGGCGTCCACCTCCGTGACGGCGCCGCAGCGCGGGCACCGGTGGAGCGCGCTCACCGCCGCGAGCGGACCGCCGCACGTCCCGCACCGGAGGTCGACCCCGGCTCGGGCGCGATCGCCGAGCACGTCGACGCGGATCCGCTCGATCGTGCCCTCGCCGAGCAGCGTCGCGTAGCCGCCGAGGGCGCCCCGCACGAGCTCGCGCGCGTGGTGCTCGACGCCTTCGCGGAGGCTCCCCGGCGGGAACGTCGGGTGCGCCTCGACGGCGCGGTAGTACGCGCGCGCGCCGTCGAGCATCGCGCGCGCGGCCGTGACCGCGTCCCCCGAGCGGCCGAGGGACGCGCACGCTTCTCCGTAGCGGGCCATCGCCGCGACGGCGTTCGGATCGAAGGTCGCGATCTCGGCCAGGATCACCGCCCTGCGGACCTCCTCGGCGCGCGCTCTCGGATCGCGCGGGAGCGCCTGCCCGGGTCGGACGATCGACGAGAGCAACACCTGCTCCTCGCAGAGGAGCCGCCAGAGCGCGCGATCGCGCAGGGTCTCCGGCTGGTGCATTTGCAAGGAGATCGCCGTGAGGCGCGCGCTCGTCGCCGACGGCTTGAGGAAATCGCCGACGGCCTCGGCGTGTCGAGCCGCGAGATCGCGCCACGGCGCTCCCGCTCCGCTCGAGGTCAGCACGGCGCCGCAGTACGCGCAGAGGACGACGAGCGCGTCTCCCGTCGTGGTGCGCGGCCCGCCGCAGACCGAGCAGGTGAAGGCTCGGACGAGGACGCTCGCGCCCATGCGACACCGTACCTCCATCGCCTCCTCGCGTGCACCACGACGCAGCGTCCGAGCGGGCCGCGCGATCGGGGAAAGGCGGCTTCCCCGCGAAGGGCGCCTCGCCGACGCGTTCGGCGTCGGGCTCCCCCCCTCACGGGGACGCCGACGAGCGCGCGCTTCGCGCCGGCCTCGTCGCCGAAGACGGCCTGACCGAGCGCCGTCACGCTGGCGACCGAGAGCTCCTCGAGGACCACCACGAGGCTCTTCGGACCGTCCTTGCGGCCTGCTTCTCCGTCTCGAGGATGACGCGCCCCTCGAGCCGCGCGCGCTTCGAGCGGCGACGATCCGTTCTCAGCGCCGAGCAGCATACGTCCCCCGTCCGTGCGGGGCTCCGCTTCACCTCCACGATCGCTGCGATCCGCCCTCGGGACGCGATCACGACATCGAGCACATAGCGGCCCGGCCGCTTCGACGCCGGCGGGAAGAACCGGATGGAGCGAGGTCGAGAACGGAACACGGAGCTCGTGCGCGGGGACCTGGGCGAGGCCGTCCAGAGGCTGAAGCGAGAGCCGGGCAAAGGAATCTTCACGGGTGGCGTGAAGCTTCCCATGGCGCTGGCGGAGCTCGGATGGATCGATGAGTACGAGATCGTCGTGCACCCAAGGCTCGCGGGCCACGGACCGACATTGTTCGCGGGGCTATCGAAGTTCGTCGACCTGAAGCTCGTGGGGCGGCCGGAGCTCGGCTCGGGGGCGGTGGCGATGCAGTATGAGCCCAAGAGGTAGGAAGGTCACCGAGCGCCTTCGGCCGCCGAACGCGCGCGTCCGAGACGGTCACAGTCGCACCGCTGGGCGCCTCCACCGACCATGGTCCGCCGGGGACCGCGAGCGCGCGGACTTCGAACGACTCGCCGAGCGCGCGGCCGGCGCAGGCGGTTCTCCCGCGCCGACGGGCGGTCCCCCGTCCAACGTCATCTCGTCCGGCGCGCCCACGCCCCCACGTCGACCGGCTGCAGGATCGAATCTTCGTCAGGATCCGACGGCGCCGCCGCGCCCTTCAACGATCAGGGCGGCGACTACCTTCTTCCCGTGAAGATCGACGGCACGAAGATCCCCGGCATTCGCGATACCGTGAGCTCCTGGACATCGCGCTGGGCATCGACATAATCGCGGGGCTCCTCATCAGCAAGTTGGGAACGAAGTCCTGAAGCCCGCGCACACCCACTTCGTGGACCTCGGCGAGCCGCTGACCCGGTGCGTCCGAGCCACTGGGAGCTGGGCCTCAGCGACCTCGGGGGAGACGACGGATCTGCATTCGCGCGCGCCCGGAAACGCCCTGCGCTCGCCCTCGCGCCCGCGCCATCCTCGCCGTGGCCCACGAGAAGCGATCGATCGTCCGCGTCCCTGCTCCCGTCCTCGCCGAGGTGTGCCGCGGCGGCGCGCGGGACGCGCCCGTCGATCACAACTTGAACGACCGCGGGATCGCGTCGCGCCGCTTCCCGCGAGCATCACGCGGCGCGCCGGAGCGATCCTCGCCCGCGCCGAGCTGTCCAGCGCCCACGCCGTCGACGCGTTCGTCGTGGCGACGGCCATCGAGCTCGGACCGGCGATCGTGGCGACGCACGATCCCGACGACATGAAGAAGCTTTCGGCAGGCTTCCGAGACGTGCGCGTCGTGTCGCTCTGAGGTCGCGTTTCGATGCGGTGCGATCGCGTCGCGAAGCGCGGCCCCCGCGCTCTCTCGTAGGCGTCATCGACGATGGCGGTGTACATGGCGACGCGTGTCGACCACGCCGGCGGAGGAGCCGTCCGTGAGCATCCCGAGGACGTTGTTCGATCTGTGTTCCTCGGCGAGACACGCGCTCAGCGCCAGCCGTAGCCGTCGGGGATGGGGTGGCGACCGCGTCCCTCCGCCTCGACGGCGCGCTCGCCCGAGGTGCGCGTCGCCTCACGTCCGGCGGCGTCGAGAGGACAGAGCGTGCGATCGATCGTCCATCGTCCGCAACCCGTGAGTCCCTCTGCGCACGGTTGGATCATCGAGATGCGCTCGTTCCGCTCGTCGCATTTCCAGACGAGCACGCGCCACGCATGTGCGCCGTCCGTCTCGTACGAGTCGTCGGGTGGGCGCTTCGGAGCCCCTTCGACCTTCGAGGGAGGCGATGAGCACGCGGGGAGAAGGAGGCAGAAGGCGATGACGATCCTCACGCCGTAACGGTACAAGAAACGTCGGCGGGGGTTGACCGAACGGACGCGGATCTCGCTCCCCGCCGAGGGCCGCACGTAGCGTCGGCGCGTGGGCCGCGCTCCCTACCGGCGATGAGCGCGAGTTAAAGGGTGATCGCGTGGATCTTGGACGGAGCAACGGCGTGCGCACCGTCACGGTTTGCCGCGCGCGCCGCCGTCTCCGTCGCGTGGCGTCGCGCCGTCGACGCCGGCGTCCTCCACGGTCCACAGGACGAGGGGGACCTCGACGCCCAAGATTCTGGCGGCCTCGCCCCGGATCATGATGTCTTCGTCGGAAAGGAACGGCGCCGCGAAGTCCTTCGCCTTCGGATCGCGCTCACGGATCGACGAGAACGCGTCCGAGCGCAACGACCAATGGTTGCTCTTCGTCTCGACGATGCGACGGAGGATGGCGATGGCCCGCGTCCGCAGCTCACTCGTTGCAACCTCGGCGATCCGATCGAGAGCCACGACGTGCTCCTTGGTAAGAGCGGAGGTCTCGGAGAGCTTGGTCAGTAGCGCGTCCCATTTCGTCGGGCAGCCCTTCAAGGCCGAGCTACCGACGAGCAGCGACGTCGCTTTCACCGCGACCATCGCGTCCGGATCCCGACTCGCGTCGAGGAGGACCTCGCACGTCGGTTCGTCGAGGGAGTGGTAGGCGAGCGAGGTGAGCGCCGCGATCCTCGGGGACGGCGGCCCCGACGTGCGCGCGACCTCCACGACGGCCGCGGCGACCGCGGGGATCTTCGGATTCGCGGCAAGCGCGACTTCGGCGACGCCCGCGCGGACCGCGACGTTCACGCCAGGACGGAGAGCCGCGAGCACGGGCTCGGCGAACTTGCCGTCATCGAGCCATATGGCCCCGACGAGGTTTCCGACGGCGTGGGCCACGGCGGGCTCCTTCTCCTCGTAGACGCGCGCGAGCACGCGACGCGTGAGCTCCTCGTCCGAGCGCCACCGCGTGTGGTGCGCGCGCTCGAGGCTCTTCGCCGCGGCCCATCGCGCACCTCGCACCGGATCGGACATGAGGTCGACGATCTCCGACTCGTATTGGCTCGCCTTCGATCCAAAGCTCTCCTCCCACGTCTTCAAGGCGGGACAGTCATGAACCGGAGACCTGTAGCCCCTCCAGTCCGCGTCGGACCACTTACAGCTCTCGACGGCCCGCGCCGCGACGACGATCGCCGGTGAGCCAGCGGCGTTCTCGCCCGCGGTCTCCTTACGATGGCAAGCGCTCGCCGACAAAGCGAGGAGCAGCGACGCGGCGAGCAGCAGACGCATCAGGACACGCCTCCGCGATCGGACAAGCTCACCACGAAAGAGCGCCGCGTCTCCTGTTCGAGGAGCAACGCGACTGGACCTGAGCATGCGCCGTAGAAACCATTCACGTCGGTGCATTCTACGCGGTCTTGACCGAGCTCGAACGAAATCGAACGCAGCCACACCGACCGGTAGCGCCCCACGAGGTCATCCCTCTTGGAGGTCGAACTCCTGAACGGCGCGCGGCACGCCTCAACGACCGGGAGAGCCACGGCATCCGGGAGAGCCAGAGCTCGATCGGGGTGCTCGCGCACGGAGTTGGAGCGATCTCGACGAAGGTGATCGGCTCGACGGTCTTCGCGGGTCGGCGTCCTCGCGACATCTCGCTTGCGGACACCTTCGCAGTGAGACGCCATCGCCACCACTTCAGCGAGTGCGCGTTGAGGCCGGTCTCGGCGGCGTACTCCGCCGCCGTTAGTCCGCTGTCCTTCCACCGCTCGATTCGCTTCTCCCAGACCTCGCGCGATTCCTTCGCCATGCCGACCTTCGGCGCGAAGAGCTACGCGAGCGCGCGGGCCCCGTCAGGAACGCGACTCGTCGAACGGATACGGGCGAGAACGACGCAACCTTCGACTTCTCGGCGAGACGACGAAGGAGCATGCACACGGCCTGATCCGTGATGTCACAGGATGTGAAGAGGTCCTTCAACTCAGCTCAGCGTGCGAGATCGCCCGCCCCTTCGGTACGCGCGTTCCCATGATCGACTTCACCGAGGTGATCCGGGCGAGGGTTCGGCATCGATCATGCCGAGGGAGAACGCCTGCCGGATGCCCCCTTCACGGCGGCCATCGTCTTGTTGCTGGTCGCGGGGGCGTAGGTCTCGGCGATCTTCGCCCAAACAGCGGCGACGTGCTGGTAGCCGACGCGGTGCCAGGGGAGGTCCATCGCCGACCTGCCGGCCGCGATCATATTCGCGACGACGTCGAGCGCCTGACGCATAGTCCGCCGGGATCCGGGGACGAGCGAGGCGAGGGACACGGCGACCGGATGGCGATCAACCGGCGGGGGCGACGACAACCGGACGAGCCCCGGCTCGGCGGCGCTCCTCCCCAATGTAGGGACGAGGGCTCCCGCCGTCGGCGTCACATCGGTGTCGAAAACCGTTATTCTCATAAGCGATCCGACGTACGGGGAGTCCGACATTCAACCCACGACGCCATAAGCACGTCCGCATCTCGGTCCGTCGTGGCGGCGGTCGCGCCAGCCGCGAGCATGTCCTTCAAAGCCTCAGTGGCGGCGGGGAGACGAGCGGGGACAGCATGAGCCGGGAACTCTGCCTCGCGCCTCCGGCGATATGGCTTCAAGGCGCTTTGGTGTCGGGCACCGGAACGTCGACGAAGAACTCGTCCAGCAGGCCTTCTCGCGCACCGAGGCTGTAGCGAGCCTTGAAGTCTCGGGCCGGATGACTCTCCCGGAGGAGCCCGTCAAGGAAGTCCCAGAGACGTCGTGCCTCTCGCTTCCGCACCGTGAACTTCACGTTTCCGTTGTCGATGTGATGAACCAACTTCGTGATGTAAGTCCCGCCGCTCCACCGAACGGTTACGTCCTTGCCCGGCCACGTGCGTCCGGCTGCAATCGAAGCCGCCAAATCAGGCAGCAGCTTCCCCAGGCGGGCGATCCCGCGGTGATCAAGGACCATCATGATCTGCTCCTGTCCGCTGTGGAAGTGAGCAGCAACCGTCAAGTCGACGTCGCGCGGGCCGGCAGGCGGCAACACCTCTGCCGTGATTTCGGGAACCTTTCCCTGCTCCCACACTTCCTTGAGTTGAATGCGGTTCACGCCCTTCAAGCCCCTGAAGGCCCGACCGCTGATGATCGTCTGTGCGGCGGCGTTCGCACATGCAAGCGAAACGAATGGCTCGATCAAGTAGTTCTCCTTGTTGGCGATCGAAGTTCCATCGGCGAGCGTCATAGGGAAGTCGATCAGCGCCAGACCGGGGTAGTTGAAGTTATCTTTACCCGAGAGCCTTAGCAGCGCGTAGTGATAGCCAAGAAGAACAAGTCCTACGGATGTCGCTCCGACACTGGACCAAGTCGCGCCGCCAACGAGGAGCTTGAGGGAGCGTTCGTTAATCCGAAACCGCACGGCACTGTGCTCCCAGCGTTTCGTGTCGCCTGAGTTCAAGCGGTCCAGGTACTCGTTGATCCCATCTGTGATTGCATCGGACAACTCCTCGAAGGGAACGGCTGCACTCTTATCGTCGACCTGTGCTTCCGTGGCATGAGTCTTCGCCACCAACGCGTCGATTTCGTCTGCGAGCTTATCGCGTTGTTCAAGGGTCTCCTGAAGCCGACGGAGCTGGGCGACGCGCTCTTCGAGTTGGCCTACACGAGTGTCGGTCATTTCCAGGCCGACCGGCGCCATCGCAGCAATGACAGCTCTTGTGGGCTGCAGGCTTACGTCGACCTCCGCGATCGTCCGCTCAAGACTCCTCAGCTTGGCCCTCAGGTCTCGTTGCTCCTCAATGAGCTTCTCCACGAGCTGCGTCAGTTCCGTCGCCTCCCCTGCGAGCTGGTCGTGCTCGAAAGCGAGGCGACGCTTGGCCCCACGGCCGACGTTCGTGCCCTCCCACGGAAGATGTTGGTGACAGACGAAGCAGCTTCCGGGAGCTGCTCTGTCCGGAGACACCTTTTGGTCACAGTGTGGGCAGCGAGTGACACTAAGCGGTCTAAACAGCTCCTCGGCAACTTCGACACGCTTAATTCGTGTTAGTTCCGCGAAAACAGTCTCACGATAGGCTACCAATTCCTGCAAACGTTGATCGATGGTGACGGCTGACTCCAAAAGTCGCTCACGCTCGACCGCGTACGCCACGCGCTGCTCCGCGAGCTGAAGCTCGACGGCGAGTCCCCGTCCCTGTTGGCCCGGCTTCGGAGAGATGGCGTCGGCAAGGATCTTGTCTCTCTGCTTCCGCAGTCGCTCGATCTCGGAACGGAGCTGTTGAATACTTGCGTCGATGGAGTCCCATGTAGGCGCAGTGGAGAGCGACGGATCGGCGAGCAGGCCTCGCGCAGCCTGGTGAAGCACATCCTCGAACTGCTCCTTCCTGGCGCGCAGGCGGAGCAGATCCTGGCGCAACTTGATCTCCTGGCCGAGTTCCTCCGGGTAGAGCATCTTCGCGGCTCCCAAGAACTGGAGGAGGCAAGCGTGCTGTTCTCGCTCGGGCTGCTTATCGGCGAGATCACTCCAGAAACGCTCCTCGCGGTACACGTGTCGGAACAGCATGCGCCAACTCAGCTCGGGCCACGCCCCGGAGTACGGATTGCCCCTCGGAAAGCGGATGACGGGGATGCCGAGCTTCCGCTGAATCCAGCCGGAGAACTCGCCCGATGCGACGCTCTCTCCGTTCGCGAACACCTTGTGCTTGCTCAAGGGCTCCTTCCAGCGCCGCTCCAAGGTGATTTCCTCGGTGTCACCCACCAAGAGCTTCAGCCTTGCCGAGTCAAACTTTGTGGCAATTCCGGCACCAAGCGCCCTCTCAGAACCGTCGGTATCTCCCAACAAGAATGAGATCGTACGGAGCCAGCCCGTCTTGCCCGTGTCCTTGTCACCAACGACGACATTCACGCCCGGTTTCAGCACGAGCCGGTCTGACCTGACCCCTGAGAGTTGGCCCATCGATTCCGTCGCATATAGAAGGGGTTCGCGATGGGACGAAAGAGCCAGTTTTCCGAGGCGCAGATCATCGCCGCGATCCGAGAGGTCGAGGGCGGGGCGAAGGTCGGCGAGGTCGCTCGCAAGGTCGGTGTGAGCCTGCAGACGCTGGCGCGGTGGCGCGAGAAGTACAGCGGGATGAGCGTGCCGGACGCGAAAGAGAAGCGCCGCCTCGAGGAGGAGAACGCCAAGCTGAAGAAGATCGTGGCGCAGTACGCGCTGGAGATCGACTCGCTGAAGTGGGCGCTGGGAAAAAAGTGGTGACCCCCTCCGTGCGACGGGAGGTGGTCAACGCGTTCAAGTCGCGAGGTCACACGGAGCGCCGCGCCTGCGCGCTCGCGAGCCTGCAGCGGTCGACATGCCGCTACAAGTCGCGACGTCAGGACGATCCGAAGCTCGTGGGGCGCCTGCGGAAGATTGCCGAGGAGCGCCCGCGTTTCGGTTACCGGCGCGTGCACGCGATGCTTCGTCGCGAAGGGTTCGAGGTCAACCGGAAGCGTGTATACCGCATCTACAAGGCCGCCGGGCTGGCGGTCCGGCGGCGCAATCGTCGCCGCCTCCGTGCGGCTCGCCCTGCACCGCCCGTGGCCGTGACGCATCCAAACGAGCGCTGGTCGATGGACTTCGTCCACGACTACCTCGCCGACGGGCGCCGCATCCGCACGTTCAACGTCGTCGATGCGTTCACGCGCGAATGCCTCGTCATCGAGGTCGACACGTCGCTTCCGTCGGCACGCGTGATCGGGGTGCTCGACAAGCTGCTCTGGAAGTTCGGCCTCCCCGAGTCGCTGCGCGTCGACAACGGGCCGGAGTTCATCTCGGGCGCGATGGACGCCTGGGCGACGAAGCACGGCGTGAAGCTCGACTTCATTCAGCCCGGCAAGCCGACGCAGAACGCGCACGTCGAGTCGTTCAACGGTCACTTCCGTGACGAATGTCTCGCGCAGGCGCGCTTCCCGACGCTCGCGCGTGCCCGCGCCGAGATCGAGCTCTGGCGCGTTGACTACAACTGCGAGCGCCCACACAGCTCGCTCGACTACCGCACGCCGAAGGCCTTCGGAGACCTCGCACGCAGCAAGGTACCGGCTCCGCCGGGGGCTGCCGCCGCCATCGTCGGGGGCGAGTCGCAACGTCATGCTCGCGATCGTGCCCGCGACGGAGTAGAGAGCCGAGTCGAAGTCAATTAACCAGGAATCGCTGGATCGACTTCGGGGGTCAGGTCAGGTCCACCACCTGCTCCTGGATGAAACGCTCGACCAGACTCACTCGGATGGTTCGCGCGCTCATCGGATCACCTCTCCGAGAGAGAGTTTTGCGACTTCATCGTCGAACACTCGATACACGATTTTTTTGAGCCAATCGCCGCTCTTCTCACTGAAGACCCCCTTCACCTGCTTCATGTGTTGAACCAGTTCGACAAACGGTGACGCCGCTGAAAGCCGTTTCGCCAACTCAGTTCCCAAATCAGTTAGTGCGAAGATGAACGTTTTCTTCTCTTTCTCAACAGCAATCAGCTCTCGCCCCTCCAAGAACGCGAGTAATTGATAGTAGCGAGGATCCCAGGGCCCGTAGTGGTGCCGGACCATCGTTGCCTCGTCCATCAGTGTGCCAGCAACCGATTGCGCATCCAGCTCCTTGGTCGCGCGTTCAAAGAATGCCGGATAGCGGACGAAAAAGTCGAGCTTGGCCAGCTTCGTGAGCCCATGGATCTCGCCCTTCGTCCCGCACAGGTGCATGAGCAGCAGCAGGCGAGCGGCATGGTACTCCACAATCTGATCCGCATTAAGCGGGCGACCGGCGGGGTACTGGGCAAGCTCGGCGGTCAGCTTCACGGGATCACCCGAGACAGTCGGTGCAGGCAACGATTCATGACTTCATACATGCAGCCATAGAGCAGAGCGTCCGACGGGCGAGCGCCCTTCATCGCATCTCGGATGTTCCGCAGCTCTTCCTGACACCGACCGAGGAACTCGCGGCCATTGTCGGCGTACTCGCCGGAGTCGAGACGAACCTTCAGCCCGTGGAGTGCCGCAACGATCTCTCCTTCAATCGCTTCACGGTCATCTACCGGGAGGTACTTGGGCACACGTGCTTCGGCGACATAGCGTCTCCGTAGCTCCTTGGCCGCCTCGATCCCAGAGTCGTCCACACCTGCGTCGGTGAGCTTCGTGATCAAGCGCTTGGTCCCGCCGGAGTGTGTCGGGTTCTGGATCGTCCGAGCCCGCGCCACGAGCCAGGCACGCAACTCCTCCCGCAGAAGGCGCTTGTCCTCCTTATGGGTGATACCGTTGGCCAGCGCCGCATCCTGCACCTTCGCGTACAAGGCAGCGTAGAGCTCATCACGCTGGTCCGGCGCGAGGGACTCTCCGGCAAGATCAAGCACCCGATCCAACTGCTGATTTTGCTCTTAACATCAGACGATGCGCGTTGTTCCCACTCGGCCTGCTCAATCCAAAGAAATCGTATTCCCGTTAGTGATTGCCGGCCCTCCGAGCGCGTTTCCCTCTCGATGTGCGTTCCCATGCGGGCCGCTGTAAGTCGCGCACGAAGCTCCGGAGCGGATCGCGCCGCCGCCCGGATGCCCAGGACTTCGAGCACCGCGTCGGGAGCCCAGGTCGTAATGATCCTAAAACGGCAAGGCTCCGCTCCGCGGTCGTGAGCGAGAGACTTCTCGACGATCGAACTCTTCTTCTTGCCGTCCTTCGCTGTCTCGCGCGAACAGAGCCTCGCGACGGTCCACGCTTGCTTGATGTCGTGGCCTTTCACCTGCACGAACTCAAACTCTTCGCTGGTACCGACGGACCACACCAGCACGATGTCGTCTTCCGCCTCGCACCACACCTCGCTCGGCCCTCCTAGGAGCATGTCGAGGCACTTGCTGACCGTGATGTGGTCCTGGTAGGCAAAGCCATCACGTGCCGTTCGCCCACCCTCCTCTAAAGGAGTGAGATCGCGGTGTGAGGACTTCTTCGGCTGTGGTCCCCGCTTTCGTGGGATTAATTCTTGAATGGTGCTGAAGATGCGCGAGGAGTGTTCGATGGAGGAAAGTGGAAACGAAGGTCGTTCAACGCTGGTTTTCCGCCGCCGCGTGCTCAGGTCGGCGTGATCGGACGGTTGCCAGATCGCGAAGCGATCCTAGGATCTGACGAGACCGCCCTGCGGAGTGGGTGAAGTGAGCGAAGGTCGATGCCAGAAGGGCCAGCAGGTGCGCTTGACGACGGCCGAGCGTGAGAGGAGTTTCTCGACGAGACTACGCCGCGGAGAACAAGCGGGCTGCAGATGGAGCGTGGAGATTCTGTGTGCTGGTGGCCTTCTTCTGCGAAGGCTGAGACGACGCGGAAGTTTGCGTCATCCGCGTGGAGAAGCGCGCAGTTCCCCTCGTCGCCGTGCTCTGCGACGTTCTCGGTACGCCTCGCGGAGCGGGTTCACGCGTCGTCCAGGCGTGGACCGGCCGCGAGGACGATCACTGACGCCGCCGTACTGGCGCTCTTCGAGATCCGAATCATCCACAAGCGACTTCGAGGCATCTACGGAAGTCCTCGCATGCACTGGAGCTTTCGCGCGCAGTAGCTATCAGTTGGCTGAAGCGCGTCGAACGACTGATGTGGTCAGGGCTCTGCTGTCGGCTGAAACGCAGGTTCCGGGGTCAGAACGACCGACTGAACCACGATCAGCCCATCGCGCCGAACATCCTCGGGCGCGACTTCGCTGCAAACGCTCCAACGAGGCGGGTTACCGACGTGACGTACGTAGGGCACCGCCGGGACGAAGGATGGCTCTACCTCGCGGTGATCCCCGACTTGTTCGCGCCGCGTCGTCGGTTGGGCGACGCCGCGACGAACGACCGCGTGCTCGCGCTGACAGCGCTGGGGTGGCCGTCCAGCAGCGTCGCCCCGGCGTCCGGCCTCGTTCACCACCTGATCGCGGTTCGTATGCCGCGACGACTTACTCGGGAAGCCCTTCACAGCCCAAGGCCTCGTGCCGAGCATGAGCCGCAGGGGGACTGCTACGACAATGCCGTCGCCGAGAGCTTTTCGCGACTCCGCGCAGAGCATTCGACCATGAAAGGTATTTCTCCACCTCGCGCAGCCGCTGTCGCTTCGCTGACCGAGCACATCGACGGCTTCTTACAACACCGTTCGCCGACACTGTATCCGCTACGTCAGCCCGGATCGATCGAATTGAAGAGACTCACGGCGCAATGAGAAGCTGCATAGTCAACCTGTCCATCGAAGCGGGGGAGCTTCACACCGGGGGCGCTAACGAGCGCCGAGCGAGAGGAGTCGACGAAGCTCCGGCGCGAGAACAAGCGGCTGCAGATGGAGCGCGACATCCTAAAAGCAGCGGCCACCTTCTTCGCGAAGGAGAGCGAGTGAAGTTCGCCTTCATCGCCTCGAAGGAGGTGGCCTTCCCCGTGCTCGCGATGTGCAAGGTCCTCGGCATCACGCGGAGCGGCTTCTACGCCTGGAAGAAGCGGCCGAGGAGCGCTCGAGCGCAGGTAGACGCCCAGCTCGCCGTCGAGATCGCTGCGACGCACGAGAAGAGCCGCAAGCGGTACGGGAGCCCGCGGATCCACCGCGCGCTCCGCAAGAAAGGCGTCTGCGGCGGCGCGAAGCGGATCGCCCGGCTGATGCGAGAACGTGGCATCGTGGCCCGGCAGAAGCGCCGATTCCGACGCACGACGGATTCGAAGCACTCGAACTTGAACCCATGCCGTATGCGAGCGACGACTACCGCAAGGCCCTCGCCGAGCATCTCATGACGCCGAGCATGAGCCGCACCGGCGATTGCTGGGACAACGCGGTGGCCGAGAGCTTCGTCGCGACTCTCCGCGCCGAGCTCGTCGACCACGACGTCTACCACTGCGCGCTCGACGCTCAGCGCGCCATCGGCGATTACATCGAGAACTTCTACAACACCGAGCGGCTGCACTCGCACCTCGACTACGTCAGCCCGATCGAGTTCGAATTGAAGTACCGAGTCGCCGCGTTGCGGCATAGTCAACCTGTCCACCGAAGCGGGTGAGGATCAACCGTCCCCGAGCTCCTGACCTTCCGCGCCACCCTCATGAGGTGCGCAACGAGGTCCTCGCCTACTTCCGCGGACGCGCCTCCAACGGCAAGGCCAAGCTCGTCAAACGCCGCGCCTACGGCTACAGACGCTTCCAGAACTATCGCCTCAGGCTCCTGAACGCGTGTGCCTAAGCGGACTTGCTTGCTCCGCCCACCATCGAGTGAGAAGAGCCGGCGTAGCCAGAAATTCCGCGACCGCACGCGACCCCGTCGAAACCGGGCTCGCGTGTGCGGATGGTCGGGGAGGCGGGATTTGAAACTACCACGAGGACGTCAAGAAACGTCTCCTGAATCGTCACGATCGCCCGACAAAATAGGCTCGGATGCGATCGATGACTGTGGGATGCATACAACGGTTCTGGACGAGAGCGAACGGCCTGAAACGAAACGCGAGGAGGTCGCTCGGGACGTCGCCGCCGTATGCGAGGACGCTCGCTGGGCGAAGGTCGAAGCGCTCGCAGCTGCCGCGCAGGCACTCCTCGCTGGCGGGCTGGCGACGCAGGCCAAGGTGTTGGTGGACGAGCTCGTCACGACCGTGCGTGATGCTCGCGACGTTCGGATCCCCACCGTGGGGAATCGGCAGGCGGAGGTAATTACGTTCCCGCGTCGCGGGCGGTGAAGTGCCACGACCGACGAGCAACGGAGATCACGACGCTTTCGATCGGCGCCCTCGGCTCGATTCTGAGGGCTCGCGGACCTCGTTGCATCCGCTTGAAAGGTCAGGTGAGGCACGACACCGGGGGGACGAGAATCGACACGCCGCCGATCGGCCCCCGGCTTCACTGCCCAGCGGTGAGCTCCGGGATGGCGAGAGGGGACGAGAATCAACACGCCGTTGATCGGCCCGCCGGCAAGGGCGTGCGCCTTGATATTGGCAGTCGGAAGACGGGACGAGAAATCGACGCGCCGATCGGCCCATGCCAGCCACATCGAGCGTCGTCCCCACGGCCACGTTGAGGGGACGAGAAAACGACACGCCGCCATCGGCTGGTTGCGAAGAGCGGCGCCGCCTTGCCGAGCACGCGCATGAGGGGGCGAGAAATCGACCGAGCCACGCCGCTCGATGGGTGCGTTTTCGAGCCCTCGCCCCTTCTTATAGACATGCGTCGGTCGATCTGGGAAGGAGCCGACCCACGTACGATTCACCTCGCCATTTTCGGGTTTCGCCCCTTCTTGTCGACAGGCGTCCCGCTCCGGCCACCGATGGAATCGACCTGCAACTGAAGTTCGTGGGCTGCGTTTTCGCCCGCTCGACCCTTCTTATAGCTAGGCGTCGCAAAGATCCGTCGCTGTTCGAGTCAGAGGCCCGATTTTCGAGTCTTATGCCGCCGTCTTCCTTCGCTTCCTCTCCTCTGACGGCCGGTTGCGGGTGCACCGCGCCGGTGATGCTTCGCGGGTGGAACGTCGTGTGTGCGACGTGCGGGGCGCTCGTCTTCGGCGCGGCGGGCGCGTCCGACGGGGCGATCTACTCCACGGCTACGCCGGCATCTTGGCCACCGGGCTCCAAGACGCGGCGCATGGCGCGCGACCGTATCCGCGCCGTACGCGGGCACGAGCGCGTCGGCGATGGCCGCGCGACCACCTGGAGCGTTGCGATCGAGGCCTACCGCGCCCACTACGCCCGGCGATCGAACGTGTACGTTCTCCGTCCGGTGGTGCCCACGGACGAGGACGCCGCCGAGGCAGCGATCGCGGCCGCTGGGCTGCGGATGACCAAACGGGCGTCGTGACCGCAGCGAGCGCACGACGTTAGCTTTTCTGACGTCACGAGTTAGGACCATGGAAACGAAACAAGCATTCTCTCCGTCGAGGCCTGTCGGCTACGTCGTCGTCCCGGCGGACGTCGCGCTGGCCGTTCGGCGCTTCATCGCCCGTCACAGCGAGCGCGCTGCGCAAGAACACTTCGGGCTGTCGAGGGTCGCCGTTGCTCGTGCGGCCGCCGGCCTCGTCGTCCAAGGCGCCACGCTGATGGCGCTTCGTGACGGCATGGCACGCGCTCGGGACCTCGAAGCCGAAGACGTGCAATGAGCACGAAGCGAAGGCGCAGACGCTCCGTCGAAGATCGTCTGTTTGACGGCCTCGGTCGGGCATCTGTCGATCCAGAGCTCCCCCCTAATGTGCGTTCCGTGTGCCGAGCCGCGCGACGAGCCATCATCGCGATCTGGGCTGGTGTTGAGCTTCCGCCCGAGGATCCGAGCATGCATGTTGATCGGTTGCTCGAGATCGAGCCGAACACGCGTTGGCTCTTTCGGGGCATGACGACGCGCTGGTGAGCACCACGGCACTCGGAAGCTGCACATCTTTTGATGCAAGCACTCGTCTTCCCCAACAAATATGTCCTCGGCTGGCCGAAGGTCGATGACGCTCGCGCCGTGCGCGCGGAGATTGGAGACATCCTCTCCTCTCGCTACTCGAGCGATGCGCACTTCGTCGCGTACGCGGCCGACGTCGAGCGCCGGCACACGATCGCGCTTTTTCAAGATCGGGCGAACGCCGGTCTGATCACGCGCGCGAATCTGCGAATGACGCTGGCCGTGTTCGACGTCGACGGGCCCCAGCACGCGACGACGAGCGCTTGGAGCGCCTCCGAATCAGAGAAGCTCCCAAGGCTCTTCGACGCGCACCCCGGCGGGTTCGTCTACGTGACCCGCGGTGGATACCGCATCGTCTACGCGCTCGCGAAGCCGTCGCCGATCCGATACCAGGCCGATGATGACGCGTGGACGGCTCGCTACCGGTCGTGGATCCGGTACCTCGCGCGCCGCTTCGAGATTCACGCTGACGCAGCATGCGCGGACTGGACGCGGTTCTACCGCTGCCCACACGCGACACGCGATGGCGTCTTGCAGGAGCTCGGCACGTTCGGGGACACGCGCGCGCTCGGACCATGGGTACCCAAGCTCGAGAGGAGCGATCGAATCGAACCCAAAGTGATCGACGGTGCGGTGTATGGGGCCGTCGAGCCGGTGCCGATCTCCGATCCCTCGAACGAATATGGCCAGCGAAGGATCGAAGCGGCCATGCGCTACCTCGAGACCGCTCCGCTCTCGATCAAGCACGAGGGCGGTCGAACGACGATGTTCAAGGTGTGCGCCGTCCTCGTTCGTCGCATGCGTCTCCCGCTGGATCTCGCGGCCGATTGCATCGAGGCGATCTACCTCCCGCGCCTCGCTGCCGCGGGGACCGCGGTGTGGTCGCACGATACGCCCGGGCCGCATGGGATGTCCGTTATGGAGCGCCTCGAGAAGGCGCGGGACACTGGCCATGTTCCACCGGGGGACATCATGAGCGAAGAACTGTGGAACGAGATTCAGAGGAACGCCGCATGAGCAACGTGGCGAGCATCGAGACGGCAAGGAAGCGTCGAACGTTCGCCCTCTCGGACTCCGGCAACGCGGAGCGCTTCGCCGCGCAGCACCACAACAAGTGCCGCTACGTCGCGAAGTGGAAGACGTGGATGGTTTGGGACGGCCGACGATGGACAGCCGACGTTCGCGGCGCGGTCGATCTGCTCGGCAAGGAAACGATCCGATCGATCGACGAGGAAGTGAAGCGCGAGCAGGATGACGACGAGCGCAAGCGCCTCCGCGCGTGGGCGGCGAAGAGCGAGAGCCGCGCCGGCCGAGAGAACATCATCTCGCTTGCCCGCGCCGAGCTCGCCGCGGCGCCCGACGACTTCGATCGAGAGCCGTGGGACCTCAACGTCGAAAATGGAACGCTCGATCTCCGGACGGGCGAGCTACGGCCGCATCGGCGCGAGGACTTCATCACGAAGCTGGCGCCCGTCGCGTACGATCCGAACGCCACGTCGCCGCTGTGGACAGCCTTTCTCGAGCGCGTGATGGGCGCGAACGCTGCGCTGACGGGATACCTGCAACGGATCATCGGCTACGCACTGACGGGGACCACGAGCGAGCACGTGCTCGTCTTCTCGCACGGCAGCGGTGACAACGGGAAGTCCGTCTTTCACCGCACGATCTCGGACATGCTCGGGGACTACTCGTCCAAAGCGCCGCGTGGTCTTCTCAGCGAACCAAAGGGTGAGCGTCATCCGACGGAGCTCGCGGATCTCTTCAATGCGAGGCTCGTACTCTGCCCCGAGGTGAAACGTGGCCAGCGCTTCGATGAGGCTCTCATCAAGGATCTCGTCGGCGAGGACAAGATCAAGGCGAGGAAGATGCACCAGGACTTCTGGGAGTTCACGCCGACACACAAGCTCTTCATCTGCGGCAACCACAAGCCGGTGATCCAAGGAGCGGACCACGGCATCTGGCGTCGTATCCGCCTCGTGCCATGGTCGGTGACGATCCCTGCGGACGAGAAGGATCGGGCGCTGCTAGGAAAGCTCGCGAAGGAGTTTCCGGGCATTCTCGCGTGGGCCGTGCGCGGCTGCCTCGAATGGCAGAAGAGCGGGCTCGGAGAACCTCCCGAGGTCGACGCCGCCACCGAGGCGTATCGAGAGGAGTCCAACCCGCTGGCGGAGTTCTTCGCCTCTCGATGCACCTTCGATCCTAGTGCTAGGGTCGCACGAGCTGCCCTCCGCTCCTCATACGAGGCCTGGGCGAAGGAGGTCGGGGCCGAGCCCATCGGCGCCAAGCGCTTCGCGGAAAGCCTCAGAGACCGAGGCGTGACGGAGGGACCCCGGCTCTACGTGGCTGCGCACGGCACATCACGAGATTCATGGCAGGGTGTGCAGCTGGTGGCGACGTAGACGTCGGGGAACGTTTCGAGTGACCGAGTGACTTCGAGTGAGGACTTTCCATATTTCTTCTAAGAGAGAGAGCTAGGAAGAAATACGGAATCTGGTCACTCGAAGTCACTCGGTCACTCGATGAGGGCTCGGCGGCCCACCCCTCCTTCGGCGCATGGCGCGCAGCGGCGGCCTCACCACACGGAGGCTCGATGTTCCTGCGGCGCATGGTGTCCCTCACGGGAACTTCCACCAAATTTGGCGGGACAACCATCGTGGGCGCGCTCGCGCGGCCCGCCATCCAGCTTCACTCGAAACAGTCCCGGGGGTTGAAGTACCGAAGGGCGCCGTTCTTTTATTCGTAATATTTAGGAATTTTCGCAATTGTCTGTTCAGTATGCGGCACCGAGCTGACTTTGAAGGTCGGACCGGACTCCCTGCGGCGAAGCCTTGTGAAGGCGACGCGCCGTCACGGCCTCACCCGTCCCGCGCCACCGACGTACCGTGGCCCTTCATCACCCCCCAATGCCTTGGCGAACACAGGTGCTGGTGGTCGTGGCTCCGGTGCGGGTACGACGGCAAGGGCCAGCATGATCGCGGTGGCGACGCGAGGTAGAGCGTTCGGCGCGACGAACATGAAGTCGCCGGCGACGCGGCCGTCTACCTTCACTTCGTCAGGGCTCTCACTAAAGGAACCGAAACGGGGGCTCAGCGTGCGCAGCCCATTTGTCCGGGGAAGCTCTCCGCGATGAAACACTGAAGGCCGGCGGAGCACGTGATCGCGCTGCACGGGTTGCCCTCGATACACGTGGGTGGAACGTGCTCACCGATGTTCACATTGATTGACACGCAGGAGGATCCGGTCGGGCACCGGTTTTCTCCGTCGCAGGCGGTGCCGAGCTTTGAGCGATCGAGCACATTGCAAGTACCCGTCTGCTCACAAGGCTGCGGACGACAGCGACGCGACCAAGCGCAGGATCCGCTGCCGTAGCGCTCGCACTGCGGCTCGCCGACGAAGCCGTAAACACAATCCTTGTCGTCGTAGACTGGCAGCGGGCCACACGCCTGTGCGGCGGTCGTATTCACGTCGCAAGAGCTCACGCCGACGTTGCCGTCGTACCCCGGCGGCGGCTCGGCGGCGCAGTCGATCTGCCAGCCGCACGTGCCGCGCGCATTGGTGCACACGCTCACCGCATAGCCACCCACGCAGCGGTGCTTCGGCTCAGGACGTGCGCCGCACGCGTTGGCGTCACACCCATCGCGGTACGTCTCGAGCGCTCCAGTCTGCGAGCCGACGGGGCTCGCTGTCGTGCTCTTGCCGTTGCAAGCAACAAGTGCCAAGCCCGCGAAGAGAAGACTCGATCCAAGAAAGCGCATAGCTCTATGCGTACCACGCACGTCGATACCGCGCGAGAGGACGACGGCGCCGGAGATGCTCTCGCACTCGGCATCCGGCGCGACGGTCAGCGTCGCGGCATCGGGTATCACACGATCAACGTTCGCGCGACGAACGTTGTCGAAGAGGTTCTTTGGACGATCAGGAGCCGGCGACCGTACAAGGTCAGGGGCGCGTCAACCTGCCTCGATGAGAGCGTGCTGCGGGCACGTGCCTGAGCGCGTTCGCGAGCGCCGTATCCGCGTTGTCGGCTGGAGAGGATGCGGTCAAGCCGGTGAGGCTGGCGCTCGACTTCGAAACGATCGCGTGGTCGCGGTCGCACGCCCCGCGCCCGCTTCGATCGTCGACGTGGACACGGACGAAGCCGGCATCGCGCTCGACGTGAGCGAAGTCATCGAAATCGACCCGACGACCGACGTTCGCATCGTCCTGTAGCGAGCGCAAAGCCTTTCCGAATCAGGCTTTGCCGCATTGCGCGGCACATAGAAGGAAGCACCATGAAGCAATTCGTCCCGCCCTATTATCCCGGCCCGGCTCAGGATCACGCGACGGTCACGCCCTCCGACGCATTCGTATTCGATCCTCCGTTTCGCCGTCTCTACGTCGGCGGTGCCGGCGACGTGGTCATCACTTCGCGAAACGGAGTTGATGCAGTCTACAAGAACGTGCCGGCAGGCACGACGCTGCAGGTCGCTGGCACGAAGGTCAAGGACAACGCGGGCGAAACAACCGCGACGTTCATCGTTGCCCAATTCTGAGCCATGGAGGACCACGTTCAGATCCCCGTGTACGGCGTTGCGGCGATCCGTGCGGCTGCGCGCTTCGGGACGACGCTCTTCCACAATGGCTACGTGACGACGATCGACGGCGCGCGCCGCGTGATTCGTGGACGGGTGACGGAGGCAGAATACATCTACACGAGACTCAACCATCAACAATTCGCTGAATGGACGACCAATGCCTAATGGCTTTACCCGCCGTGTGACGGCCACCACTTCTCTTGATTCCGACGCTGGCGTCGAGCGCGACGCGAACGGTGACGTCATCGCCTTCCGACTGTTCCGCGCCGGTCTCTCTCGAACGGATCATGGCTCGACGCTCTTTGATGGCGAGGCCGCACGGCTCGTCATGGCGGAGCGTGAGCAGCGCGGAAACCGCTACGCGCTCGACTTCGACCACAAGAGCATCGATCCGAGCGCGACCCCCGAGCAACGCCGCGCGGCGGGCTCCTTCGACATCGCGCTCCGAGATGGGGAGCTGTGGGCCGTCGACGTTCGATGGACGGATGAGGCCCGCCGATACGTTCGTGGGGGGCAGTACCTCAGCGTTTCTCCTGCATGGGATCAGAGCACGAAAAATGGCCGCGTCGTCTCGCTCATGAACTGTGCCCTCACCTCGAACCCGGCTACGCACGGTGCCGTCCGCCTGGCGGCGAGCCGAACGGCCATCACGAAGCTGTCGCGCATCCTCGCCGCGCGGAAGCGATCGAGCGAGGGCATGGACGAGGAGCCCGAGTCCGAGCGTGGAAGCGAAGACGGCGAGCAGATGACGATCGATCAAGTCATCGAGGCGCTTCGAGTGATCGCGTCTGATCGCGATGCACCGGCTGAGGACTCGGAGCGAGCCAGCAAGATGCTCAAAGCGATTGAACGGGATCCGAACGAGGACCCCGACGTGCGGAACGAGGCCTACCGAGCATCGAAGCGCGTCGAGGCGAAGCGGGCGCTCGATGAGCAAATGGGTCTTCGTTGGGCGCGGCGGCCATATCTCGAAGGCACGCGCATGGTTCATCCGGTGATGACGGCGGATGAGGCGAGGTCTTATCTCGCGCAGAAGGGGGCTCGATGATGCAGTTCGCAAATTCCTATGCTGAACGGACTGCTGCTCTTCACGCACGTAAGTCCATGCTTGCAAAGGAGCTCGCTGTCGAACAAGCGCGCCTCGCACGCGAGGGGAGCGAGGCCCGTAAGCGACACGACGCGGCCATCGCCGAAGTCGAGCGCGAAGCCGACGAGCATGCTGCGCGACTCGAGGCCGAGATCGCACGCGCGGTAGTTGAGGAGCTCTTTCCGATCGCGCGTGCGTTCGGAGACGCACCAAGAACGACAGCCGCGCGCTTCGCCGAGACGTGGTGTCGACTGAACGATCGAGCGGTCCGTGAGCTCGGCGCGCCTCTACAGATCGACTTCATCGCATTCGCGTTTGCCGGGGACCAGGCCGACCATCTCACTCGCGGGTTCGGAGGTATGGTTGTTGGGTCCGCCGCGTCGAAGGTCGCGAAGAGTTGCGTTGAGCACGCTTCGCCCGTCTTGATCGAGGATCAGCTCCGGACGGTCGAGATCGCGGCGTTGGAGTGCGCGAGGGAGAATCCACATCGTGATGCTGGGTACCTCGCGATCTCGCTGTCGCACGCAACCATGCGGGCGAAGACGATCGCGCTCAACGCTTTCGAGGAGAAGCGCCGAGCCGCTCGCCTCGAACAAGACAAGGCGGCCTTGGCCCCTGTCGTTGAAGAACAGAGGGCAAGAGGCCTTTCGCGGATCTGGAGCCGATAGGCTCGTCTGACCTGACCGCATCTCGAGGGCATCGAGCGCGGAGCATCACGAGCTCGGACTCGGCGTCGTCGATCGCCACCGCGCTCTCGTCGTTCTCCTCGCAGGCCTCGTCATCCGCGGAAGAAGACCGCTATGGCGAGCGAAGCACACGCTCGACGTAGACGACAGCCTTCGAGTAGCGGACCACGGCATAGTAGCGAGCGTGTGGACCCGCATAGAGACGAACTTCGTCGGGACCGTCGAGACTCGGAAAGGTGACGATCGTTCCAACACCGGTGAGCGCGAAGAGCTTGACGGCAGCGTCGACCGCCTGGGCGATTCGCCAGTCCGGTAAGTCAAGGAGGTCGGTGACTGCTTGCTTCGACCAGTCGATGGTACGTGTCATTCGTTTCGTTCGCGTGCCTGCCGCTCCTGAAGCAGCGCGCGAACTTCATCGTCGGTCGGAGGACGATCGAGCTGACGCCATTTTTCGATGAGCGCGGTGATCTCGTCACCGGAGTACGTGCGCTCGCCTCGCGCACGACTGGCCCGAGCCTCGGCAATCTTGGCGCGCTCCTCCTCCGTCGTCGGGGGACCGCTGGGTGCTTGCGCAATCGCGGCGGCCACGGGATCGCGATCGTCTTTCTGGATCGGGGCGGGTGTGGCCTTCGCGGACATGCCGTGAAGCGTAGCCCGCAAACGGAGTCCCAGCTAGCTCGGGCGTGTCACTCGATCGACGCGCGGCGCGATGTGCCGGCTCGGTCGAACCGCCAGAGACCCCTGTCCCACCATTCTGCGTGGGTGCTCACCATTCTGCGCAATTCGACGCGCCTCGATCACCCGCCGCTCGACTGCGGCCCATCGCGCATCGTAAGGACGAAAGTGGGGCCCGCGCAGTTTGCCGCTGCCGGACCCCGTGGCTGAACCCCGAACGAGCGAGGTCCAACATGGTCAGGGTATCACGCGCCCACTGGGCGCCGGCAGCGCGTATCTTGTCGTTTCCGTCGCTCCCGCACTCCAACGAACGGAGGGGGGCATGACGCCCGCGCACACCATCCGCGAGCTCTGCGACGCGATTCGCGGAGAGATCTCCCGGTGCGCGCAGCATGCGGCCGAACAAGCCGAGCTCCTCGAGAGCATCGGGGAACAGTCGTTCGATACGGTCGGCGAGATCTACAGCGATTCGGATTCCGATGCGCTCATGCGTCGCTCGCACCGCATCCGCGGGCTCGTCGTGCACGGCCTCGTCGTCCTTGCCGAGCTTCAGAGCGTCGTCGGCCGGCTCGATGCGCTCGCCGCCATGCGCGCAGCCGAGCGCGCGAACGACGAGCCCGACGCCGACGACACCGAGGGCTGATCTTCTGGCGATCAGATCTATCGACGGTCGGGGCCTCTCAGGCTCTGGCCGTCGATCGTTTGACTGTTGAACGAGACGAGGAAGTCGAGGACACGATGGGCCGTCCTGCAACAGGATCCCCGCGCTGGAATCCGAAGACGGCGTGCTGGGAAGCGCGCATCACGATCCCGGGTCAGGGAAGAAAACCGGTGCCCCTCGTCGACGACAAGGGCAAGCCGACGGTGCCTGCGTGCCTCAACGGAACGCCGGGCACGAGGTGCACGTGCACGTCGTGTCAGCAGGCTGTTCGCGTTGCGAAGATCGTGAGCGAACGATCTCGGGACGAAGGCAGAGTGTCCGAGGAGACGCGCGAGACATCGAACGAGTGGCACACGCGCTACGTGAAGCGACACGCCGAGCTCGGCAAGACGACACGCGACATGACAGGCGCATGGGCACGGTGGCCAGGTTCAGTGTTCGGCTCGCTCCCGATGGTAGACGTAGCCAGAGAGCACATCATCAAGACCCGCAACTTGCTCACCGAAGCCGTTGAGAACGACGAGATCAGCCCCAAGCGCGCGATGAACATCTGGTCCGACATCATCAAGGCGCCGTTCTCCCGCGCCTTCCACGACGATGACCCTCGCTACTCGAGCGTGCGCGTCGGACCCGAGGCGAACAATCCGACGATCGGCGTGAAGCCACCAGTGACGAAGGAACAGCTCGACGAAGAAGCGCGTGAGCGCCAGCCGCTCTACCCATACGAGTTCTTGCAGGTCATCTCGTGCAAGGCGATCCCGATCGAAGATCGGCGCCGGATCGTCGTCGCGACGTACACGTACGCCCGTCCCCAAGAGCTGTACGCGTTCCGGTGGACAGACGCGGACTGGTACGCCCATGAGCTCCGCGTTCGACGAAAGCTCGTGTTCCGAAGTGGAGAAGAGGTCCCCGGCACGAAGAGCGACGCCGGCATCCGGGAGATCCCGATCCACGACAACTTGATGCCGCTCCTTCAGTGCATGCACGCCGCCGCGCCGAGCGACGACGAGCGGATCCTTCCGTTCACCGGGAGCTCGCGGAAGTTGGAGAAATATTCAGACACGCTGCGCGAGTATCTGAAGCTCGCCGGGATCACGCGACGGGAGCTCATCGAGGGCACGCCCGATCACATGCCCTTCGACTGGCGATCACTTCGCACGACCGGATGCACCTGGATGGCGATGCTCGGGACGGACAGCTACGTGCTCGCGAAGTACAGCGGCCACAAGCAACCTGAGACGACGTGGGCGAGCTACATCAAGCGCGGTCCCGACCTACGACGGCGCCATGGCGAGCCTTTTCCTCCGCTGCCCGAGGAGCTCTTTGAGGGGCTCCCGAGTATTGGTCAGATTTCGGATTCTGGCTCTGAGGACTCTAGTGATTCCAGCAATTTAGGGTCGGGGAGGCGGGATTTGAACCCGCGACGACAAGCACCCAAAGCTTGTGCACTACCGGACTGTGCGACTCCCCGGTGGAAACGCCTGACCCATAGCACGGCGGAGAGCGGGCTGCATGTGGGCAGAGAGCGGGCTGGGTGGGGCGAGCTCCTTCTCGAGCGGCACGTTCTTGCGGGGCCAGGCCATGAAGCGGGAGGATCGGGTGTCAGAAGCTCGGCCGTCTGTCGTCCATCCGCCGAGGTGCGCTTGCCGGGAAACGGGAACGAACGAGGTCCTCGTGAGTAGCGCCGTGCGGGCCTTGGGCCGCGCGGCGAGCTGCGCGCGTGCGCTTCGGGCGGCGCATGGGGGCGGCACGTTCGAGCACGCGCGTGACGAGCTCGCGTTCGTGCTTCGGGCCGAGGCGCTGCGCGTGCTCGTGATGAACGGCGTTCCGGCGCAGGCGCGAGAGGACCTCGCGCAGGCGGTGACGCTGAGCGTGCTCGGGCGCATCCTCGACGGAGCGGTCGAGCCGGGCTTCGAGGACGGGTACCTCGCCGTGGCCGCCAAGAACCGGGCGCGCGACTGGCACCGTGAGTCGAGCGGCGTCTACGAGAAGACCGAGAGCTACGACGAGGAGCTCCTCGTCGCGCCTGATCTCGATCCTTACGCGGCGCTCGAGCAGGCGGAAGACGCCGAGGGAGCGCGCGCGCTCGCCGCGCGCGTCGCGCTCGTGCTTCAGGACGCGCCGCAGCGTTACCGTGAGGCGCTCGTGGCCGTTTATCTCGAAGGCGTGCCGATCGATTCGCTCGTGGACGAAGAGCTGTTCCGCGAGTGGCCGGCGGCGTCGGACCATGACGGCGACGATCCCATCGCCGCCCGACGGCGCGCGCGGGCGCGCGTCGACAAACTGCTCCAGCGCGCCCGCGACTGGGTGCGCGCGCGCGTGGTCGCCAAGCGGAGCACGCCGCCGCCACCGGAGCTTTCGCGATGAGCTCGATGCCCGCCATGTTCCGGCACTTCGACCGCGGCGCCGAGACGGGCTCGGCCAGCGCCGAGGAGGCCCCGGAGGCGACGCTCGCTCGTCTGTGGCTCCACCTCGACGCCGCTCGGAGCGCGCTCGCGCGCGCGCGACCGCCGGCGATCCTTCAGACGGCGAGCGAGCTCTTGAACGCGCTCGGGAGCGCGCGCGTACGCTCGGAGCTCGTGCTCGCCGCGACGGCGTTCGCGGAGGGGCTCGACGAGCGACCGGACGCCGAGCAATGGGTGTTCTTCGCGGTCGCCGCGCGCGCCACGCTCGATCGCGCCGAGAAGAGCGGCGCGCGAGCGATCGCGGCGGAGCTCGTGCGGCTCGACGAATCGTTCGAGGACGCCCGCGAAGCGGTGCTCTTGCTCGAGCCCGAAGACTACAAGGAGGCGCTGACCGCGACGCCGCCGAACACCGGCGCCTGGTGGGGCGAGCGCGCGCGGCTCGACGCGGGGCTGCGGGAGATCGATCTCGAGCGCGCCCTCGGCGATCTCGCTGCCGGATGAGCGTTGCCCGCCCACCGGTGTCATGACGTCGTCACCGGCCCTCACGCGGCGCGCACAGGCACGGCGCGGCGAGCGTCCCCGCAAGGATGGCGCCGCGAAGCTCCGACGATGTCCCGACCTCGGCCATCGCCCGTCACTCCTCAACGCCTCGCGCGTCGGAACGGCGCCGCGGGGCCGCCGGACGGTGCACGGCATCGGCCATTGCTCCTCGTGCTTCGCACACTTCGCGCGTCGGAACGGCGCTGCGAGCCACCCGACGGTCATGACCTCGGCCATCGCTCGTCATGCTTCACGCGTCGCTTGTTGGAACGGCGCTGCGAGTCGCCCGCCGGTGTCCCGACGTCGTCGCTGTACGGTCACGCCGGCAGGATTGCTCCTCATGCTTCACGCGCTTCACGCGCTTCGCGCGTCGGAACGGCGCTGCGAGCCGCCCGCCGGTGTCCCAATATCGTCGCTGTACGGTCACACCGGCAGGACTGCTCGTCATGCTTCACTCGCCTCGCGCGTCGGAGCGGCGCGGCGGGGCCGCCGGACGGTGCACGGCAGCGGCCATTGCTCCTCATGCTTCACGTGCTTCGCGCGCCGGAACGGCGCCGCGGGGCCGCCGGACGGTGCACGGCAGCGGCCATTGCTCCTCATGCTTCACGCGCTTCGCGCGCCGGACGGCGCTGCGAGCTACCCGACGGTCATGACCTCGACCATTGCCCGTCACTCCCTTCATGCCTCGCGCGTCGGAGCGGCGCGGCGGGGCCGCCGGACGGTGCACGGCAGCGGCCATTGCTCCTCATGCTTCACGCGCTTCGCGCGTCGGCACGGTGCTGCGAGCCGCCCGTCGGTGTCCCGACGTCGTCGCTGTGCGGTCACGCCGGCAGGATCATGGCGTCAGGTCGAGCAAATCCAGACTGGGCCCGTCCGGGGGCCGGGGGCCGGCGTCGGCTCGGGCTGCGCTCCGGCCTCGTCGCCGGCGTCGCCGGCGTCGCCGGCGTCCTCGTCCGCCGGTGGGCCGGCTTCGGGGAGCGGCTGCACCGGTTCTGGGATCTCGCCGATCACGCACTTGCACACGGCCTCGAGGCTGCAGTCGCCCTGCTCGTCGCGCGCGCCGACGAAGTTCACCACGCACCCGATGGGGTAGTTCGTGTCCTGCGGCAGACGACCGAGGTACGGCGATTCGCTCGTGCCCGTGTTGCACGCCTCCTGACCCGCGGCCGGGGGGTCACAGAAGAACGTGAACGGCCCCTGGTTGCACGGGGGCAACGCCGCGTCGGGCGCGGGCGTGGTCTCCTGCGAGGAGCAGCCGGTCGTCGACGTCGACGACGCGAGGACCACGAGGCCCAAGGCTCCGGCCAGCAACGAACCGACGGCGAGCGTCTGGGCCGAGGTGCGTGAACGCTTCATGCGAGAGCTCCACGTTACCGCGCCTCGACCGCGCGCGGCGGTACTTTTCGCGGCGGAGCCGCGCCGCAATTCGCCGCCGCGCGACTTCGCGGCGGCGCGCCCGCGTGACCGCGCGGGGCCGCGGGTGTCAGAGCGTTCGTGCGCGCAGCTTGCCGAGCGCCTCGGGCAGACCTGCCGGCGTCGCGCGGAGCTTCACGTAGAGGTGATCGCGATCCGTCTCGATCGCGCGGATCCCGAGCACCGGCGCGATCACGCCGAGCGCGCGGCGGAGGCGCGGATCGGCGGCGAGCTTCGGCACCTTCATCAAGTCGACGACGACCCGATCGCCGTCGGCCTCCACGACCGCGGGCGGTCGCTTCGGGATGAACTTGACGAGGTTGCCCGGCTTCGAGAGATCGAGCGCGCCCGACTTGATCAGCGTCGCGACCGGCGAGTCGCTGTCGCCGACGAGCGCCAGCTTCACGTCGCGAAGTCGGACGCCGACGCGCAGCGACTCCTCCGAGATCGAGACCTCGTCGATCTTGATCGCCGCCGACGCACGCACGGGCGTGCCCATCGCGTCGACCACCGCGCTGAACCGCAGGGCCGGAGGTGTGCTCGAGATCTCGACGTCCTTCGGCGCCTTCGACCCTTTGAGCTGACCGGCGAACCACCGGAGCGTCGCGAGCGGGACGCCGAAGCGCAGACCGGTCGCGTTCACCGCGGCTCGGACCACCTCGTCGGGGTTCTTCCGCACATAACCAACAGCCGCCTGAATCATGGCGCGCGGGCTGAACATTGGGGGACAGCCAGAGTACCAACGCCGCCCCGCTCTGCAACGCCCGGACGCATGACGCGCCATGACGCGCGGCGACGCGCCCGCCCCGACGCGAGCGCGAGCGCGAGCGAACGCCATCTCGAGGGCGCGTCCTCGCGTTCTCGTTCCGTTCACGCCTCCGCCGGCTCTCCACCGCAAGAGAGGCGGTTAGCCGTGCCGGCCAAGGCCCGACGCGACCACCCGCGTGCGATGAGTCGGCTTTGCCGCCTCATCCTCCTCCACGCCCATCACTCCGAGGCCAGCAGCACGAGCGATCATCCCCGGTGACGGCACCCTCGGTTTTTCCAGAGCGAGGTCGCGTCCTCGCATCCTCGGCAACCGCTTCGCGAGGCCGAGACGGAGCCAACAAAGAGGAGAGGCGGCACGTCGGCGAGACGGCCGCCTCTTGGGCTCGCCCGGCGCGAGCCGGAGCGGGAATCGGGTGGAGCAAAGGGGGATCGAACCCCTGACCTCCGCATTGCGAACGCGGCGCTCTCCCAGCTGAGCTATTGCCCCAATTCCTGTTGCAGGGCGGCGGACTCTACGCGCGCCGAAAGATAAGTCAAGCACCGTCGCACGCGAGGCGCTTTCAAAGCTGAATGTCGCCCGGTTCGGCTGTGATCGTGGGCGCGGGCGCCCCGCCGTCGTCGCCCTCGTCGCCGGCGTCCATGCTCGCCGTCGAGCCGGACGAGCTGCTGCTCGACGGGCTGCCGAACGGGCGGTTTAGCTGATCGCACGCGGCCGTCGTCAGCGCGAGGGCCGTCAGGACGACGACGGAGACCATGGCCGCGAGCGGGAGGGAACGCATGGGCGCTATCTGTACCCCGCGACCAGCGCCTGAGCCAAGAGGCCCCAGCCGTCGATCGCGACGAAGAGCAGCAGCTTGAACGGCAAGCTGACCTGCGTGGGGCTGAGCATCTGCATCCCGAGCGCGAGCAGGACGTTCGAGACCACGAGGTCGATGACGAGGAACGGCAGATAGAGCAAAAAGCCGATCGCGAACGCTTCGGTGAGCTCCGTGACGACGAACGCCGGCACGAGCACCGCCAGGTCGTCCGCTCCGACGCTCGCGCGCTCCGCCTCCGGGCGCGCGTTCTTCGCGACGACGAAGAAGCGGGCGCGCTCCTTCTCGGCGGCGTTGTTCGCGAGGAACTCGCGCATCGGCTCGCGCACCGCCTCGAGGCCCTTCTCGACGAGGTACGTCGTGTCCTGCGTCCCGCCGCCCCGCGCGAGCGGCGCGGCCTTGTCGAAGATGCGCTGGCCGACGGGCGCCATCGCGATGAGCGTGAGCGCGGTCGCGAGCGCCATGATGACCGTGTTCGACGGCACGTTCTGCGCGCCGATCGCGCTGCGGACGATCTGCAGCACCGTCGAGATCTTCACGAACGCGGTGACGCCCATGAAGAGGAACGGCAGGAGCGACACGAGCGCGAGCGCGACGACGAGCGCGATGGGTTTGCCGAGGAGATCGTCCACGCGCACCGGATCGCCCGGCGCGGCGAGCGCGAAGGACGCGAGCGTCACGCGCCGCCCTCGTCGACTCCGTCGCTCGTCGGTCCGCCGCTCATCCGCCCGCCGCTCGTCATGCCGACCGCCGACGCTCCCGCTCCGGTCACACCCACGCTCGTCACGCCGACCGCCGACGCACCGGCGCCGGTCGCGCCCGCGTTCGTCGCGCCCGTCCCCGAGACGCCCGCGCTCGCCGTGCCCGTCCCCGAGACGCCCGCGCCCGCGCTCGCCGCGCCCGTCCCCGTCGTGCCCGCCTCCGTGTTCGTTGCGCCCGTCCCCGAGACGCCCGCTCCCGCGTTCGTCGCGCCCGTCCCCGAGACGCCCGCTCCCGC
>JAHBWF010000280.1 GCA_019637105.1 Labilithrix sp.
GCGCGCGTCGTTGCACGCGGCGAACGCGCGGTAACGGGCGCCGCCGGCTCCGCCGCACGCGCACGCCGTCGCGCACGCGTCGCCGCACTCCGCCGCGCCGGCGCACCGGCGGGCGGCGAGGCAGCCCTCGTCCGTGAGGCAGAGCGCCCACGCCGCGGTGCACTCGTCGGCGACGCAGACGCTGCACGTGGCCCGGCCGGCCTCGCTCGCCTCGAACGCCCCGGCGTCGCTCTCCGGCGCGTCGTCGGTCGCCGCGGCGCAGCCCGGACCGGCGACGAGCGAGCCGCCGCCGAGCGCGAACGCGCCCGTCAGCGCGAAGAGGCCGAAGCGGTGCGGGGCAGGGGAGATCATCGCGAAGGAAGAAGACGAAAGGCTCTCGGCATTGGACGAGGCCGGGGCGGCCCCTGTTCAACGCGCGGTCAAGGGTACGACCTATCCCGAACGGGGGACAAACTCCTTTGGGGGCAAGGATCGCGCCCCCGGATGACGCGGGATCGACGGCGTTTTTGCCCGTCGATTCGTTCGGTCGAGCTTCGGCGCGCGGCCGCCGGCCCTGACACGGCCGTCGCGGCCGTATCCCCGGTTCACACCCCAGCTCGAGCGCGTCGGGCCCGGCTCAAGCGGATCGCGGACGCCGCCGGCGGAACGCCGCGACGGCGATCCCGAGCGAGACGGCGTACCACGGGACGTCGCCGAGCAACTCGTACGCCGTCCCGCCCCTCATCCACCGGATGACGGCGTCGTGGGACTCGGCCTTGAACGGCGTCGACAGCGTGCCTTCGACGACGGCGCCGTTCGGATCGATGATCGCCGACACGCCGCTGTTGGTGCTGCGCACGAGGAACCGCCGGTGCTCGATCGCGCGGAGCTTGGCGAGCGCCAGGTGCTGCCACGGCTCGGTCGTGTCGCCGAACCACGCGTCGTTCGTCATGTTCACGATCAGCTCGGGGTCCGCGTACGAGACCGCGCGGTTGGTGAAGCCGGGGAGGATGTCCTCGTAGCAGATGAGCGCGGTGACCTTGTGCTCGACGCCCCTGACGTCGACGATGAGCGGCTCGATCGACTTGCCCGGCGAGAAGCGCCCGCTGTGCGGCGACCACTTGTAGAGGATCGGGAACGTGTCGCCGAAGGGGAGGTACTCGCCGAACGCGAGGAGGTACTGCTTGTCGTAGCGCCCGCGGAGCTCGCCCTTCACGTCGGTCGAGATCGCCGTGTTGAACCAGCGCTCGCGATCCGGATCGACGCGGTAGAGGACGGCGCCGAAGATCGTCGGGACGCCGAGGCTCGCGGCGAAGCGGTCGCGGTAGAAATGCCCCTGCGTCGCGAGGTCCTCGCGCGTCGGGAACGTCGCGCTGGTCTCGCTCCACACGACGAGGTCGGCGCCCTTGTCGCGGAGCGCCGCCGTCATCTGCTTGTGGCGGCGGAGCCCCTCGCCGGGGTTCTCGCGCTTCGCCATCAGGCCCATGTTGCCCTGCACGTAGCCGACGCGCACCTCCTCGGCCGCGGCGACGCGCCCGTTCACCATGGAGATGCGCACGGCGCCGTAGAGCAGGGCGACGAGGAGCGCGATCACGCCCGCGCCGACGACGCGGCGATCGATCGCGACGGCGTGGCGCTCCTCGCTCGCCGCGCCCGCGACGGTGCGCGCGCCGACCTCGCGCGAGGCCGCGAGCCGCGCGCGCAAGGGCTCCGCGATGGCGAGGTTCACGGCGACGAGCACGAGCCCGACGAGGATCGGCCCGCCGATGTCGGCGAGCTGCATCAGCACCGGCACGTTGTGGACCGTCGCGGCGTAGTACCAGGGGAACAGCAGCGGGTAGGCGAGCTCGCTCGCCGCGAACGCCGCGCCGAAGACGATCGGCGCCGGCCAGCCGCGCACCGTCGCGCGCCCGTAGAGCCAGCCCATCAGCGCGAGGCGGCCGCCCTGGTAGGCGCAGATGATCAGCGTGAAGAGGAGGCACAGCGGCGTCGGGAAGCCGCTGAACGTCCGCAGCATGTTCACGAGCCAGTAGAACCCGCCGACGTTCATCGCCAGGCCCGTCAAGAACCCGAGCCACGTGGCGCGCTTCGGCGTCTGGCCGGAGAGCGAGACGTAGAGCGGGACGAGGCAGACGAACGTGAGCGGCCAGACGTCGAACCCGGCGAACGCCACGAAGTAGAGGACGCCCGAGAGCAGCGCGCCGAGCTCCGCCAGGCGGCCGCGGACGAGCGGCTCGCCCGCGCCCGGCGCGTCGGCCTTCGGCGCGGGCGGCTTCTTCTTCTTCGCGGCCTTCGCGGCCGCGCCGGCCTCGGCGGACGCGTCGCTCGCGGCTTCGTTCTCGACCTCGGCTGCCATGGTCGTCCCCTCGGACCCGCGCCCTATTCGGTGCGCTGGATGATGTGAAAGCCGAACGGCGTCTCGACGATGTCGGAGATCTGCCCGACCTCGAGCTTGAAGGCGGCGGCCTCGAACGCGCCGACCATCTGCCCGTGGCCGAAGCGGCCGAGCGAGCCGCCGCGCGCGCCGGCGCCGGGCTCGTCGGAGAACTCGATCGCGAGGCGCGCGAAGTCCTCCTTGTTGCGGGCGCGGCGGAGGACCTCCTGCGCCACCGAGAGCGCCTGCTCGCGCGAGCGGACGACGGCCGCGGGCGCGCGCTCGGAGCCCATCCACTGGATGAGGACGTGCCGCGCGCCGATCCGCGCGGGCTCGGCGGAGTCGCCCTTGGCGCTCATCCCCGACGACGCCCCGCCCTCCTCCGGCGGCGGCGTGGCGGCCGTGACGCCCGGCGCCCCGAGCGTCGCCGAGTTGCCGGGCGTCGGGCTCATCGGCGTCGGGTGCGCGGCCGTGGGATCTCCCGCGCGCGGCTCGTTCGCCTGCTGCGCGACGTTGGCCGCGTCCGCGCTCCTCGTCCCCCCGGCGCTCGCGCCCGGGGGAGGCGCGCCGCACGCGGCGAGCGCGGCGGCGAGGAGGACGGCGAGCGTGCGTTGGAGGGAGGTCACGCGCCGGCTCACTTCTTCTTGACGACCTCGACCAGCTCGACCTCGAAGACGAGCGTCGAGTTCGGCGGGATCTTCGGACCCGCGCCGCGGGCGCCGTAGCCGAGGTGCGGCGGGATCGTGAGCTTGCGCTTCCCGCCCTCCTTCATCCCGGCGACGCCTTCGTCCCACCCCTTGATGACGCGGCCCTTGCCGAGCTCGAAGGTGAACGGCTCGGTGCCGTGGTCCTTCGAGGCGTCGAACTTGTCGCCGTTGGCGAGGGCGCCCACGTAGTGGACCTTGATCGTGTCGCCGGCCTTCGCCTCGGCGCCCTTGCCGACGGTCAGATCCTTGATCTCGAGCTTCGCGTTCGGATCCGGCGGCGGCTCCGCGGGCTTCGCGGGCGTCCCCGCCGGCTCGGCGGAGGGCTTGGCCTCGGCCGTGGCGGCGGCCGTCGTCGTCTCGCCCTGGATGGGCTCGGGCTTCGGAGGCTCCGTGAGCTTCGAGCAGCCGGCGGCGGCGAGCGTCGAGACCGCGATGGACGACAGGAGCAGGACCGAGAGGAGCGTCGGGCGGGCCATTCGAGAGCGGGACCCTAGCTTTTCACGTTCAAAAAGCAAAGCCCCTGCCTCTCGGGAGCTTTGCCGTATCGCTATCGAATCGTTCACGTATCATCGAGGGGCTGCCTTGGCGCGCGTGCTGCACATCGAGGACGACCCGCGGAACCGCCTGCTCGTCCGGAAGCTCCTGTCGGGTGACGGCCACGAGGTCATCGATGCGGCCGACGGCCTCGAGGGCGTGCGCCTCGCGATCGCCCAGCGTCCGGACATCGTCCTCGTCGACCTGAATATTCCCGGCCTCGACGGCTTCGAGGTCACGCTCCGCCTGCGGACCGAGGCCTCGCTCAACGGCGTCCCGATCGTCGCGATCACCGCCGAGGGCGATCGCGAGACGAGCTTCGCGGTCGGCTGCGACGGCTTCCTCCAGAAGCCCATCGACGCCCGGAACTTCGCCAAGCAGGTGGCGAGCTACGTCGGCGGCCGCCGCGAGCGGATGATGTCGACGCCCGACGTGCAGGGCGAGCGCCTCCGCGTCCAGTCGGGGCGCATCGTCGCGCACCTCGAGGAGAAGGTGGCCGAGCTGTCGTCCGCCAACGAGCGCCTCCGCGAGATGGAGAAGCTCCGCACCGAGTTCTACCGCAACATCTCGCACGAGCTGGCGACGCCGCTCACGCCGATCGTCGGCTACCTCCGCATGCTCATGGACGAGGAGCTCGGCGAGACGAGCAAGGCGCAGCGCAAGGCGCTCCGCGCGATGGACGACTGCATCCGGCGCCTCCGCTCGACGATGGACAACCTCATCGACGTGACCGGCCTCGAGACCGGCAAGATGCGCTTCTTCCACAAGGACTACGATTTCCTCGACACCGTCCGGCGCGCGATCGCCTGGCACGCGGACGCGTTCGCGGAGCGCAAGCTCACGATGCTCGAGGAGTTCCCGCGCGGGCCGCTGCCCGGCTACGGCGACAGCGACCGCCTCGGCCGCGCGATGAGCCAGCTGCTCGACAACGCCGCGAAGTTCACGCCGGAGGGCGGGATCGTGGGCGTCATGGTCCGCCCGCGCGAGGCCGCCTTCGAGCTCATCGTCGCCGACACCGGCGCCGGGATCCCGAAGGAGCGCCTGGAGCGCATCTTCGACCCGTTCTACCAGGTCGACGGCTCCGCCACGCGCTCGTTCGGCGGCACCGGCGTCGGCCTCGCGATCGCCCGGCGCGTCGCGCGCGGCCTCGGCGGCGACGTCCGCATCCTCCCCGAAGGCGCGTCGGTCGAGGGCATGTTCCTCGGCGGCGCCGCGTTCAGCCTGACGGTCGCGAAGCGCGCCCCGACGGTCGTGGTCGACACGGCCGGCTGAGCGCGGCAAGACGCCCGCGGAGGAGACGCGAGGAAGAAGATGCGTGCCTACCTCGACTGGAACGCGACGACGCCGCCGCTCGCCGAGGTGCTCGACGCGATGCGCGAGGCCGCGGGCCGCGCGTGGGCGAACCCGTCGAGCGTCCACGCCGACGGCCGCGCCGCGCGCGCGGTCATCGAGGACGCCCGGGCCTCGGTGGCGGCGCTCGCGGGGACCGATCCGCGCGACGTCGTCTTCACCTCCGGCGGGACCGAGGCGAACAACCTCGCGCTGAGGAGCGCGTTCTCGACCGGCGGCGCGCCGGCGGCGCTCGTGACGAGCCGCCTCGAGCACCCGTCGGTCACCCGCGTCGCCGAGGCGCTCGAGCGCGAGGGCCGCGCGCGCGTGCGCTGGCTCGAGGTCACGCCCGACGGCGCGATCGACCTCGACGACCTCGACCGCGCGCTCGAGGCGGCGCCCGCGCTCGTGACCGTGCAGGCGGTCAACCACGAGACGGGCGTCCTCTCGCCGGTCGCCGAGGTGATCGCGCGCGCGCGCGCCGCGGGCGTCCGCGTCCACGTCGACGCCGTCCAGGGCTGGGGGAAGATCGACGTCCCGGCCGGCTGGGACACGGCGAGCGTCGCGCCGCACAAGATGCGCGGGCCCAAGGGGATCGGCGCGCTCGCGACGCGCGCCGGCGCGCGGCTCGAGCCCGTGCTCGCCGGCGGCTCGCAGGAGAAGGGGATCCGTCCGGGGACGATCGACGCGGCGCTCGCGGCCGGGTTCGGCGTGGCCGCGCGGATCGCGGCGCGCTCGGCGGCGCGCTGGGCGGCGCTCGGCCCGCTGCGCGATCGGATCGAGCGCGAGCTCCTCGCCATCGACGCGCCGCGCGGCCGCGCGCGCGTCGCCGGCGCTCCGGCCCGTCGGGCGCCGCACGTGTCGAACCTGATCTGGCCGGGGTGGATCGGCGCGGAGCTCGTCGCCGCGCTCGATCTCGAGGGCGTCAGCGTCTCGAGCGGCGCCGCGTGCAGCGCCGGGACGGTCGAGCCGTCGCCGGTCCTGCTCGCGATGCTCGGCGCCGCCGACGCGGCGCGCGGCGTCCGCGTCTCGATCGGCGACGCGACGACCGAGGACGACGCGTCGCGCGCGGTGCGCGCGTTCCGGGCGGTGCTGGGGCGCTGACGGGAGACGGCGTACGACACGCGCGCACGCGGGGCATGAACGCGCGGAGACGGCGCATGGCGTTTGTCGACGACGGCGAGGATCGTTGCATCGAGCGGTCGCGCGCGGTCGTCCAAGCTCGAGATGACGCGCGGGAGCGAGCGGGGGACGGCGACGCGGAGAGGTGAGACGGAGCGGAGCGCCGCGCTGCGCGCCGCGGCGTGCGTGCTCGTCGCGCTCGCGTCCGGCGCGGCCTGCGCCAAGCCGTACGCGCCGATCGAGCTCC
>JAHBWF010000281.1 GCA_019637105.1 Labilithrix sp.
AGCCCGGCTACGACGCCGGCCGTGAAGGAGTTCATCGAGGCTTTCAAGGCCCTCCGCCACGCGCCCCGGGCGCTCTGGCTGGTCATCTTCGCGTTCGCGTTCGACGCGATGGCCTACTTCGGCGTCCTCCCGCTGATGAAGGCGTTCATCGGGCAGGACATCGGCATCAGCCCGGCGATCGCCAGCACGTGGGTGTCGCTCTTCACGGGCGCGCTCACGCTCGTCATGCTCTTCGTCGGCAGGCCGACCGAGGGGTACCTCGGGATCCGCAAGAGCCTCGTCCTCGCGCTCTTCCTCTCCTTCACCGGGCGCATCCTCTACTCGTCCGCGCCCTTCTTCGGCGGCGCCTCGATGCTCGCGCTCTCGCTCGCGGTCGTGGCGCTCGGGGAGGGCATCCTCCAGCCGGTCGCGTACGCGGGCGTGAAGCGCTACACGACCGAGAAGACCGGCTCGATGGGCTTCGCCCTCCTCTACGCCGGGCTCAACTTCGGGGCGATGCTCGTCGGGCCGATCTCGGCCAAGGTGCGGACGACGTTCGACGGGCCCTACAAGGCCGGCGAGAGCGCCCTCTCCGGGTTCAACGCCGTCAACTGGGTCTGCGTCGCGGTCACCGGGCTGACGCTCGTCATCTTCGCGCTCTCCATGACGAAGAAGGTCGAGGCCCAGGTCGTCCGCGGCGAAGGCGCGCCGCCGAAGGAGGACGTCCCCGGGGCCGGCTACCGCGACAACGCGAAGAAGGACGCGCCCGCGCCCGGGCGGTCGCCGTTCAAGGATCCGCGCTTCCTCTTCTTCATCTTCGCGCTGTTGCCGGTGCGCACGCTCTTCGCGCACCAGTGGCTGACGATGCCCGAGTACGTGCTGCGGTCGTACCCGCACGAGATCGCCGACCGGATGGAGTGGCTCGTCGACTCGGTGAACCCGCTCATCATCTTCCTCGGCGTGCCCACGATCACGGCGCTGACCAAGCGCTTCCACGTCCTCTCGATGATGATCATCGGCTCGCTCGTCAGCGCGGCCGCGACGTTCCTGCTCGTGCCCGGGCCGAACACCGGGATGCTCATCACGTATTTCGTCGTCTTCTCGATCGGCGAGGCGCTCTGGTCGTCGCGCTTCCTCGAGTACGCCGCCGAGCTCGCGCCCGAGGGCCGCGTCGCGCAGTACATGGGCGTGGCCAACCTGCCGTGGTTCGTCGCGAAGACGACGACCGGGTTCTACTCCGGCGTCGTCCTCGAGCACTTCGTCCCGAAGGAGGGGCCGCAGAGCACCGGGACGATGTGGCTCTTCTACGGCGCCGTCGCGATGATCAGCCCGGTCAGCCTGCTCTTGGCGAGCAAGTGGATCCGCTCGGGCATGGCCACGAAGGCCGCCGGCGCGCCCGCCTGATCCCCTCCTCGCGCCGCGCGTTTCCAGAGGCCGATCCACGCGTTACCGGGCGCGCTCGAAGTCGGTTGGCAGCGGCGAGATCGGCGATATGCTCGGCGCCCATGACCACCTCCGTCGTCGTCGAGACTGACCTTGGGACCATCGAGATCGACCTCGATGAGGAGAGAGCGCCGAAGACCGTCGCGAACTTCCTCGCGTACGTCGACGCCAAGCACTACGACGGCACCATCTTCCACCGGGTGATCCCGGGGTTCATGGCGCAGGGCGGCGGCTACGACGCCTCGTACGAGAAGAAGCCGGTCCGCGACGCGGTCGAGAACGAGGCCGACAACGGGCTGAAGAACGCGCGCGGGACCGTCGCGATGGCGCGCACGAGCGATCCGCACTCGGCGACCGCGCAGTTCTTCGTCAACGTCAAGGACAACGGCTTCCTCGACCACACGGGGAAGAACGCGTCGGGGTGGGGGTACGCCGTGTTCGGGACCGTGACCTCGGGCATGGACGTCGTCGACAAGATCGTCTCCGTGCCGACGGGCTCGAAGGGCTCGTTCGCCAAGGACGCGCCGCTCGAGAACGTCACGATCAAGTCCGCGCGCCGCAAGTAGCCGCTCACGGAGGCGCGTCGCGTGAGGCCGCTCGGGAGGGCGGCTCAGGCGCTCGCGCCGGGCTGCGTCGCCATGATCTGGCGCACGCACGCGTCGATCCGCGTCGCGAACATCTCCCACAAGAAGGGCGCGACGTAGACGTTGAGCCCGGGGATCCACCCGACGATCACCGCCGCCATGCCGAGGCGCTTCGGCACGGGCGCCGAGAACCGCGCGTGCGCGCGCACGGCCTCGAAGCCGTCGGCGATCGCCACCACGAGGCCGAGCTTCCAGACCCAGGCGACCCCGGGGAGGAAGCTCACCGCGATCGCCATCGCCGAGCTGACGTCGCGGATCGGGCCGACCTTGCGCAGCGCCTCCGGAAGGTTCGACCACGTGCGCTCGAGCCAGAGGATCTCGCAGATCGCGGCGACCATCCGGAGCAAGAGCGCGAAGAGGAGCAAAAGGAGGCACGCGAAGATCCACGGCATCAGGTCGTCCGGCGCGGCGTCGCGGAGCGCGAACGCGCGCCGCGCGCAGTACCCGCAGCCGAGCGAGAACGCGACGGCGACGATCGAGACGCCGATCGCGATGCGCCGCGAGCGCTCCGCCGGCGGCTGCACGCGGTGGAGCGCCAGGGCCTCGGCCGCGCGAGCCGGCGGCGCGAGGTGCGGCGGCGCGAAGTGCGGAGGCGCACCTTGCAGCGGCGCGCCTTGCGGCGGCGGGGCGGCGACGAGCGGCTCTCGCATCCGTCGTCATCTTAGCGGAGCCCGCGCGCGGCGGTAGGTGGGCGCGCGGCGCCGGCGCTCACGACGAGATCGCGGCGCGCGCGCGCGGCGCGTCGGCCGCGGGCTCGTCGATCTCGTCGACGTCGTCGAGCGCGACGCGCAGGTGCGCCGGCGCGCAGGCGGACGAGAGCGCGCCCTCGTCGGCGACGCGCACGCGGGCGGCCGCGCCCTGGGTCCTCCACCGCGCGATCAGCACCGGCAACGTGTGCATGAGGAGCGCGGGCGCGGCGAGCAGCGCGAGCGCCGTCGCCTCCGTTCGGCCGAGGAAGAGCCCGGAGACGATGAGCGAGACCGACGTGACCGCGCCGAGGAGCACCCCCCACGCGCGCATGCGGACGACGGCGACGGCCGACGCGAACAGCGACAGCGCGAGCGCGCCGAACGACGCGCCCACGGCGTAGCTGCCGATGGAGGCGGTGCCGAGGGCGACGCCGCTCGCGAGGATCCCGGCGGCGGCGCTCGCGGTCGATCCGCCGAGGAACCAGCGGCGGAACATCTTCGGCGCGAACTCGTCCCTCGCCCGCCGGGTGTGGAGCATCGGACGCGCGAGCAAGAGCGCGGCGCTCAGCGCCGCCGTGAACCCCGCGGCGTTGAGGTCGAGCGAGCCGCGGTTCATCACGCTCGCGGCCGTCGCGAGCGCCGCCGGCGCGAGCATGACCCACGCCGCGCCGCGCGAGAGGACCTGCGCGACGAGCGACGTCCGCGTGATGCCGACGCCGGCGATCGCGAGGACGCCGGCGAAGGCCACGAGGAGCCACTCGGTCGGGTAGTACCGGTGGAACGCGTGGGGGACGATCGCGCCGGCGGCGCCGATCATCGCGGCGCCGGCGAGGACCTTCCTCCCGACGGACATCTCGGAGCGGGTGCTCGCCATCGTCCCTCGGACGCTCGGCGCCTCCCGGATGTTCCTCGGAATCGTTCAGGCGCCGTCGAGCGCGCGGAGGACGCTCTCCTCGTAGGAGAGCGCCTCGTAGACGAACAGCGGCTGGAGCACGACGGGCCGGAGCCCGCGCTCGTCCACCTCGTGGGCGCGGGTCGCAGCGCGGAGCATGCCGCCGAGCAAGAGCTCGCCCCAGTGGCGACGCGCCTCGATCACGTCGACGAGGAGAGAGCCGGCGACGGCGCAGCGGACGTCCCACTCGAGGTGATCGTCGCGGCTCAACGTCGTCGCGGCCCCCGTCGTGAGGGTGAAGACGTCGACGGTCCGCGGGAGGACGATCTCGAGCACGTAGCGGAGCCGGCGCCCCTCGGCGGCGCGCTCGAGCGCCGGCACGAGGGACTCGGCGACCCACGCCGCCGCGCGCCCTCGGAGCTCGTCCTCGGGGCGCGCGGCGAGGTTCGGATCGACGATCGGCGGGATGTCGAGCGGGCGGAACGCGCGCGGATCGGGGAGGGCAGCCGAGACGCTCACGAGCCCGGCGTCGATCGCCCCGGCCTCGTCGACCGACACGTCCCCGCCGGCGACGCGGTAGGTCGCGCCCGTGACGTGACGGAGCACGCGCGTCCCGGGCATGCGCGCCGTCGCGTCCTCGACGAAGCGCGCCTCGGTCACCGGGTAGACGAGCCGGTTCATGAACGCGTGAGGCCCGGCGTGGCGCGCGCCCGCCGCCGCCGGGCAGACGGCGCGCGCCCCGAGCGCCGCGCAGCGCTCGAGCTCGTCGGCGTAGGCGCGGAACGGGAAGCCGACGGCGCCGGCGAGCATCGCGTCGACCTCGAGGAGGGGCTGCCAGCGCGCGAGCGCGAGCGTGACGAGGCCGTCCGCGTCGCGCCCGAGGGCCTCGGCGACGCGGCGGAAGAACGCGCGGACGTCGGCCGGCGTCCCGATCGCGGTGTCGATCTGGTCGTAGACGACGCCGTCGGCGTTGGCGACGACGACGCCCCACTCGGGCTCGCTCGCCCCGCGCGACGGCGACGTGACGACGCGCGGGCCGTCGAGGTCGATGCGCGTCTCCGGCGCGACGATCCGGACGCCGCGGAACCCGACGCGGCGCGCGCACGCGGCCACGAGCTCGTCGGACGTGACGACGACCGTGTCCGGATCGAGCGCGGCGAGGCGGCGGAGGCTCGCGAGATCGAAGTGGTCGGGGTGCCGGTGCGAGACGAAGACGAAGTCCGCGCGGAGGGCCGCGGCGTGGACGCGTCGAGGGGGATGCACCTCGAAGACGCCGCCGTAGTGGGCGTCCTCGAGCAGCGGGTCGAAGAGGAGCCGGAGCCCGTCGACCTCGGCGAGCCACATCGCGTGGCCGAGGCAGTGCCAGTCCATGCGCCCTCGAGCATAGAACGGGCGCCGCCGCGGGAGCCCACCTCGCGCACCCTCGCGGCGGCGCCCTCCGCGACCGACGGCGCCGCCGGCCCGGAAAATGAAAACGGCGGGGCCGGCGCGACGCGCGCGCGGCGGCGGCAAACTGCCGGTCGACGTCGCCGCCGGATCCGGCTAGAGCGTGCTCTCCCGTCCCAGGAGAGGGCATCCATGGCAACGCGTACTGCGTACCTCGCGTCGACGGCGAAGCCGCTCCTCCGCGGGGTGTCCCACCAGATCTCGTTCTTCTGCGCGCTCGCGGCGTGCGCGGCGCTGGTGGCGCGCGCCCGTCCCGGGACGGCGACGGCGGCGGCGTTCGTCTTCAGCGCGAGCCTCGTGAACCTGTTCGGGACGAGCGCGCTCTACCACCGGGTCGACTGGTCGCCGAACGCGCGCAAGCGCATGCGCCGCCTCGACCACGCGGCGATCTTCGTGCTCATCGCGGGCGGGTACACCCCGCTCTTCGCCCTCGTCCCGTCCAGCGGCGGCGGCCGCGGCGCGCTCGCGGCGATCTGGGCCGGGGCGCTCGTGGGCGTGCTCAAGTCGCTCGCGTGGCCGGGCGCGCCGAAGTGGGTCACCGCGCTCCTCTGCGTCGGGCTCGGCTGGACCGTGGTGGGCGAGGTCGTCGATCGCGCCGCGAGCGCCGGCGCGCCGTCGATCGGCCTGCTCGTCGCGAGCGGCGTCACGTACAGCCTGGGCGCGCTCGTCTACGCGCTCAAGCGCCCCGACCCGCTCCCGCGCGTCTTCGGGTACCACGAGGTCTTCCACGCGCTCGTCGTCGCCGCGAGCGTGTGTCTCTTCGCGCACGTCGCGCTGGTGCTGCGCGTCACGGCTTGATCGGGTCCGGGCAGAAGTGCACCGCGACCTTCAGCGAGTCGACGATCGCCGTGACGGGGCCGACCGCGTCCGCGGCGCGCTTGACCGAGACCTTCGCCGCGAAGCTCTCCTTGTTGACGTCGGCGGGGAAGAGGTTGATCCCCCACGTGTCGACGGCCTGCCCGTAGGCGTGGGTGCCGACGATGCTGATCGGCCACGGCCCCTTCACGAACTTGAAGCGGGTCGGCTTGCCTTCGACCTCGACGTGGATCTGGTGGTCCTCGACGCCGCCGTCGGGGGCGCGCCGCTTCAGCTCGACCTCGATCCCCCAGGTCTCGGCGGTGTCGGGGATGGTGAACCCGAAGCCGCTGACGCGCAGCTCCGACGACTCCTGCCCCTCGTCGAGGGTCACGGTGG
>JAHBWF010000282.1 GCA_019637105.1 Labilithrix sp.
TCCACGCACGGGTTCAAGGGGCTCGAGCCCACCGGGATCGAGGGGCTCTCGATCCAGTTCGAAGAGCGCGGCCTCTACGAGGACGTCACGCGGCCGCAGGTCGTCTTCGAGCAGTGAGCGGGCGGCGCGCCGGTCGTCGCGGGGGCCGACCCGGGCGTCAGCTCCAGGTCATCTCGATGTTGACGTCCGACGGCGCGGGCGTCGCGAGCGACCAGCCGGAGATCTTCACGGAGAGGTCCTTCACGCCGCACGCGGTCAGCGCGAAGGCGCCGAAGCCCGCGGCGACGGGGGCCGTGTGGGCGTAGGCGCCCACGTCGTGCAGGCGGACGATGAGGCGCCGGTCGCCGAGCTGGCTCGTGTCCGTCTCCATCCGTCCGCAGCGGCTGTCGCGCGCCCAGAAGTCGGGGGCCTTCCGCGCGAACACCGCCGGCGTCATGATCCGCATCAGGAGGCGGAGGAACGTGTTCGTGGCGGCGTGCGCGATGAACTTCCCGCAGCCGAGGAGCGCCTCGCGCGCCTTCGCCTCGTCGTCGCCGTGGAGGCTCACGATCCCGCGGTAGAGATCCGAGCAATGATCGACGGGGTACCAGAGCATCTGGTCGTAGCTCTCCCGGCTCCGGCGCCCGTCGCTCGGGAGCGTGGCGTAGACGCGTTCGCGCTGCGCCGGCTCGAACGTGTCGATGTAGTCGAAGCAGCCGAGGATCATGTACCCGCGTACCGTCGGTTCCGTCATCGGTCAGCGCCTCCCGGGCGCCATGTGCTCGTCGTCGCGAGCGCTGGATGGAGCCGGACAGCGGCTCGACATGAGGACCACCGAAACATACTCCCCGCGCGTCGACGAGCTCGACCCGAGCGAGCGGTCGGCACGCAGGCCCCGATGATACACAGAGAACGATGAATGCTCCGAAAATGAGCAATTCACGGTGAACATCGGAAGCGGTCGCCCGATTTCGACGTCGAATCGCGCGCCTCGGGCGCGCTCCGCGGCGCCCCGCGCGAGACCTGGGCGCCGGGCGCCGCGCCGAGGCGCGGACCGGGTGGCGGCGGACCGCCACCCGGCGCAAAGGCCAGGCTGGGCGTCGCCTGCCCGCTCGCGCCAGCGATTTCTCGCGTCGAAACGCGGGGCGCGGGCGCGCGGGCCGGCGGCACACGGGTTGCCACGGCGGTCGCATGGCTCTCGGTCGTCTCCTGGTCTCCGTTCTGGTGCTGCTCGTGGTCCTGGGCGCCGGGCTCGGCTGCTCGTCCGAGCCCGAGGCGTCGACGACGAGGGGACGGACGCTCGTCATGGGCGGCGCGGGCGTGCGCGTCGCCGACGCTCCGCCGGAGCTCCGCGCGATCGGGATCGCGTGGCTCGAGGCGCGGATGCGCCTCCTCTCCACCACGACCGACCGCAAGGGCGTCGTCGTGTCGACCCCGGCGAAGCGCGTCGGCGTCGCGATGGACTACATCGGCCACGCGGACGACGGCGCGCCCGCCGTCGCGGGCGCGATCGCGCTCGACGTCGGAGGCCTCGCGCGCTTGAGGCGGGAGCCGAGCGGCGGCGAGCTCGCCGCCGCGCTCGAGGGCAGCGAGACGGTACGGCTCGCGCGCCGCGGCGATCGCCCGAAGCCCGCGCTCACCCGCTCGGAGCGCGCGGCGATCGCGCGCGGCGTGATCGCCGCGTTCGCGGACGGCGGCGAGAGCCCGAAGGAGGCCGGCGTCGAGGCGGCCAGGACGACGACGCGCGGGCTCACGGTCACGACCACGCTCGCGCCCTGCGACGCGACGGACGGCGCGGCGGGGGAGCCGTGCGTCGACGGAAAGGCCCCGCCCGACGGGTGCTTCCACGCGGTGTGCGACATCGAAGACGACGACTTGATGGCCGAGTTCGCGAAGGCGTTCAAGGAGTCGCTCTCCGGCGCCTACAAGAACAAGACGTGCATCGCCTTCGCGTTCGCCGTCGGGCTCACGGCCGTCGACACGGCGATCGTCATCAACGGCCCGACGGAGCTGCTCGTCGCCGGCGGCGCCACCGTGCTCGGGCGAAAGTGCGCGCTCAGCCTGGTCACGAGCCTCATCAAGAAGATCGCGAAGAAGGAGCTGCTCGACATCCTGAAGAACGTGCTCTGCTCGAGCCGCGACGCGACGCTGCCGGCGCTCCCGGAGCTCGGGCTCAGCGCGCCGGATCGCCTCATGATCGACGTCTTGAACCGCGTCGGCCTGCCGGTGCCGAGCAGCGGCGACGTGACCGGCACGTACGACGCCGTCGCGGACGTCTTCAACACCGTGCGCCAGTGCACCTGCGGGGTCGCGTCGATGACGGATCCGGAGGTCGCGTCCGGGGCGGCGCCGGTGCGCGCGCAGCGGGTGGTCGACGGCTCCGGCCGCGTGGCCTGCGTGCCGTGCGCGGCGGGCTCGCACTACGATCCGGAGAGCATCGAGTGCGTGCCCGACCGCGAGGGCGACATCATCGCGGTCTGCGCCGACGGCGGCGACGCCTCGTTGAAGACGCCGTGCGGGCAGTCGGGGGTCGAGGTCCGCGTCATCAAGCCCGACCTGTGCCTCGACGTCTGGGTGTCGCGCTACACCGGCGAGCAGGCGGCCAACGGGGAGATCCCGCCGCCCGAGAAGACGACCATCACGCTGCCCCCGCCCATGCACGGCGGCACCTGGGAGGGCGCAGCGGAGCTCAACTACCAGCCGTCCTACGACGCCTGCGGGACCGGCGACACCCACGCGCGCCTGGAGCAGGCGGCCGGCGAGGACGACGGGCCGGACGACGGGCTCGACTACGGCACCGTCCGCGCGCGCGCGTCGTCGGGCCCGGACGGCCTCGTCGCGTACTACGCGCTCCTCAGCCCGCTGCCGGACGCGAGCGGGAACACGCCGCTCTTCCCCGGCCACGCCTGCGCGAAGGACGCGTCGGGCGTCACGCAGTGCATCGACGTCGTGCCCGCCGAGTACGTCGCGCACGGGAGGACGGACACGTACGCGTCGCCGGGCTTCTACTGGTGCGACTACAAGGGCTCGAAGTGCCGCGACTCGAAGAACGGGGGACGGAGCGTCCCGCCGCCAGGCTACGCGCCGAGCTACTTCGTCCTCGGGCAGGGCCTCGACACCTGCGCGGTCACGCCCGAGTCGAAGCCCGCCGGCCCGCCGAAGCCCGAGCCGCTGCTCGACGATTGCACCGACAAAGCGGACGGCGTCCACTGCAGCGAGATCGAGGGCAACGAGGCCGCCGGCTACCGCTGCAAGGCCGGCAAGCGCGTGGCCTACACGCAATGCGGCGCGGCGAACGTCGTCTGCGTCGAGACGCCCGACGCCGACGAGCTCGTCTGCGCGCCGCCGGCGCTCAGCAAGACGGACTGCGGCGACAAGACGGACGGCTGGTGGTGCCTCGACCAGGGCACGGGTCCCGGCTGGATGGCGCACTGCCGCGACAAGCAGATCGACGGAGGCTGCAGCTGCGCGGCGTGCGGGACGGCCGGCGTCCCGGCGACCTGCAGCGCGTCACCGCCGCCCGCGGCCTGCCCGCTCTGAAGCGGTTTCGCGTCGATCGGAGCGGAGCGCGCGCCCGCTCCGTCGGCGCGCGAACGGAGCGTGCGCGCGCCGAGCCCAGAGGACGGTGCGCGGGGCTCGCGCAGCGGCTGAGCGAGATCCGCCCGACGACGCGCGGGCCGCCGGTCGGCGCGTCGTGCGTACGGGCCGATGCCGGCGCGCGCCGGCGTGAGGCACGCGCCGTGCTTCGGGCGCGCGAGGCTCCTCGCACTCTCGAGGCACCACCGGGGGAGGGCCGCGCATGCGCACTCGCGACCGGATGGCGGACGCGACCAGATCGAAGGTGTGGTCGGCGGGGACCGGCGGCGCGCAGCGCAAGTGGTTCGGACGGTGCGAGGTCGGCGGCTGCGGCGACGGCTTCTGCGCCGCGGGCGAGGACTTCAAGAGCTGCCCGAAGGACTGCACGTGCGGGAACGGCGTCTGCGGCGCCGGCGAGGACGCGCGCAACTGCCCGCAGGACTGCGGCGGGTGCGGCGACGGCTTCTGTGGCCCCGGCGAGTCGTGCTCGACCTGCGCGGAGGACTGCGGCGGGTGCGCCGAGACGACCTGCGCCGGAAACAAGCCGACGGCCGAGGCGGCCACAACATCTGGTGCTCTTCGAGGACGTGAACGGGTGCGCGTACTCGATCGCGGTCTACGCCAACTCCCGGAAGGAGGCCGAAGAGTGCGTCACGGCGGGCGGCGGCCGGGTGGTGACGTCGCCGACGCCGACCACGATGACGTTCAGCACCGATCCGACCTACGGGTGCGCCGAGATCACGTTGGTGGCGTTCTCGTCGGCGAGCGGCAGGCGGTGCGCGGCGGCGGCCGGCTACACGCGCTCCGGCCCGTGCCCGCGCTGATCGGCGCGCCGAACGCCGGGGGCGCGCGCGCGGGCCTTCACTTGGCCTTGTTCGGCGCGCCCGGCGTCGCCGCGGTGCGCTCGAACGCGCCGTTCGCGTCGCCGTTGGGGATGCGACCCCACGTGTCGCCTCCGGAGGCCGCCTCCGGCGGATAGACGACCGTGCCCACGATCTCGCCGTCGGCGTCGAGGAGGAAGACGGACTCGCCGTCCTTGTTGCTGATGCCGAACTCCGCGAGCACGCAGAACACGTGATCGCCGGCGGGGCACGGCTCACCCGAGTCGAGCCCCCCGGCGCGGACCAGCCCGTAGGCGCCCGCGGGCAGCTTCGTGTTCGGCGGGAACGTGACCGCGTCGTCGAGCTTCGGCTTGCCGGTCTTCTTGTCGCTGTCGGCCACCTTCCAGCCCCCGAGATCGACCGCGGTCGCGCTGGAGTTGACGAGCTCGATCCAGTCGTCGCTCGCCGAGATCTCGTTGATGAGCACGACCGACGAGCTCCCGGTCGTCGCGTCGAAGGTCCCCTTGTCGGGATCCGGGGAAGCGCCCGACGAGCCCGACGAGCCGGAGCTGCCGGACGCCGCGTCGGCGCCGTCGGTCGAGGCGCCGTCCGTCGGGGCGGGGGGGATGAGCCCGTCGGTCGACTCCGAGCATGCCCAGACGGCGACCGAGGCGAGGGTGAACAACACGAACAGACGACGCATCCGAGCCTCCGAAGGGTTAGAAGACGACACGAGCGATCGCGCGGAGCTCCCAGGCGTTCGAGCCGGGCACCTCGCTCTCCGCGCGAGCGGTGGGAAGGGATCGCGTGAGCGCGAGGAACGACTCGACGGGGAGGGCGACGCGGTAGCCCACGCTCCCCCAGACCGTCGTGAGCGCGTCGTTCGGCGAGACGGCGGCGTCGCGGACCACGTGATCGGCGCGCGCGCCGAGGAGCAGCCGCGGGACAGGCTCCACGCGCACGAACGCGCTCGCGAGCATCGCGCGCTGCGTGCCGAGCTGCGCGACGCCCCACGCGTACGTGAAGTACGCGCCGCCGCGCACCCGCGCCCCCTGCCAGACGAGGCCGCCGGTCAGCCGATCGGCGCGCGCGAGCGACGTCCCCGTCGAGCCCGCGACGTACGAGCCGAACACGCCGAGCGGGCGGAGGGCGCCGCTCGGCAGCGGGTGCACCTCGGCCGCGCCCTCGAACGTCTTGCCTCGGTTGAGCTCGCGGTTGGTGTAGCCGTCGCCGTTGTACGCGGCCGCGGCCAGCCAGCCGTAGCCGCGCGGCAGATCCACGCGCGCCTTGGCGCCGAGGTCCGCGGGGGACATGAGCGCGTTCGCCTCGAGCGCGGACGGCGCCACCGGGCGGAGCATCCACGTGCCGTCGAGGTTCGGGACCGTCAGCGTGGGGACGACGCCGGCCGAGAGCTCGAGCGGCGCGACGACGCGGTAGGCGCCGTAGGCCTCGCGGAGCCTGAGGACGAGGCTGTCTCCCGCGACCCCGAGGAGCGATCCCTCGCTCGCCGAGCGCGTCGCCTCGAGCACGACGCGCCCGCGCGCGGCCTCGAGCTCGCCCTCCAGCGCGGCGTGGGCGCGCGGCACGTCGAAGGCGTGGAACCACGCCTGGTTGTCCCCGGGACCGGAGAAGCTCCGGTAGCTGTATTGCGCAAAGATCTCGAGGCCGGCGCGGACGGGACCCGCGCCGTGGGTCGCGGCCTCCGTCGGCGGCGCGGCGTGACCGACGGGCGCGCCGTCGTCGGC
>JAHBWF010000283.1 GCA_019637105.1 Labilithrix sp.
GGCGGGGGCGGCACGGTCACCGGCCGCGGCGCCGCGTTCGTCGCGATCGGCGGCTTCGCGTCGGGCGGCGCGTGGCTCCCCACGGCGGGGGGCGCGATGCCGATCGCAGTCTGGCCGAGGCGCTTCTTCGCCTCGAGGCGCGCCTTGGCCTCCGGGGTGTGGAGCGGGCTCACCGCGGACGCTTGCGTGGACGCGACGTCCGCGCGCTCCTTGGCGGTCGGGGCCGCCGAGGCCGGCGACGCGCTCTTGACGAGGGGCGCCGCTCCGGACAGCGGCGCGCCGCTCTCGTCGGTGTCGCTCGGGAGCTCGGAGACGCTCGACGACTTCGCCCCACCGCTCTCAGGGTCGCTCACGGCGCGAGTATACCAGCGCGCGGCGAGCGCTGGTTGGGGATAGCCGCCGCGCGGCGACGAAGAGATCGTCAGCGGTTCTGGGCCGCGGACCAGCGCGGGACCACCCACGTCCGGAGGACCGCGCCGATCATGTGAAGGTGATCGAAGTGGTCCTGGGGGCCCATGCCGCGGAAGCCGCGCACGTGGAGGCCGCCCTCGTCGGCCGCCGTCGAGGTCGTCATCCCGCGCGCGGTCTTCTCGTTCGTGGCCGCGGGGACGACGCCGACCTCGAAGAGGAGCGCCGCGGTCGCCTCGGACGTGCTCGCGTAGTCGGGGGGGACGATCGCCGAGTGGGTGATCACCATCGTCTTCTTGCCGGCGGCCGCGTCGCTCGCGAAGCGGACGAAGCGCTTGAGCATCTTGACGTCGACGCGGTCGGCGCCGCGCGCCGGGCCCTCTCCGTCGACGTACTGCGCGTGCAGGCTGTCGAGGAGCACGACCGTGTCGGTCGCCTCGTACCACTCGGGCACCGCGAGGATCCGGCTGATCGCCGCGAAGCCCGCGCTCCACGACGCCAGCGTCAGGCGGCGGAGGTGGACGTCGCTCCGGTTCGCCTCGCGGCCGATCGCGCGCGTGAGGCGCTTCATCATGAACCCGAAGCGGCCCTCGTCGGCGAAGGCCCGCGCGTAGCCGCCGCTGCCGATCCCGTAGCCGCACGAGACGAAGACGCCGCGGACGCCGCTCTCGCGCATCTCGCGCTCGGACATCTGGCCGGCGTGGAAGTGAAACACGACGTCGACGCCGCCGTCGTCGCCGATGAAGTCCTCGCGCGGCGCGAGGTACGAGCACTTCGCGACGCCGAAGCCCTTCCAGTGCTTCGCCATCGCGACGTCGGGCGCGTCGGCGGCCTCGGGCGCCGGCACCGGCGCGGGTGACTCGAGCGAGGCGGCCGCGACGGCGACCGGCGGGGCGGCCTTCGCCGGCGGAGCTTCGTCCGCGCGCGGCGCGCACGCCGTGAGCGCGAGCGTCCAGGCGAGGACGGCGGCTCGGCGCGCCGCGGCGCGGACCGGCGGAGCGTCTTTGGGGGGAGCGGGGGCGACGGTGGCCCCCCAAAGAAGGTGCTGCATGGGCGCGCACCCTAGTTTCGGAGGATCGCGATCCGGCCTCGCAAGAGCGTCTCAAGCCGACTTCCTGCCCTCGCGCGAGGCGTTCTCCCGCCGGCCCGATGTCGGAGATGTGCTCACCTTTGCCCATCCGCTGAATCGTGGGATCGGCAACGATTTCCACGAGATCCGAGGGCGCTCGGCGCCCCCGCGCTCCTTAGATGCGGAGGCCCGGCGCGGGGAACGCGTCGCACAGCGCCTTGACCTCGCCCGCGACCTTCGCGATCAGCGCTTCGTCGGTGGGGTTCGCGACGACGCGATCGATCCACTCCGCGAGCTTGGCCATCTCGGCCTTGCCCATCCCGCGCGACGTGACCGCGGGCGTCCCGACGCGGAGGCCCGACGGATCGAAGGGCTTGCGCGGATCGAACGGCACGGCGTTGTAGTTGGCGACGATGCCCGCGCGGTCGAGCGCCTGCGCCGCCGGCTTGCCGGCGATGTTCTTGCTCGTGAGGTCGACGAGCAGGAGGTGGTTGTCCGTGCCGCCCGTCGTCACGCCGAAGCCGCGCTCGACGAGCGCCTCCGCGAGCACGCGCGCGTTCTCGACGACCGCCTTCGCGTAGTCGACGAAGCTCGGCTGCGACGCCTCGAGCGCGGCGACCGCGATCGCCGCGGTGGTGTGGTTGTGCGGGCCGCCCTGGAGCCCGGGGAAGACCGCGCGATCGATCGCCGAGGCGTGCGCCTTCTTGCAGAAGATCATCCCGCCGCGCGGGCCGCGGAACGTCTTGTGGGTGGTGGAGGTGACGACGTCGGCGACGCCGATCGGCGACGGGTGGACCCCCGCCGCGACGAGCCCGGCGATGTGCGCGATGTCGGCCGCGAGGACGGCGCCGACCTCGTCGGCGATCGCGCGGAACGCCGCGAAGTCGAGCGTCCGCGGGTACGCCGTGGTGCCCGCCCAGAGGAGCTTCGGGCGGTGCTCCTTCGCGAGCCGCCGCACCTCGTCCATGTCGATGCGGTGGTCCTCGCGGCGCACGCCGTAGGGGACGCTCTTGAAGTACTTGCCCGTGATCGAGACCGTGTGCCCGTGGGTGAGGTGCCCGCCGGCCGGCAGGCCGAGGCCCATGACGACGTCGCCGGGCTGGCAGAACGCGAGGTAGACGGCGAGGTTCGCCGGGCTGCCCGAGTACGGCTGGACGTTGACGTGGATGTCGTCCTCGGCGCCCTCGGCGGTCCTGGCGAACAGCGCGCGCAGGCGGGAGATCGCGAGCTCCTCCACCCGATCGATCACGGCCTGGCCCTCGTAGTAGCGCTTGCGCGCGTAGCCCTCGGAGTACTTGTTCGTGAGGCACGATCCGGTGGCCTCCATCACGGCGCGCGAGGCGTAGTTCTCGCTCGCGATGAGCCGCATGGACTCGTGCTCGCGGCGGTTCTCCTCGTCGATGAGCTTGAAAACCTCCGCGTCGACCTGGGCGAGATCCTTTTCCGGCATGCCCAGCGGATTACCACGACGAGGCATGCACGTCTCCACGCTCCGGGCGTGTCCCGTCCGCGGCGCCGGATCCCGCGCGCCGCGTCACGCCGACCGCGGCCGCGCGCCGGTCGCGAGCGCCTGCGCGTCGACGGGGCGCTGGCTCATGCGGTAAGGTGCGGACCGTGAACCGTCGCGTCTTCGCCTCGTGGCTGCTCGGGGGCTGTCTCGTCTTCGGCGCGAGCCCCGCGCGGGCGCAGTCCGAGACCGGCAAGCCCGCGGGCGCCGAGGACCCGACGCTCCGCCCGGTGAAGGCCGAGCGCCGGAGCGGCCTCACGCTGGGCGCCTCCGGCGGGATCGCGCTCGCGGGCGCGAGCGGCTACCCCAACAACGCGCGGATGATCGACGACCCCGCCTTCTACTCGTCGAGCCCGCTGCTCGTCGGGTGGTCGTCGTCGTACTTCCTGATGGGCGCGTTCAACGACTACGTGAGCTTCGGCCCGATGTTCACGATCGCCACCTTCGAGAGCGACGCGTGGAAGTCCACCGGGTGGGGCGCCGGCTTCCGCGGGGAGGTGTTCCCGCTGGTGAAGCTCGTGCCGATGCTCGCCGACGCCGCGATCTACGGGCAGGTCGGGTTCGGCGTCACCGAGCTCCGCGCGAAGGGCCCTTACCCGAGCGCCGACGGCTCGCAGTCGTTCCTCGGGATCGGGATCCACCACGAGTGGCGCCTCGCGCGCCTGCTCGGCGGGCACGCGGCGCTCGGGCCGTACGTCGAGTACGACGCGATCCGCGCGCCCTCCGCGGAGCGTCACTGGGCGACCGCCGGGCTCCGCGTCGTCTGGTACGGCAGCCGCGTGGCGCTCGATCGCTGAGCCGGGCGCGGGGATGATCGCCGGCGCGTCGCTCCGTGGGCCGCTCGCGACGATCGACGCCCTGCGCGGCCGGACGCTCCGCCTCGTGGGCCCGCTCGCGCCCCGGCTCCTGCGCGATCGCGAGCGCCGCGTCGCCGCGTACGGGCTCGTCGCGATCGCGCTCGCCCTCGCGCTGACGTACGCCGCGCCGGTAGGGCTCTTGACGGCGGGCCCGCTCGTCCTCGGCGTCCCGCACCTCGTCGCCGACGTTCGCTACCTCGTCGCGCGCCCGGGGCTCCACCGTCGGGCGGGCTTCTGGCTCTGCGTGGCCGCGCCGGCGTGCCTCGCCTTCGTCGAGCCGCGCGCCTGGGTCTCGACGTCCGCGATCGCCGGCGCGGCGTTGGTCGCCCGCGCCCGGCTCGCGTGGCGCGTCCCGGTGGCGCTCGGCGGCGTCGCGCTCGCCCTCGTGTGCCTCCGGCTCGGACGCGTCGCCGACGTCGCGCTCGCGCACGCGCACAACGCCGTCGCGATCGGGCTCTTCGTGCTCTGGTCGCGCCGGCGGACGCGCCTCTACGCGTCGGTCGTCGCCGGCTTCGTGCTCGTCGCCGTCGCGATCGCGCTCGGCGCGCTCGACGGCGGCCCGGCCGCGCGCCTCGTCGCCGGCGACGCCGACGGCGCGCTGCTCGACGCGCTCGCGCCGCTCGCGGATCCCGCGCTCGCGGCCCGCGCCGTCCTCGTCTTCGCGTTCGCCCAGTCCGTCCACTACGCGGTGTGGGTGCGGCTCGTGCCCGAGGAGGATCGCCCGCGCCCGGGCCTGCGCTCCTTCTCGAGCAGCCTCCGCGCGCTCGCTCACGACCTCGGTCGTCCCGTCGTGGTCCTCGCGGGGCTCGCGGCGCTCGGGCTCGCGGCGTGGGGGGCGTTCGCGCTGGCCTCGGCGCGTCACGGGTACCTGCGCCTCGCGATCTTCCACGGGCCGCTCGAGCTCGGCGCGGCGACGCTCCTCCTCCTGGAGGGCCGCGGCCGCGTCCGCGGCGGCCCGTTGGCGATCGGCAGCCGCGCGGGCACCTGATATGGTGCCTTGGTGCAGAATCACGCAGTCGATCCGTTCGGGATCGTGGGGCAGGTCCTCGACGCGCAGTTCCGCGTCGATCGCCTCGTCGGAGAGGGCGGATTCAGCGCGGTCTACCGCGGTCATCACCTGGGGCTCGACGAGCCGATCGCGATCAAGTGCTTGAAGCTGCCGCCCGCGCTCTCGCCGCCGCTCGTCGAGCAGTTCGCGAAGCGCTTCCGCGACGAGAGCCGCATCCTCTACCGCCTCTCGCAGGGCAACCTCAACGTCGTCCGCAGCATCGCCGCCGGTACGTGGCAGGCGCCGACGGGGCTCCTCGTCCCGTTCATGATCCTCGAGTGGATGGAGGGGCGATCGCTCGCGAGCGAGTTCGCGATCCGCCGCTCGAACGGGCAGACGGGCCGCCCGCTCGAGGAGGTCGTGAAGCTCTTCGGCTCCGCCGCGGACGGCCTCGGCCACGCGCACTCGCAGGGCGTCGTCCACCGCGATCTCAACCCGGGCAACCTGTTCCTCGCGTCGACGCCCCACGGCACGCGGATGAAGGTGCTCGATTTCGGCGTCGCCAAGATCCTCGACGACTCGACGCTCGACATCGCGCGGACGCAGACGGTGGGGCAGATCCGGATCTTCGCGCCCGCGTACGGGGCGCCGGAGCAGTTCGACGACGGCATCGGCGCGGTCGGCGCCGCGTCCGACGTCTACGCGTTCGCGTTGATCCTGCTCGAGGCGCTGCGCGATCGCTCTGTGAACGACGGCCAGCACCTCGGCGAGTTCGCGCAGAAGGCGGTCGATCCCGGCCGGCGGCCCACGCCGCGCATGCTCGGCGTCGACGTCACGGACGAGGTCGAGCAGATCTTCGCGCGCGCGACCAAGCTCGATCCGCGCGAGCGCTGGCAGAGCGCGGGCGAGCTCTGGCAGGCGCTCGCGATCGCGGCGAGCGCCGCCAGCCAGCAGAAGCACGCGCAGGCGGCCAAGGAGACGCCGCCGCTCGCGATGCCGGCGCCGCCGGGCGCTCGGAGCACGCAGGCCGGGATGGCGCCTCCCCCGCACCTCGCGGGGAAGGCGCCGGGCGGCGCGCGGATGGACAGGACCATGCCGCTCGGGGCGGTGCTGCCGAAGGTGGACGCGCCGC
>JAHBWF010000284.1 GCA_019637105.1 Labilithrix sp.
GCCCCCGCGCGCGGCGCGGGCGCAGCGCCGCCGCTCGGCACGTCGTTTGCTGTCCCGGTATCTCGGATGCGGCTCCGGTACCTCGGATGACGTCGACGAGGACGGCTCGCTCACCGTACGTGGCGATGCGCGACGCGCTCCGGGGCGGCGCGCTCGTCGACGATCGCACCTTCGACGGCGTCTACCCGTTCGCGGTGCGCCTCGCGTCTCCGATGCACTGGACCCCCGTCCAAGCCGCCGTCCGCGCCTCGAAGCTGCTCGCGGTTCGTCCGGGCGCGCGCATCCTCGACGTCGGCTCGGGCGTGGGGAAGTTCTGCATCGTCGCGGCCGCCTCCGTGGAGGCGCGCGTCGCCGGCGTCGAGCAGCGCGGCTACCTCGTCGACATCGGACGGCGCGCCGCGAGCGCGTTCGGGGTCGACGTCGCGTTCACGAAGGGGACCCTCGAGGACTGCGATCCGCTCGACGTCGACGGCGTGTACCTCTTCAACCCGTTCGCGGAGAACGTCTGCGCGCCGGGCGATCGGATCGACGACACGGTGGAGCTCAGCGAGGCGCGCTTCGTCCGAGACATCCTGGCCATCCAGCGCTTCCTCCGGGCCGCGCGCGTCGGCACGCGCGTCGTGACGTATTGCGGCCTCGGCGGGGCCGTCCCGAACGGGTACGTGCGCCAGCTCGCGGAGGCGTGCGCCGGCCGCGTCGAGCTCTGGGTGAAGACGCGCCCCAGCGTCGTCGTCGAGGCCGAGGAGCTGTTCGCGGACGTCGCCGAAGCGGGCGCGCCGTGACCGCGCCGCGACCCGCGGATCGATCCGGCGCCGCGGGCGTCGAGGCGGGCGATCCGCTGGCCTTCCCGCCGTTCACCCGGCCTCGTCGCGTGAGGGCCGAGCTGGTCGGCGCCATCCTCCGGAGCGGCAGGACGGTGCCCGACGAGACGTTCGACGAGGTGTACCCCGACGCCGTACGGCGAGCGTCGCCGCTGCACTGGACCCCGGTGCGCGTCGCCGCGCGCGTCGTCGAGCTCCTCCGGCTCCGACCCGGCGAGCGCCTGCTCGACGTCGGAGCGGGCGCGGGGAAGTTCTGCATCGTGGCGGCGGCGATGAGCCGGGCGCGCGTGCGGGGGATCGAGCGGCTGCCGCGGCTCGCCGAGGTCGCGCGCGAGGCCGCGCGGCGGGTCGGCGTCGAGGTCGATCTCGCGGACGGCGGCTTCGACGCGGAGGATCCTCGGACCGTCGACGCGGCGTACCTCTTCAACCCGTTCACCGAGGCGATCCTCCTCCCGGGCGCGCGGGACTTCGCCGCCGATCGCTTCGCGGGGCGGATCGCGGCGGACATCGCGGCCGCCGAGGCGTTCCTCGAGCGGACGCGATCGGGCACGCGCGTCGTCACGTTCTGCGGCTTCGGCGGAACCGTCCCGCCCGGCTACGCGCGCCGGGCGTCCGAGGTCTGGGACGCCGGCGATCTCGAGCTCTGGGAGAAGCTGTGAGCGCGGGCGGAGCGGGCGCGCGGGGCCTCGCGTCCGCCGGGCGAGCGGGCGGCGGCTCCGTGTGTTTAAGGAGCGCGCCGGGCGTTCAGGCGCCGCGCCGCGTCCGCGTCGAGGCGCGCGCGGAGTCGTAGCGCTCGTCGTCGTCGGCGTGCTCGAGGGCCACGCGGAGCCGCGGCGGGTCCGGCGCGCGCGCCACCGCGTCGATGGAGACGCGGAGCCGCGGGGACGCGGTCTTCTGGCCGATCGCGACGAGCCGATCGCGCTCGTCTTCGTCGAGGCGCGCGCGGAGGGCGAGGGCCGCGCCCTGCCGCGCGGAGGGATCGGCGCCCGGGTTCTCGAGGACCGCCCAGAGGCGCTCGCGCGGGATGGCGATCGTGCGGTAACCGCGGGCGTCGGCCGCGCCGAGGGCGTTCATCTCCCCGATCCACGTGTCGAGGTCGCGGTCGCCGCGCGTGAGGAGCGCCTCGTCCTCGGCCGGCGCGAGCGCCCGGTGGTGCGAGAGCCCGGCGTCGATGCGCTCGAGGATCACCGCGCGCCGGGACGCCTCGGCGTCGTCGCGATGCGTGAGCCGGATCTCGAGCTCGCGATCGTCCGCGAGCTCGAGCCTCACGCCGAGCGGCGTCGCGCGCGCTTCCCGGAGCAGCCCGAACGGGACGAAGCGTCGCCGCCCCGCCCAGCGGAGGAGGATCCCGTCGTCGCCGATCGCGATCTTCTGCGGGAGGACCATCGGGAGCGCGATCACGCCGTAGAGCCCGAGGATGACGAGCACCGTCCAGCCCGGCATGTGGCGCAGCAGGTTGACGAGGATCCACGGCGAGGTCGTCAGGACGATCGTGAGCCAGCGCATCCGGTGGGCCCACGGCGGGAGCGCGTCGAACTCGACCACGTCGTGCGGCGGCTGCTCGAGCGTGTCGGCGAGCGCCTGGGCGATGCGCGGGGAGTCGACGTGGACGACGCGCGACGGCGCGAAGCCGCGGGCCTCGACGATGACGGAGTGCCCGCCGAGCGGCTCGTCGCGCACGTGCGTCCTCAGGATCGTCTGCTTCGGCAGGACGAGCTCGCCGTCGACCGTGAGGCCGCGGGCGTCGGCGCCGACGCGCCGGCGCCCGCTCCGTGACGGCGGAGGCCGGCCGTAGTGGACGACGAGCGGGATCGCGGCGAGGACGCCGGCGACGAGGACCCACGCGGCGGGGGTGGCGTCGACCCGCAGCGCGAAGAACGCGAGGAGCGACGCCGAGAGCCCTGCCGCCGCGAGCGGCCGGACGAGGCTCCTCCCCTCGGTGACTTCGGCGTCGACGCGCATCCCACCCGGGATCGTAGCTCGCGTTCCGCGGCTCGTTCAGCGCGGCCGCCGAGGCCCGAGGGCGCCGCGCGCGCTCCTCGCGTCGACGCGCCGCGGCTCGGGCGCGGGCCCGGTCGCGCCGATCCGGCTCCCGGCCCGCGCGCCACGGCTCGGCTTGGAAACCGGCGGCCCGCGGTGTTATGTCGGCGCACGATGATCGAGCTCGCAAGCTTCGTTTCGGGCAAGTGGCAGAAGGGCACCGGCAAGGCGGCCGAGCTCGTCAATCCGTCGACGGAGGAGGTCATCGCGACGACCTCCACCGAGGGGATCGACCTCGGCGCGGCGCTCGCGTTCGCGCGCGAGCGCGGCGGACCGGCGCTGCGGGCGATGACCTTCACCCAGCGCGGGGAGATGCTGCGTGCGATGTCGCGCGCGATCCACGCGAAGCGCGACGAGCTCATCGCCCTCGCCATCGCCAACGGCGGCAACACGCGCGGCGACGCGAAGTTCGACGTCGACGGCGCGATCGGCACGCTCGCCGCCTACGCCGACCTCGCGCCGGAGCTCGGCGACACGCACGTCCTCGCGGACGGCGACGGCGTCCAGCTCGGCCGCGGGGCCCGCCTCTTCGGGCAGCACCTGTACCTCCCGCGCGCGGGCGTCGCGGTCCACGTCAACGCGTTCAACTTCCCCGCCTGGGGCCTCGCCGAGAAGGCCGCGACCGCGCTCCTCGCCGGGATGCCCGTGGTGTCGAAGCCCGCGACCAGCACGGCGCTCGTCGCCCACCGCATCGTCGAGATCCTCGTGGCGGACGAGGTCCTCCCCGCCGGCGCGCTCTCCTTCGTCTGCGGCGCGCCCGGCGATCTGCTCGATCGGCTCGGCGGGCAAGACGTGCTCGCGTTCACCGGCTCGAGCCTCACGGCCGCGAAGCTCCGCGAGGGCAAGAGCGTCGTCGTCCGCGCGACGCGCATCAACGTCGAGGCCGACAGCCTCAACGCGGCGGTGCTCGGGCCGGACGTCGAGGTCGGCTCGGACGTGATGAACCTGTTCGTCAACGACGTCGCCCGCGAGATGACGCAGAAGACCGGGCAGAAGTGCACCGCGATCCGCCGCGTCTACGTGCCGAAGGAGCGCGTCGGCGAGGTCGTCGAGCTCCTCCGCGAGCGCCTCGCCGCGGTCAAGGTGGGCAACCCGGCCTCCGAGGAGGTCACGATGGGCCCGGTCTCGACCGCGCAGCAGCTCCGCGACGTGCGCGACGGCGTCAAGAAGCTCGAGTCTTGCGCGAAGGTCGTGTTCGGCGAGACCTCCGGCGTCGACGGCGTCGGCGCCCCGGCGGGCAAGGGGTTCTTCGTCACGCCGGTCCTGCTCCAGGGAGACGACCCCAAGGCCGGCGACGCGGTGCACGAGCACGAGGTCTTCGGTCCGGTCGCGACCGTGATGCCGTACACCTCGGCGGCCGAGGCGATCGCGCTCGTCGCGGCGGGCGGGGGCGGGCTCGTGACGAGCGTGTACTCGGACGACAAGGACTTCACCCGCGCGTTGGTCCTCGGGATCGCGCCGTTCCACGGTCGCCTGGTCCTCGGGTCCTCGAAGATCGCCGGTCAGTCGCTCCCCCCGGGCATGGCCCTGCCCCAGCTCGTCCACGGCGGCCCCGGGCGCGCGGGCGGCGGCGAAGAGCTCGGCGCGCGCCGCGGCATGACCTTCTACATGCAGCGCACGGCGCTCCAGGGCGATCGCGCCGTGCTCGAGGCGCTCGTCGGCAAGAAGAGCTGAGCGACCGGCTCGGAGCGCCGCGCCGCGCCCCCTCCGGCGGCGCTCCCTCGGGAGCGCCGCCGTCGCGCGGAACGGAGTCTGCTTGCTGCGAACGCGGAAGCGGAAGAAGAGGAGGTCGTCCCATGAGCCTCACGAGGCGTGCGTTCGCGGAGCTGCTCGGTACGTTCTGGTTGGTGCTCGGCGGCTGCGGCGCCGCGGTGCTCACGGCGAAGGTCCCCGGCCTGGGGGTCGGCTTCCTCGGCGTCGCGCTCGCGTTCGGTCTGACCGTGCTCACCGGCGCGTACGCGTTGGGATCGATCTCGGGCGCTCACTTCAACCCCGCGGTCACCGTCGGGCTGAGCGTCGCGCGGCGCTTCCCGTCCAGGGAGGTGCTGCCGTACGTCTTGGCTCAGGTCCTCGGGGGGATCGTCGCCGCCTTCGTGCTGTACCTGATCGCCAGCGGCGCTCCGGCGTTCGACGCGCGCGCGAGCGGGTTCGCGGCCAACGGCTTCGGCGAGCACTCGCCGGGCAACTACGGCGTGGCGGCCGCGCTGCTCTGCGAGGTCGTGATGACCTTCATGTTCGTGATGGTCATCCTCGGCGTGACCGACGGGCGGACGCCGTCGCTCAAGCCGTTCGCGCCGATCGCGATCGGCATGACGCTGACGTTGATCCACCTCATCAGCATCCCGGTCACGAACACGTCCGTGAACCCCGCGCGCAGCATGGGCCCCGCGCTCTTCGCCGGAGGTTGGGCGCTCGGTCAACTGTGGCTGTTCTGGCTCGCGCCGCTCCTCGGCGCGGCCATCGCGGGCGTCCTCTATCCGCGCGTCTATCCGCTCGTCGGCGAGCCCGAGCGGCGGCCGGAGGTGGAGGCCGAGCCGGCGGCCTTCCCGCGGGAGCCCGGTCGACCCGCCCCCGCGCAGTGAGCGCGTGCGCGCCGCGATCAAGGAGCGACGAGCGCGTCGATCCGGCGGGTGTGGCTCGATCCGGGGAAGCGCGCCTTGAAGCGCGCGGCGCGCGCGTTCGCTTCGCTCGCGCGGCCCGTCTTCATCAGCGCCTCGATGGCGATCACCTCACGCTCCTGCGCGAGCATGCCCTGAGGGAACCGGCGCGCGTGATCCTCGGCGAGCGCCAGCGCCTCGGCGGGCCGCGCGCGCAGCGCGTCCTGCGCCCGCTCGAGCAAGCGCACCTCCGCCTCGGGGCCCGTCTCCTCGCGCGGGGCCGAGGGCGCCTGCGCGCCGCTCGCGCCCGCCGGTGGCGTCGTACGCGCCGCGGACGACGCCGACGCGCCGCCGCCGGGCGTCGAGGCCGCGCTCGGCTCCGCGGACGGAGCCGGCTCGTCGACGACGAGGCGCAGCCCGGGAGGCGTCGCCGCCGACGAGGACGCGGTCGTCGCGCTCGTGGTCGCCGTGGCC
>JAHBWF010000285.1 GCA_019637105.1 Labilithrix sp.
CTAGTGTCGCGAGTCCGCAAGGACTCGCGCACGGGAAAAAGTAGCGTCTCCCGAGACGGGAGGCCACGCGGCGAAGACCGTCGCCTGCGGGAGCGCGCGAGTCGAGAGCTCGTCCGATGGAGTTCCGGCTCTTGTCGGTCGGTAGTGGGCGTGGCTGAGCGGACTTGCATGCTCCGCCCACCATCGAGTGAGAAGAGCCAGAGCCCGTACGCGAACCCCAGCGGCGCCCCCGCGCCGCTTCGCGAAATTTAGTCGGGGCGAGAGGATTTGAACCTCCGACTCCCTGGTCCCGAACCAGGTGCGCTACCAGGCTGCGCTACGCCCCGAAGCTCTCCGCCACCCGCGAGCGAGTGGTGTCGAGGGGGAAGCTAGATAGGGCGGGCGCGGCGTCCACGTCAACGCCATTCGACGCGCGGCCTCATTCCGTTGACAGTGAAATCATCCAACAGTGCATGACTCCTACCTTTTTCGGGTCAGCCGTGACCTCTGCCCTTCACTCTCAACGGATCTCTGTCAAGCTACACTGTAACGGCGGGCGAGAGCGGAAGGGGCGAGGTTTCGTGAACGCCGCTCACCGACTCCGACATCGGATCGAGCTTCCTGCCGCGAACTCTCAGCACGCCTCAACGGAGACGCGATGACCGCACAGCCTTCAGAGCTTCAGCTGCCCGCCGTGAAGATCCTCATCGTCGACGACGATCGCGCCATCTGCGAGTACATGCAGACGCTGCTCGAGCGCGATGGATACGCCGTCAAGACGATGAGCGATCCGACGACGATCGAGGACGAGGTGAAGAACGGTGGCTACCACCTCATCATCCTCGACCTGATGATGCCGAAGCTCGACGGCATCGAGGCGCTGAAGAGGATCCGCAAGATCGACAGCGACGTGGCCGTCGTCATCTTCACCGGCTACCCGAACCTCGAGACGGCCGTGGCGTCGATGAAGCTCGACGCGGTCGACTACATCAAGAAGCCCTTCAACGTGGACGAGTTCCGCGAGGTCCTCGACCGCGTGATGCGGAAGAAGGGCCTCGCGCGGACGCCCGAGGAGAAGCTTCACAAGGTGATCGGCGACACGATCCGCAACCTCCGCAAGGAGAAGGACCTCACGCTCAAGCAGATGTCGCGACGGACGAACCTGAGCGTGTCGCTCCTTTCGCAGATCGAGCGCGCCGAATCGAGCGCGTCGATCTCCTCGCTCTACAAGATCGCGACGGCCCTCGAATCGCGGATCCAGGACCTCTTCGGCGAGTACTGAGGCGCGTACGGATCCGGCCCCGTCCGGTCCGGCGCAGGGCCCGCCCCGCGTCGGCAGCGCCGTCCGACGCGGCGGGCCGAGGCTTCGTGGCCGGGAGCTCCGTTTTCATGGGCGGACCTCGACGCATCGATGCGTCGAGGCTCGACGCGTCGAGCCCGAGGCCTTCGACGATGGAGCACCGCGGCATTCGACTCCGCGGCGGGCGCCCGCGGATCATCCGCGTCTCCGAGGGCGCCCGGCCCGGGGCGACGGCGTCGGGCGCCGTGGTAGCCTGCCGCCGCCATGAAGTCCCCCTTCGTTCGGGCCTTGTCGCTGCTCTGCCTCGCCCTCGCGGCGACCTTCGCCGTGCGCGCGCACGCCGCCTGGCCGCCCGCGCCGGGCGCCGACATGAAGGACAGGGCGAACTGGCCGAACGACTTCGACGCGCGCTGGAACTACATCTCGTATTTCCCGGAGCGCGCGCCCTCGGCGGGTCCGATCGACGCGTTCGATCTGAAGCTCGGCGCCTCCGGCATGAGCATCGACCGCGCGTGGACGCACACGATCGGCCGCCCCGACGTGAGGATCGCGGTCATCGACTCGGGCATCGAGTGGGACGCGCCCGACCTCGTGAACAAGGCCGCGCTGAACCTCGGCGAGCTGAAGAGCGACGAGGCGAAGCCGAGGACCGCCGAGGACGCCGCGTGCGGCGGCGCGGGCCCCCTCGCCGGCTACGACTGCAACGGCGACGGCGTCTTCAACGTCGCCGACTACCGCGACGATCCGCGCATCTCGCCCGTCGTCCCGGGGGAGCCTTGCTTCAAGGGGCACGACCGGTCGAAGCCCGGCGGCGACCGCATCAAGGGCGATCTCAACCGGAACTGCATCCTGGATCCGGGCGACATCATCCTGATGTTCTCGGACGGCGTCGACGACGACGCCAACGGCTACACCGACGACATCTGCGGCTGGGACTTCTTCAAGAACGACAACGACCCGTACGACGACACGCGCTACGGCCACGGCACCGGCGAGGCGCGCGACAGCGCGGCCGAGGCGAACAACGGCGAGGGCGAGCCGGGCGTCTGCCCCGGCTGCACGTTCATCCCGCTGCGCGTCGGCGACAGCTTCATCGGCGACGCCAACGACTTCGCCAAGGCGACGATCTACGCCGCCGACATCGGCGCGAAGGTCGTCCAGGAGGCGCTCGGCACCGTCAACCAGTCCGCGTTCTCGAAGGCGGCGATCGACTACGCCTACGCCAAGGGCGCCATCGTCGTCGCGAGCATGGCGGACGAGAACTCGCGCCACCACAACATGCCGGCGACGGCCAACCACGTCCTGACGGTCCACTCGATCCGCTACAACGAGGGCAACCCGCGCCAGGCGACGACGTTCGTGGCGTTCGACACCTGCTCGAACTACGGCGGGCACCTGTCGCTCAGCGTGAGCGGCACGAGCTGCTCGAGCGAGGCCACCGGGCGCGGCTCGGGCATCGCCGGGCTGCTCTACTCGATGGCGGCGGCGGAGGGGATCACGCTCACGGCGGAGGAGGCCATCCAGCTCTTCAAGATGGAGGCCGACGACATCGACGTGGCCGAGTCGCGCGTGCCCGAGTCGCCGAAGTACTACTACTCGCACGCCGGCTTCGATCAGCGCTTCGGCTACGGCCGCTCGAACGCGCTCCGCCTGGTGGAGGCGGTCAAGGCGCGGCGGATCCCGCCCGAGGTCGACATCGTGTCGCCCGAGTGGTTCGCGCCGATCCACGCCGATCGCTCCGGCGGCCCCATCCAGATCATGGGCCGCGTCGCCGCGACGCGCGCGAAGTCGTACGACTTCAAGGTCCAGTGGGCGCCCGGCGTCCAGCCGGCCGAGGCCGACTACCGCGACGTCGTCGCGCCGCTCACGAACATCCCGGCGGCGACGGTGAGCGGCGGCGCGGTCCCGCTCGGGCAGCTCGATCCGGCGCAGATCGACACCGCGCACCCGCGCGATCCCGACTCGCCGCTCGGCGAGAACGATCGCTCGATCTCCATCCGCGTCCGCGCGGTCGCGCACTACGACGCGTTCGACGTGCCGGGGGAGGCGCGCCGCGTCGTCTCGATCACGAACGAGAAGAACGGGCTCGACCCGGACCTCCTCCCCGGCTTCCCGATCGCGCTCGGCGCGTCGGCCGAGGCGAGCCCCAAGCTCGCCGACATCGACGGCGACGGCGTGCGCGACATCGTGGCGCCCGACAGCTCGGGCAGGCTGCACGTCTACTCGATGAAGACCGGCGCGCCGGCCGAGCTGCCCGGCTTCCCTTACCTCACGCGCCCGATCGACGGCTTCGCGAAGGACCTGGGCGAGCCCACCGTGCCGAGCTACCTCGCCGCGCCGGCCTACGCCGCGGGCGCGCAGGGCGGCGTCGATCCGGCGCTCGCGCGCGAGTCGCTGATGGCGGCGCCCGCCGTCGCCGACGTCGACGGGGACGGCAAGCCCGAGATCGTCTTCACCTCGTGGCCCGGGAGCGTCTACGTGATCAACGGCGCGGGGCAGGACCTGCCCGGCTGGCCGAAGCGCCTGCCGCTCGTCCCGTCGTGCCCGCACGACCCGAAGGCGCCCGAGCCCGAGACCTGCATGGACCTGAAGCGCGGCTACGCACGCGGCACGTACAGCGCGCCGGTCGTGGTCGACATGAACAAGGACGGCAGACCGGAGATCGTCATCGGCGGCTTCGACGGCAAGATCTGGGTGTTCAAGGCGGACGCGTCGGTGCTCGAGGGCTTCCCCGTCTCGCTCGTCTCGCCGAAGTCCGACACGCCGAGCCGCATCATGGCGACGCCGACGATCGCGGACCTGAACGGCGACGGCATCCCCGAGATCATCAGCGGCACGAACCAGCAGATCGGCGGCGGCGGCGCGGCCGGCCCCGTGTTCGTCGTCGACGGCCGCGGCAACCTCGCGCCGAGCGTCTACCTGCCGAACTGGCCGATGACGATGGCGAGCCTCAAGCTCTTCCCCGTCGTCGCCGAGGGCATCGTCGCGTCGCAGGCGGTCGCGGACTTCGACGGCGACGGCCGCCCGGACATCCTCATCCAGGGCAACGGCTCACGCCCGGTCGTCGTCCAGGCCGACCCGGGCGGACAGGAGCGCTTCGAGGAGCCCCCGAACCGGCTCCCCGTCACGACCGCGGAGGACGGCGCCGAGCAGAAGGGCTTCGACGCCACGAGCATCTTCGGGGAGCGCTCGAAGGCGTTCACGCCCGACGTCATGTTCCCGCTCTTCAGCCAGCCGTCGATCGGCGACCTCGATCAGGACGGCGTGCCCGACGTCGTCGTGTCCGGCGGCTCGCTCAGCCTCGCCGGCGCGCTCGCCGGCGGAGGCACCCGCGCCGAGCGCGCCCAGCAGCTCATCGCCGCGTGGAGCGGCAGGACGGGCAAGATGCTCCCCGGCATGCCGATCCTCGTCGAGGACTACACGTTCCTCGTCAACCACGCGATCGCCGACGTGAGCGGAGACGCTTACCCCGAGGTCATCACCGGCACCGGCGGCTACTTCCTCCACGCCGCCGACGGCTGCGGGCGCGAGGCCGAGGGCTTCCCGAAGTTCACCAACGGCTGGATCGCGGCCACGGCCGCGGTCGGCGACATCGACGGCGACGCCCAGAAGAGCCTCGAGGTCGTGGTCGGCACCCGCGACGGTTGGCTCTTCGCGTGGCACACGAAGGGCACGGAGAACGGCCCCGTCCAGTGGGAGTCGTTCCACCACGACAACGCCAACACCGGCAACTACGCGACCAAGCTCGATCAGGGCACGACCGAGCGCGCGGCGACGCCGCTGGAGTGCCCGGTCGACGACGAGCCGGCCGTCGATCGCTTCGAGGTCGGCGGCGGCTGCGCGTGCCGCGTCGAGGGCCGTCGCGGCGCCGGCGGTCCGGACGGCGGCGCGCTCCTCGCGAGCGTCGGGCTCGTCGGCGCCGCCGCCGCGCTCGCCCGGCGCCGTCGCGCGCGCTCGTCCTGAGACGCGCCTCGCGGCGCCGGCTCACGGACCCGGGCGGTCACTTCGCCTGCGCGAAGTACGCCTCGAGCTCGTCGGCGCCGCCGATGTACTTGCCGTCGATGAAGATCTGCGGCGTCGAGGTCTTGCCCGTCGCGGCGCGGAGGTTCCGCGGCGTCGCCTTGACCTCGTCGAACACCAGGCCGTGCTCCTGGAGGAGCTTCTTCGCGCGGGCGCAGTGCGAGCACCCCTCGCGCCCGATCATCAGCACGTCGGCCGGCGACTTCGCGTTGGGGTCGAGGTACTTCAGCATCGTGTCGGCGTCGGAGACGGTGAACGGATCGCCCTCGACCTCCGGCTCGATGAACATCTTCTTCACGACCCCGTCGTCGACGAGCATCGAGTAGCGCCACGAGCGCTGCCCGAAGCCGAGGCCGCGCTTGTCGACGAGCATGCCCATCTTCTCGGTGAACTCGGCGTTGCCGTCGGGGATGAACACGACCTTGTCCGCGTGCTGCGCCTTGCCCCACTCCTCCATGACGAAGCCGTCGTTGACGGAGATGCACACGATCGAGTCGACGCCGCGCGCCGCCAGCGCGGGCGCGAGCTCGTTGTAGCGCGGCACGTGGGCCGACGAGCACGTCGGCGTGA
>JAHBWF010000286.1 GCA_019637105.1 Labilithrix sp.
CGGGCCCGCGCGCCCGGCCGCGCGCTCGAGGTCGGCGCGAGCGACCGCGACGCTGCGGCCGTCGGAGCGGTGCTCAGAGCGGGACGAGGAAGACGCCCGTGGTCCGGTAGGTGCCGTTCGCGAGGAACGCCGGCAGGTCGTAGCCCGAGCGGAGCTCGGCGTCCCCGAACGCCGCCACGTACTGCGCGCGGAACTGCGCGTAGCTCGGGAGGACGTCGGCCTCGACGAACAGCACGCGCGGGATCCCGATGAAGGCCTGCGCGTCGTCCACGGGGAGGAACGGCTCGGCCTCGATCGGCATCGCCGGCGCGGTCACCGTGTTCGTGCCGGGGGGGACGACGAACGTCCACTCGTACTCGTGGTCGGCCGCGTCGGGGCCGTCGAACGAGACCTGGACGAGACCGCCGTCGGCGGCGACGGTGCTGCCCTGCCAGCTCAGCACGGGCCTCCGCGGCGTCGAGCCGTCGACCGCGGCGTCCGTCACGAGCGGGAGGAGCGTCGCGTAGTCGAGCGAGGCCGCGGCGGCCGGAGCGAAGCGCTTCGTGAGGGTCCGCCGTGACGCGAAGCTCTCGGAGTCGCCGACCGAGATGCTCGCCTGGTGGGCGTCGCTGAAGCCGGTGGCCGTCTGGAACGTGACGCTCGAGCCGTCGATCGAGGCGTTCGGGTTGTCGATGCCGACGCCGCCGGAGATCTCGAGGAGCGTCGGGTCGAAGGAGATCTGCGGCGGCAGGCCGGCGATCGACACCGTCAGGGTCGACGGCGCCGTCCAGCCGCCGACCACGACGGACGCCGTCCCGGCGTCGGCCGAGACCGGCGCTCCCTTCTTGAACGCGTGCGCGAGCGTCGTCCCGGAGAAGGTCCGCGCGGTCACGAGCACGGGGTTCTGAGCCCGCGCGCAGCCCTCGTACAGCGGGAGCGAGGCGCCCGTGCCGTAGGCGAGGACGGAGCCGCACGGACCGGCGACGCGGTACATGCCCGCGCCCTCGTAGAGCGTCGGGAGCGTCACGAGGTAGTCGCCGAGCGCGCCGTCCGCCTCGTCGCCGCGGATCCGGAGATCGTCGCCGTCCTCCACGCCGGTCCACGTGACGATGCGCCGGCGCCCCGGCAGCTCGAGCAGAGCGCTCGCCATCGCGGGCGTGTCGCCGGTGTGGACGGCCTTGCCGCCGGCGTCGGTCAGCTTGCTGTCGATCACCGCGCCGGTCGCGTCGTGGAACACGATCCGCACGCCCGCCTTGCCGCCGCCCTTCGCGTCGAGGACGGTGACGCTGACGGCCGGCACGACCGGCGCGTCGGGCGCGGCGTCCGGGGCGGGGGCGTCCGGGAAGGTCGCGTCGGTCGGCGGGGACGACGCGTCGAAGCCGATCGGACCGGCGTCGAGCGAGAACTCCGCGCCGCCGCCGGCCGGATCGTCCTGGCAGGCGATCAGCGCGAGGAGAGCAGCGGCCGAGGGAGCGACGAGCAAGGCAAGGTTACGCACGCGCCCAGCTTGACCCGCCGGAGGCGTCGCAACAAGCCACTCGTTCGGACGACGCGCGCCCGGACGACGCGCGCCGGGCGCGCGGCAAGCTCTTCCACACGCGGAGGCGCGCCGCGGCGATTCGGGTCGGGCGCGCCCGCGCCGCTCAGGGCGTCGGGTGCAGGAGCGACGAGCCGATCCCGAACGGCTCCGGCGTCTGGTAGTGCACGCGCCCGCGGACCCGCTTCCCCGAGTGCTGCGCGCACCAGAGCTGCTCGCGCTGGGTCGTCTGCTGGACCTCCACGCACTTCGGGCACGGGGGCTCGATCTCCGGCACGGGCGCGTACTCCTTCGGGCGCGCGACGAGCACCGCGCACGACGCCTGCTTGACGATCTGCTGCGAGACGGAGCCGAGGAAGAGGCGCTCGAGCGGCCCCTTCCCGTGCGGGGCGACGACGATGATGTCCGCCTGGACGTCGTTCGCGAGCTGGAGGACGTAGCGCGCGGGGACGTCCGCCGCGAGGTGCGCGGCGACGCGCCCCGTGAACCGTTCGGCGAGGAGCGCCTTCGCTCGATGAAGGAGCTCACGGCCCGCCCTCTCGGTCTCGGTCAGGGGGATGGCGATGTTCCCCGGCGGAGCGCCCGCGTCGACGACGTGAACGACGTGGACCTCGGCGTCGGGGGCCGTTCGCGCGAGCGCGGCGGTGGCCTCGAGGACGTTATCCTGCGCAGCCGAGTGGTCGAGCGCGGCGACGATGACGGTACGGGGCGACGATTGGGGCTTCATGACCCGGCGGAGCTGCACCCCGCGTGCCGGCGCGATCCGGGGCCGGCCCCGCGCATTTTCCACGGCGTCTCCGCGCGGCGCGCGAGCCGCCGCGCAAGCCTTGCGTCGCGGCGCACCGTGAGCGTCTCCGGCAGCTCCGGCTCGATCAGCTCCGACGCTGCGCGCGCCAGGCCTGGAGCCCGTCCGCCGTCCGCGTGTTGAGGACGTGGGCGGGGGAGAGCCAGGCTCGGCGCGCGATGCCGACGCCGTAGCGGAGGTGCTCGAGCTCGCGGACGCTGTGCGCGTCGCTGTTCAGCACGACGGGGACGCCCGCGTCGCGCGCCATCTTCGCGACGTGCTCGTCGACGTCGAGGCGGAGCGGCGAGCAGTTCAGCTCGATCGCGACGCCCGCCTTCGCGAGCGCGGCCATCACGACCTCCATGTCGAGCTCGCTCGGCTCGCGTTGCCCGAGCTGGCGGCCCGTGGGGTGACCGAGGCAGTCGATCTTGCCGGACTCGATCGCGCGGACGACCCGCTTCGTCATCTCGTCCCTCGGCATCTGGAGCTTCTGGTGCACGCTGCCGACGACCCACTCGAGCTCCCCGAGGTGGTCGGCCATGTCCATCGTGCCGTCGGCGAGGATGTCGGCCTCGAGGCCCGCGAAGAGCCGGATCCCTCGGCGCTCTTCGACGTCACGGATCTTCTTCTTCTGTTCGCGGAGCCGCTCCCGCGTCATCCCGCGGACGAACGTGAGCGTCTCGGAGTGATCGGTGATCGCGATGTACGAGCGGCCGGCGGCCTTCGCGGCGGCGGCCATGTCGTCGAGCGTGCTCTTGCCGTCGGTCTCCGTCGTGTGCATGTGGAGGTCGCCCTTGAGGTCGGCGAGCTCGACGAGCGCCGGGAGCGACGCGGTCTGCGACGCCTCGATCTCGCCGCGGTTCTCCCGCAGCTCGGGCGCCATCCAGAGGAGGCCGATCGCCTCGTAGACCGCGGCCTCGTCGTCGCCGGCGAGCTTCGCGCCGCGCTCGTCGAAGACGCCGTACTCGCTGACCTTGAGCTTCTTCTTCACCGCGAGCGTCCGCATCGCGACGTTGTGGTCCTTCGAGCCGGTGAAATACTGCATCGCGGCGCCCCACGACTCGCGCGGGACGACGCGGAGATCGGCCTGCATCCCGCCGTCGAGGACGACGCTCGTCTTCGTCTCGCCCTTGCCCAGCACCTCGACGACGCCCGGCAGCGCGGCGAACGCGTCCATGATGGCGGGGGCGTCGTCCTTCGAGGCGGCGACGAGGACGTCGAGGTCGCCGATCGTCTCGGCGCGGCGGCGGAGGCTCCCGGCGTAGTCGCAGGCGAGCACGCCGGGCACGGCGGACATCTTCGCGACGATCGCCTCGGCCGCGAGCAGCGCCTCGGCGAGCGGGCGCCGCTTCGGCGCGGCCGCGCGCTTGCGCCACGCGGCGATCGCGGCGACGAGCTTGTCCTCGCGCTTCTCGCCGAAGCGCGCCAGATCGCGGAGGCGGCCCTCGAGGGCGGCCTTCTCGAGCTCGTCGATCGTCGTGATGCCGCGCTCCTGCCAGACGAGCTGCGCGGTCTTGAGGCCGATGCCCGGCAGGTTCATCAGTTCGAGCAGCCCGGGCGGAAGCTTCGCCCGGAGCGCCTCGGCCTCGGCGATCGTGCCGGTCTCGAGCAGCTCCTTGATGCGGCGCGCCACGCCGTCGCCCACGCCGCGGACCTCCGCGAGCGCGTCCCTCTTGGCGAGCTCCGCCACGCTCCCGCCGAAGCCCTCGATGGCGCGCGCGGCCGAGCGGAAGGCCCGCACCTTGAACGGCAGGGTCCCTCCGAGCTCGTGCAGGTCGGCCAGATCCACGAGCGCCCGCGCGATGGCGACGTTGTCCACCCCGCGGATTCTACCCCCGCGGGGAGGCCCGGCGGGGGGGCCGCCTCGAAACTTTGTCGCGGGCGCGTCCCGGTCGCTGGCACAATGGTAGGCCATGGCGTCCCCCCCGAGACGGGCCTCCGGTCCGTACCGTCCGACACGCCTCGGGCCGTGGGAGGTGGTCGCGAAGATCGCCGGCGGCGGGATGAGCGCGGTCTACCTCGGTCGCCGCGTCGAGCCCGACCCCGACCCGGACTTCCCGCACACCCCGCGCCCGGGCTTCAGCGGCTCCCAGGCGCCCCACGACAAGAGCCACGTGGTCGCCCTCAAGATCGTGCGCCACGACGTCGCGAAGGACGAGCGGCTCGTGAAGATGTTCCTCGAGGAGGGCAAGCTGCTCGCGCGCCTCGTCCACCCCGGGATCGTCCGCACCCTCGAGGTGGGCGGCGACGCCGAGCAGGACTTCATCGCGATGGAGCTGATGCTCGGCAAGACGTTCGCGGCCATCTACGACGCCCTCGTCGCGCGCGACGCCCGGCTCAGCCCCGAGCTCGCCGCCTGGGTCTCGGCGCGCATCGCCGACGCCCTCCACTACGCCCACGAGCTCACGGACGAGCACGGACGGCCGCTCGCGCTCGTGCACCGCGACGTCAACCCGGCGAACGTCTTCGCCACGTTCAAGGGAGAGGTGAAGCTCTTCGACTTCGGGCTCGCCAAGGTCACGGCCGGCGAGGCCTCGGGCTCGCAGATGCTCGCGGGCAAGCTCTCGTACCTCTCGCCCGAGCAGATCATGCAGATGCCGCTCGATCGGCGGAGCGACGTCTTCTCGCTCGGCACGACGTTCTGGGAGCTGCTCACCAGCAGGCGGCTCTTCCGCCGCGACTCCGACATCGAGACCGTGCGCGCGGTGCAGCTCGGGCCGATCCCCGACCCGCGCGCCGTCGCCCCGGAGGTCCCGGAGGAGCTCGCGCGCATCGCGCGGACGGCGCTCGAGCGCAACCGCGATCACCGCTACCCGTCGGCCGCGCACCTCGCGCGCGAGCTCGACGCGTTCGTCCTCACGCGGACCACGCCGGACGACGTCACCGCGCGCCTCGCCGAGCTCGTCGACGCGCTCTTCCCCGGCGAGCAGAAGCGCCAGTCGGGCTGGCTCAAACCGGCGATCACGTCGTCGATCTCGCGATCGATGAACGCGGTCGCCACGACGCCGCGGCCGGGCAGCGCCTCGCGGCCGGCGCCGCCCGAGGTGCGCCGCGACACGCGGGAGACGACGATCGTGATGGCGCAGCCGGCGCCGGGGGCGCCCCCGTCGTCGCGCGACGATCCGACGTCGGCCACGGTGAAGGACGGCGTCCCGGCGATCGGCGCCCCGGCGAGCTCGTCGCGGGGCGGGCCCGCCTCGGGGTTCCCGCCCGTCAGCTCGTCGCGCGACGGGGCGGCGTCGGTGCGCCCGCCCGGATCGACGCCGCCGTCGATCACCGCGCGCGACGGCGTCCCTTCGGCGCGCTCCGCTCCGCCGCCCACGCCGCCCCAGCCGAGCCGCCCGGCGCCGCGCATCCCGACGCCGGTGCCGTTCTCGCGTACGGACATCCAGACGGTCCCGCCGGCCCCCGACTCGTCGCGGACGGAGATCCAGCGCATGGCGCCGACGCTCGAGATCCCGGCGGCGAGCTCGCCGTACGCACGGCACGCGGCCCCGCCGTCCGCGCGCTCCGCGACGCCGTCCGCGCCTCCGCCGCCGTCCGCACGCTCCGCGAC